>NZ_CP061038.1:3060000-3390000 GCF_014490665.1 Sphingomonas alpina | reverse complement strand
GCAGGCGCTCAACATCACCGGCACCAAGGATGTGTTCTACAAAGGCGGCTATGACAGCATCGCCGAGGTCAGCAACAGCGGGCCGCAATATTTTCTCGGGTTCCGGGTGCGCTTGTGATCCGGATCGGCAAAGCGACCCTTCTCCCCGCTCTTGCCGTTTTCGCCGCTGCCGGAGTTCCTTCGGCAGCGGCGGATTTTTCCTTGCGCGCACCTGTCCAACCGTCGGCGTGTCGTGGGGAAGAGGGATATGCTGCGGCGTTTGGTGGGCGGCGCACTTTCTATCTCAAGCCCGATCAGCTTGAGGCAATCACGGCGGCGCGCGACAGCGATCCCGTGGTGGCGAAGGCCTATGCCGCGCTGATCGAACGCGCCAATGCCGCGCTCAAGCGCAAGCCCGGATCGGTGATGGACAAGACCACCATACCCTTGTCCGGCGACCGGCATGATTATCTCAGCATCGCGCCCTATTGGTGGCCCGATCCGGCCAATCCCTCGGGTCCCTATGTACGCCGTGACGGCGAGGTGAATCCGAAGCGCGAAACAAGATCCTATGACCGCACCGCGATCGGCCGGATGAGCAGCGACGCCGAGATGCTGTCGCTCGCTTATTATTACAGCGGCGACCCCAGATATGCCGAGAAGGCCGCGCAGGTGATCCGCACCTGGTTCCTCGATCCCGCCACGGCGATGAATCCCAATGCCAAATTCGCCCAGGCCGTGCCGGGCCGCGAGAATGGCCGGGCCGAGGGCGTGCTCGATACCAACGCGTTCCAGCCAGTGATCGACGCGATCGGGCTGATCGGCCCGTCGGGCGCGCTGAACGCGGCGGAGGCCAAGGCGCTGGAGACCTGGTTTGGCCGCTATGTCGACTGGATGCTGACCAGCCCGATTGGGCGTGAGGAACAGGCGGCGAAGAACAATCACGGCATGTGGTTCGACGCGCAACTCACCCACTATGCACTGTTCGCACGCCGCCCGGACATCGCGCGCAAGACCGTGGTGGAATTCCCCCAACGCCGCATCGCGGTGCAGTTCGATCCCTCGGGGGCGCTCCCGGCCGAATTGACCCGCACGCGCAGCTTCCATTATTCGATCTACGCGCTCGAACCGGCCTATGACGTGGCGGAAATCGCCGGTTGTCTCGATCTCGATCTGTGGAGCTATGCCGACGACAAGGGGCGGGGGCTGCGCAAGGCGACCGATTTCCTCAGTGCCTATCGCGGCCAACCGGCGAGCTGGCGCTATACGGAAATGAAGTGGCCGGCGAATGAACTCGACGCGCTGTTGACCCGCGCCGACTGGGCCTGGGGGGCAGGACGCTATCCGCAGTCAAGGGAGGGCATGCTCGCCCTGTTCTACCACATCGATGCGCGCTGATGAGAAAGCATCGCCTTTCCCGCCCGGCCGCTCGTGCGCCATCGGGGAGCTGCGGCATGATGGCGCGGCGCGAATTACTCGTCGGTACTGCCTGTCTTATATTGGCGGGCAGGGCGATTGCCGCGCCCGCGCCGTTCGACCTGGCGGCTATCGAACGTGCTCGCGTGCTGCGCGCTGGATCGGCCTTCCTAGCGCACGCGCCGCGCACGATCGCCGCCATTCCGGCACCGCGCAGCCCGGGGACCCGTCACGATTATTATTCGGAAGGGGATTATTGGTGGCCTGATCCCGCCAGCCCATCTGGTCCGTACATCCGCCGCGACGGCTTTTCCAATCCGGCGAAGTTCGACGGGCATCGTGACGCACTGATCCGCTTCGGAGTCGAGATGCCCGCGCTGACCGCAGCCTGGTTGCTGTCGAAAGATGCCCGCTACGCGCATCACGCGGTAGCGCATCTCAAGGCCTGGTTCGTCGATCCGGCGACACGCATGGCACCCGATCTGGCGCATGCCCAGGCGATCATCGGCGTCAATACCGGCCGCGCTATCGGCATTATCGATACGCTCCAGATCGTCGAGGTCGCCCGCGCCGTCGAATTGCTCGGTCGAGCCCACGCCCCGGGCTATGCAGCGGTTCGTAGGGGCGTCGAGGGCTGGTTTCGGGACTATCTGACCTGGCTGACTACATCGCCAGCGGGGCGCGAGGAGCGCGATCAGGCCAACAATCACGGTAGTTGCTGGCTGCTGCAAGCCGCTGCCTTTGCCTCGCTGGTCGGCGACGCGACGGTGCTCGATGCCGCTCGTACGCGACTGACCGAGACGATTATCCCGCACCAGATCGCGCCCGATGGAAGCCAGCCGCTCGAGCTCGCCCGGACCAAGCCGTACAGCTACTCGCTGTTCAATCTCGATGTGCTGGCCGGTGCCTGCCGTTTGCTCTCGCGTGACAATGACCTGTGGCGCTTCACCACGGCCGATGGACGCGGGATCGGCAAGGCGATCGCCTTCATGGCACCGTTCATCCACGAAAAGGGGGCCTGGCCCTATGCGAAGGATGTCGAATATTTCGACGATCTGCCGGTGCGCCAGCCGAGCCTGTTGTTCGGTGGCGAGGCGCTGGGCCGTGCCGACTGGCTGACGCTGTGGCTCTCGCTCGATGCGGATCCGGTCGTGGCCGAGGTCGTGCGCAACTTTCCGATCCGTCAGCCTTTGCTTTGGCCGATTGCATGACTGCGCTTTCCGTCCGCACATTGGCCCAGGCCGCGCCGTCGGTCGCCAGGTCGACCTATGATTTCACATTTCCCGGGCGGCAATTCGACCCCGGCGACAGCCTATATCATGGAAGGGCGGCATGACTCGCGACACTTTACCAGGCGACACGGCGACGCTTCACGACGGGCCGCAATCGACCGCTGCCCGTTTCGTCGCCGCGCGCCGCGACGCGCAACCGCTCGACGACTATCCCGGAGCGCTGCCGCAATCGCTCGAGGATGCCTATGAGATCCAGCGGCTGGCGATCGGCCTGCGCGGCGGCACCGTCGGCGGGTGGAAGGTCGGGCGGATTCATCCGCCGGCGTCCGACCGGCTCGGGGCCGAGCGGCTTGCCGGGCCGATCTTCACCGACAGCATCGCTACGGACAATGGCAACGCGGTAGCCATGTCCGTGATCGGGGGGGCTTTGCCGCCGCGGAAGCGGAATTCATCCTGCGGATCGGGACCCGGCCGGACCCGGCCAAGACCGACTGGACGCTGGAGGAGGCGCGCGCGCTGATCGATCGCGTCGCGATCGGCATCGAGATCGCCAGCTCACCGCTCCCGACCATCAACGATCTCGGGCCGGCAGTGACAGTGTCCGATTTCGGCAATAATAATGGCTTGCTGGTCGGTGAGGAACTGCCCGGCTGGCGGGACGCCGATCTCGACTCGATCCCGGTCGCGCTGTCGATCAACGGCGTCGAAGTTGGCCGCGCGACCACTGCGGCCATGCTAGACGGGCCATGGGGTGCGGTGCGTTTCATCGCCGCACTGGCGGCACGGCGCGGCCTGCCGCTCGAGCCGGGGCAATGGATTTCGACCGGCGCCGTCACCGGCGTACACCCGGTCGAAGCAGGTGACCGGGTCGAAGCCCGCTTCGGCACGACATTGTCGATCGACTGCATCATCGCCGCACAGAACCGCGCGAACACTCCGGGAGCGAGCTAATGCCGACACGCGATACCGTGGTGGCCAGTGCTGCCGAACGGATGGGCCGCTATCGCTGGCTGATCTGCGCCCTGTTGTTCGCTGCGACCGCGATCAACTATGTCGACCGGCAGATGATCGGGGTGCTCAAATCGACCATCTCTGGCGACCTCGGCTGGTCGGAAACGACCTTCGCCGATGTGATCTTCTGGTTCCAGACGGCGTACGCGATCGGCTATCTCAGCTTTGGTTGGATCGTCGACCGGCTGGGTGCGCGGGTCGGTTATTCGATCGCGTTCGTGATCTGGACGGCGGGCCATACCTTGTGCGGATTCGTCTCCACCGCGGCGCAATTTTCGATTGCGCGCTTCATCCTCGGTATCGGTGAATCCGGTAACTTCCCGTCCGGGATCAAGGCGGTGTCCGAATGGTTCCCGGCCAAGGAACGCGCCTTTGCCACCGGCGTGTTCAACGCCGGCGCCAATATCGGCGCGGTGCTGACCCCGTTGCTCGTGCCGGTCATCACCATCGCTTATGGCTGGCGTATGGCGTTCATCATCACCGGTGCCGCCAGCCTGGTCTGGCTCATCGCGTGGATCGCGCTCTATCGTCGCCCGCGCGAGAGCACCAAGGTCGGCGCCGCCGAACTCGCCTATATCGAGAGCGACCCGGTCGATCCGGTCGGGCGCATCAGCTGGTTCAAGCTGCTGCGCTATCGCCAGACCTGGGCGTTCGCGCTGGGCAAATTCATGACCGATCCGATCTGGTGGCTGTTTCTGTTCTGGACGCCCGATTTCCTCGGCAAGGCCTATGGCCTCGACTTGCTGACCTTCGGCCCGCCTTTGGTCGTGATCTACCTCATCTCCGATTTCGGCAGCGTCGCCGGCGGTTGGGCATCGTCGAAGATGATGAAGCGCGGCTTGCCGGCCAATCGCGCGCGCAAGCTGACCATGCTCGCCTGCGCTTTCCTGGTGACGCCGATCTTCTTCGCGCAATATGTCGACCATCTCTGGGCCGCGGTCGCGATCCTCGGTCTGGCCACCGCCGCGCACCAGGCCTGGTCGGCCAATCTCTACACCCTGCCGTCGGATATGTTCCCGCGCGCGGCGGTCGGGTCGGTGGTCGGTATCGGCGGTACGGCAGGCGCGATCGGTGGCATGCTGATGGCGAAGTTCGTCGGTTATGTGCTGCAAACCACCGGCAGCTATACGCTGATCTTCGCGGTTGCCGGCAGCGTCTATCTGATCGCGCTGGCGCTGATCCACATTCTCGTGCCGCGCATGAAACCGGTCGACGTGATCGCGGCGGCGTGAAGCGCAGTTTCCGTTGGTTTGGGGGAGCCGTCGGAGGGATAACGGGGCCGGGAACAGCCGGCCGGCGGACCACGCCGCATGCTGTTTTATGCTGTTTATCAGCGGCAATTTTTTCGTTGCTGTTAAGTTGGATTTTGGGTTGAATTTACCGAAGTGTTTTCAATGATTTGTGGGCGAAAATGCTGTTATTGAATAACAGCATGAAAACAGCACCATAACAGCATGCAACCGGGTGCTGTTCGGGCCGGAACAGCATCTGGCGATCACCCTATATTCCCAGTCATGTCAAAGAGCGGCGGCGGCCCGCGGATGGGCCTGTCCCGGCACCGGGCTGGCATGAACCGTCATGGGTTTGAATCGTTCCCGACATTCGCAAAGGCGATCGAGCCCGGGTCGATCATCGCCGTGAGACTGGGGCTGTTCCCCGGCGGGGGGCTGGTCGCCGGGGAACAGCGGGCTGCGGGACCTAGTGCGCCGCGCCCATTCCGACGCCGGCCTTGGGCTTGGGGGCGAGCCAAACAACCGCTGCGGCGATCACGAAGATCACGAAGGCGAGAGTGAAGACATGCGTCGCGCCGATCGTCGAGGCCTGTGCATCGACCAGCCGGTCGACCGCGCCGCGTGCCTGTTCGGTCGACATGCCACGTGACTCCATCGTCGCCATGGTCTCACTGACACCGTTAAGCGAAGGCACCATGTCGGAGCGGCTGACTCGCGACGCACTGTCCCAGGCAGTGGTCGCCATCGCTGTGCCGACCGCACCGCACAGCGTGCGCACGAAGCTCATGATACCCGCGGCCGACGTGGTCTCGTTCGGCTTGACCGCCGACAGCGCCAGCGCGGTCAGGCCGATGAAGAAGAACGGCATGCCGATCCCCTGCAGCAATTGCGGCATCGATAGCGTCCAGAAATCGGAATCGGTGCTCCATCCTGCGCGCAGCAGCGACATCACCGCCAGCCAGGTGATCCCGGCACAGACGGTGATGCGGAGGTCGACCTTGCCAATCAGTCGTGCGGCGATCGGCGACATCAGCACCGCGAACACGCCGACGAACGCAGTCGCATAGCCGGCTTCGGTCGCGGTGTAGCCGACCACCGATTGCAGCCACAACGGTGTCAGCACAACCGAGGCGAAGAATGCGCCAAAGCCAAGTGCCACCGCGATCGTCCCGACGGTAAAGCCGCGATGCCGGAACACCTTGATGTCGACGATCGGGTTCTTCTCGCCCAGTTCCCAGATCACGAAGGCGGGAAAACCGATCCCGGCGATGATCGCCATCGCGACCACGAAGGGTGAGGAGAACCAGTCATGTTCGCGCCCGGTATCGAGCATCAGCTGGAACGCACCGACCCACACCACCAGCAGGACCAGCCCGATAATGTCGATGCCGACCTTGGCTTTCTTGGTCTCGAACGGGGTGATCAGCCGCGTGACCACGAAGATGCACAAGGCGACGACCGGCAGGTTGATGAAGAAAATCCACGGCCAGGACCAATTGTCGCTGATCAACCCGCCCAGGATCGGCCCGGCGACCGGTGCGCACACCGTGGTCATCGCCCATAGTCCCATGGCGGCGCCGGCCATCTTCCTGGGGAAGATGCGCAGCAACAGGCTCTGCGATAGCGGCATCAGCGGGCCGCCCGACAGACCCTGCAGGATGCGGAACACAACCAGCATGCTGAGACTGTTCGACAAGCCGCACATCATCGAGAAGAAGCCGAAGCCGAGCAGCGACATGATGAACCAGCGCACCGTGCCGAAGCGCGAAGCCAGCCAGCCGGTCAGCGGCACGCTGATCGCGTCGGCCACCGAATAGGAGGTGATCACCCACGTCCCTTGCGTCGGTGAAATCGCCAGTCCGCCCGCGATATGCGGGACCGAGACATTGGCGATCGTCACGTCGAGTACGACGACGAAATTGGCGAGCGCGAGCGCGATGCCCGCCAGCAGCAGTTTCCCGCCGCTCAGCGGAGCTGGTTCGACCTCGCTTCCCGGGTTTTCGCTGTCGGCCATCTTACTTGCCGCGCGTATCGATGACCGCGTCCATCGTCAGGCCGACGCGCAGTGGGTGGGCGTTGAGGTCCTTCGGGTCGATCGTCACGCGCACCGGCAGGCGCTGCACCACCTTGACCCAATTGCCGGTCGCGTTCTGCGCCGGGATCAGTGAGAAGGCCGCCCCGGTGCCGCCGGCAAATCCGGTGACCTTGCCGTGGAACACCACGTCGCCGCCATAATAGTCGGAGGTCAGTTCGACCGGTTGGCCGATCTTCACATGGCGCAGCTGGCTCTCCTTGAAATTGGCGTCGACATAGGCGCTGGCGATCGGCACCAGGGTCATGATCGGGACACCGGCCGCGATACGCTGGCCGACCTGCACCTGGCGGTTGGTGACGATGCCGTCGACGGGTGCGCGGATCACGGTGCGCGCGAGGTCGAGCCGTGCCTTGTCGAGCCGCGCACGCGCGCTCGCGACGTCGGGATTGGTGTCGATCGTCGTGCCGCGCACCAGCGCTTCGCTCGCCGCGGCGTCGCCACCGGCCGAGTTCTGCGTGGCGACGGCGGACGCGATGCCGGCCTTGGCCAGTTCCCGGGCTGCACGCGCGCTGTCATAAGCGGCGCGCGCGCTGCTCAGTTCCTCGCCCGATGCAGCCCCGCTGCTGATCAGCTGCTGGCGGCGGGCAAGCTCGATCCGGGTGCGTTCAAGTGTCGCATCGGCGTCGATCAGCCGCGCGCGGGCCTGAGCGATCTCCGCGTCGCGCGACTGTACCTTGGCGCGAGCGGAATCGGCTTGTGCTGCCGATTGCCCGAACCGCTGCTGCGCCAGGCGGAATGCCGCCTCGGCGGTGGCGACATCGATCTTCGCATCGGCATCGTCGATGACGACCAGTATGTCGCCCTTCTTCACCGCCTGAGTCCCGCCGACACGGACTTCAGCCACCGGGCCCGAGACGAGCGACGTCACCTGCGCCGAGTCCGCGCCGACATAGGCATTGTCGGTGTGCACGCGTCCGGCCTCGAATATGAAATACCACAGGCCCCACAGGGCTGCGATCACCACCACCACGATGGCGAGGATGGTCAAAAGCCTCCGGCGCTTGCCGGCGGTGGGCGGCGCGGCTGCGGCTTCGGTTTCGATTGCTACTGGCTGCGGTGTCGGGGCGTCGGCCATTACTTTATCTCCCCCATCATCTTGGGTGTCATGCGGTAGCCACCACCGACCGCGCGGATCAGTGCGATGTCGAGCGCGACGCGGCGCGCCTCGAGATCGACGACGGCGCGCCGGGTGGTGAGTTCGAAATCATCGGCGGTCAGTACGGGCAGCAGCGTCGAAAGCCCGCCCTTGTAGCGCAGTGCGGCAATGCGGCTGGCATCGGCGGCGGCGGTCAGCGCCTCGCGCTGCTGTGAGAGCCGTTGGCCGAGCGCGTTCTGGCTGGCCACGGCATCGGCGGCTTCACGCAGCGCGGTGATCAGCACCCCGTCATATTGCGCGACCGCCGTGTCGTAATTGGCGCGCGCCTGGACATATCGGCCACGGATGCGCCCACCGTCGAAGATCGGCAGCGAGAAAGCCGGCCCGGCATTGCCATAGCTGGATCCGCCCTTGAACAGCTGGCCGAGCCCAAGCGATTGCAGTCCGACCACTGCCGACAGGTTGATATTGGGATAGAAATCGGCGCGTGCGACCTTGATCCGCTTGGCGGCGGCCTCGGCGCGCAATCTGGCTGCGACGATGTCGGGGCGGCGCCCGATCAGGTCGATTCCGGCATTGTCGGGCAGCCCGGCGGATGTGGCGGCAAGCGTCGGCCGGGCGATGGTCAATCCGCGATCCGGGCCGGCGCCGACCAGGGCGGCCAGCCGGTTGCGAGTCAGCGCGATCGCTTCGTCAAGCGCGCCGATGTCGGCGCGGGCGGCCGGGACGCGCGATTCCGCCTGGCGCTGGCTGCCCAGCGCATCGACGCCGACCGCAACGCGCTCGGCGGTCAGTTTGGCGGTCGCGCCGCGCACGCGCAGCGCCTCGACCGCGACATCGCGCTCGGCATGATATTGCGCCAGTTCGGCATAGGCGGTGGCGACATTGGTGGCGAGCATCAGTCGCGCCTGATCGGCATCGACTCGCGCCGCTTCGGCTTCGGAGGTCGCTGCGGCCAATGCGGCGCGATTCTTGCCCCACAAATCGAGATCGAATGACGCGGTCGCAGTCAACCGGCCGGTATCCTGGATGCCGTCGGGGACGAACTGCGGTGGGATGCCGAGGTTCTTGCTCTGCTTGTTGCCGCCGGCCGTGCCGTCGACGCTCAGGCCGGGCAGCAATGCGGCGCCGGTCTGCCGTGCCAGCGCATCGGCAGCGTTGATTCGCGCCACGGCGGCGGCCACGTCGGGCGAGGCTTTCAGGGCTTCATCGATCAGCCCGTTAAGCTGCGGATCGCCGAACGCCGTCCACCACGCCGGTTCGGGCCAGGCCTGAGTCGCAGCCGCTGTGGTCCGCAACGTCTGTGCCGAGTCGAGCGTCGCGGCGCTGCGCGGTTCGGGCTTGGTGCCGAGATCGGGCACGGTGACGCAGCCGCCGAGCGGGGCGGCCAGGAGTGCGGCGGCGAGCGCGACGGGGCACGCCGAAAAGGGAATGGAGAATCGACGCATGGTCAGGCCTGATACTATCTGGTATCATTCGCCCCTGATCTTGTTCGTTACGGCTGTCAATCAAAATGATACCAGATAGTATTACTGATCCCTCCAGCGACCATCGCGTGCGCTCCAGCGGCGAGGATGTGCACGGCTCGGCCTTTGTCGTGGTCAATCCGGCCATCGCCGCGAAGCAGCCGGATGGCCGTGCATTGCGGCGCCAGGCCTTTGTCGATGCAGCGCGCGACGCCTTCTTCGCCGATGGCTATGGTCAGACCGCCATGTCGGCGATCGCCTCGGCGGTCGGGGGGTCGAAGACCACGCTCTGGTCCTATTTCCCGTCCAAGCAGGATCTGTTCGCGGCGGTGGTCGATGATATCGTCGACCAGTACAGCAGCGTGTGGATGATCGAGCTCGACCCGGCTGGGCCGATCGAGCCGACGCTGCGCCGTTTTGCGACCGCTATGATGGCGACGATCCTTTCGGAGTCGATCGTCGCGCTGCACCGTGTCGTGATGGGGGAAGCCCAGCGTTTTCCAGAGCTCGGCGCGATGTTCTACGAGCGCGGGCCGCAACGCGGCAGGGCGCGGCTTGCCACGTATATCGGGGCGGCAATGGACGATGGCCGATTGCGGCCCGGCGACCCAATGGTTGCCGCGCGGCAATTCGCGTCGATGTGCAAGTCGGGCTGCTTCCAGGAGATGCTGCTGGGGATCGAGGGTTTCCGCAATCCGGGCAGCGTCGCGCAGGATATCGATGATGCGATCGACAGCTTCATGCGCGCATGGGGAGCCCCGCGATAGATCGTCCGGCGGTTGCGGGTCGATCCCGCTGTTCATGGCGGGCGCTTTGCGTGATATCGAGGGATTCCCCCTCTATTGGAGTAAGTAGTTTGCCGCCGACGCTATCCGATCGCATCGTCTGGCAGGATGTTGAGGGAGAGCTGGTGCTCTTCGATTTGCGCGACGAGAAATATCACGGACTGAACCCGATCGCTTCCGAGATCTGGCGCAGCATTGCCCGGGGCGAGGACGTGGATGCGATCGTCGATACGCTTGCCGCGTGTCATGATGCGCCGCGCGCGACGGTGGCCGCCGACGTCAGGGCCTTTGTAACCCAGGCCCTGGCCGATGGCCTGCTCGAGCCGGATGACCAATCGCGCTGAGCTATATGCTCGAGCAATGGCCGCGCACCACACAGATATGCGGATACGCGGCCAAATCCAGTTTCAAGGCAGGTCTATTTTTTAGGAAGGATCGAGGAGAAGGCTCCGTCGGTCGTGTTCGCATCCAGACGATTGTCGCCATAGCTTTTCACGGTTGCCGAGCCGAGAAGATTGATCCCGGTGCCGTTATTGGTGATCGTGGTATTTCCGACGCGTGCCGTTGTGGCCGCACCGTTGATGATCATGCCGAAGCCGGTGTTCTGAGCGATGTTCGAATCGGTCAGCGTGAAATCCGCCGCGCCGGTGCCCGCAGGCGTCTTGATCAGAAGGCCATTCGCATTGTTGACCAATTGAGTGTTGTCGATCGACGCGACGATCTTCGATCCCACAATGCCCGTAGTATCGATGCGCAGGCCGACGTTCAGATTGTTGACGATCTGCGAATTGACGATCGTGATACGTGCCGTCATCCCGGCAGCCGGCGCCACGTTGACACCGCCGGTTGTAACCGTCGTGGAACTGCCGCTATCGGAAATGATCGTGTTCTCGACGAACAGCTGCGCGTTGGAATTGGGCGCGAAATTGATGCCGTAGCCATTGCGGAAGCCGCGGATCTTCATGTCGCGCACGATCAGCGATGCGCCGTTGAGGAAATTGATTCCGTTGACCCCCGCGGTGGTCGTGGTGTTGCCCAGGCCCTCAACGTCGATGCCGGCGAGCACGACGCTGACATTGGTACCGTTGATGATGAAGCCGTTGACGCCCGGTGAGGTGACGCCGGCCTCCGGGTTATTCTCGCAGATGATCGAGATCGACTTGGTGATCGTCACCGTGCCGAAGCCGCCCGGATCAAGGCAGTTGATTTCGCCGCCGGCGGCGGTCTTGGAGATCGAGCCGGCAAAGGTCTTGCACGGCGCGGTGCGGCTGCAAGGATTGGCGTCGTCGCCGACGCCGGACACCCAGGTCCGCGTTGCCTGCGCCGCTGCCGGCGCGCTGTAAATCAAGGAGCTCGCCAATAGCGCGAGCAAAGCGACCATAAGGCGCTTGCCGAGTGTAATCATGATTCCCCCCCTAGTTTGCCGGCGGGACCGGCAATCTTTCCTTAATCATAAAATGGCCGGGCTGCGACTCGTTTTTTAGGTAGGTGATCTGCAAGTGTACCATCTTGCATCGCATATCGTTTCAGGCCTGCAATATCTCGAGATGCTCAACGCCGGGGGTCATCTCGATCAGGAAATCCGGGTCGAACGGATAATATTTCGCCACCGCCGGATCGCTCCCCGCAAAACGCGAGATCGCGGCCATATCGGTCCAGAAGGTGAGCATGGTGATCTGCGTCAGATCACCATCTTGCTGGTGGAGACACCAGGCGCCGGCATTGCCCTCCACCGCGCGATAGTCGGGCAGGGACACCGAGCGCATCAGGTCGAGATAGTCAGCCGCCCTGATAGTGGGGACCGCGCCCTTCCAGATCCTTGCAATCATGGACATGGCACTCCGTTTGTTGGCGGTTGCTTGTCCGGCGATCGGCCGAATAGGGCGAGCGTGCGAACTGCCAAAGGGGCGGCAGATCGCGCCAATCATTCGGCCGCCTGGAGCGAGTTCCCGTCATGCTGGAAGGCGGCACGGAACTGGCTCGGCGTGGTGCCGACGACACGGCGGAAATGGTGCCGGAAGGTATCGGCGGCACCGAAGCCTGCGCGTTCGGCGATGCGCTCGACCGGCAGGTCGCCCTCCGCGAGCATTGCCTTGGCCAGCCGGATCCGTTCGAGCAGGATCCAGTCATAGGGCGTATGGCCGGTCGCGGCGCGGAACTTGCGGAAGAAGGTGCGCGGGCTCATCGCGGCTGTGGCGGCGAGCGTCTCGATCCGGTGGTCGCCGGCTGGATCGCGCCGCAACCGTTCGATCACCATCGAGAATGCCTTGTGATGAACTTCGGCCACGGGAGTTTCGGCATATTGCGCCTGGCCGCCTTCGCGGTGCGGCGGCACGACCATCGCGCGGGCAGCGGCGTTGCAGGCCGCCGCCCCGAAATCGCGCCGCATGAGATGAAGCAGCATGTCGATCCCGGCCGACGATCCGGCCGAGGTGATGATGCTGCCCTCGTCGATATAGAGCGCCATCGCATCGACCGAGACGCGCGGATGGTCGCGCGCGAGCTGGTCGGCATATTGCCAGTGCGTCGTCGCATGCCGCTCGTCGAGCAGCCCTGCCGCCGCCAGCACGAACGCGCCGGTGCAGATCGACACGATCCGTGCGCCGCGCCGATGCGCCATGGCCAGCGCGGCGGCGATCGGGTCCGGTACGGGGCCCATGCGCCATCCGGGTACGACGATGGTTTGCGCGTCGTGAAACACCTCATCCGATGCCTCGACCGTGATCGGTACGCCGCGGTCGGTCAGGATCGACGATCCTTCGAGCGAGAAACTCGCCACCGCATAGAGTGGACGGTCGTCAGCCGAGCGGCGATTGCTCAGCACCTCCAGCGCGGTCGCATATTCGAACAGGCACAGGCCCTGATAGGCGAGGATCGCGACCGAATGAGGTGGATCGAAATGGGGTGTATCCGGCATGATCTTCGTTTAACCGGATATCATGCCAATCTCAACAATTGGCGCGATGTTCGTCGCATTGGCATTTGCGTCGCTTGCCCGGCGCGCGCGCAGCGATAAGGGGTATGCCATGCCCGCTGCCGCAACAGACTTGTCCCTCGCCGGTGTCGGTCGCGGGTTTCGCGACCTGTTCGCCGCCGCGATCGCCGTGGCAGTGTTCGGCATCGGCTTCGGCGCCGCGGCGGTCGAGGCCGGCCTGAGCCCCGCAGCAGCAGCGGCGATGAGCGGCTTCGTCTTTGCCGGCGCGGCGCAATATGCGGTGCTCGATCTGTGGCAGTATCCCTTGCCCTGGGTCGCGATCCTGATGACCACGCTGGCAATCAACGGCCGTCACGTCGTGCTCGGTGCGACGCTGGGCGACTATCTCGATGCCGCGCCGCCGGTGCGGCGCTATGCGGTGCTTGCTGTGCTCAGCGACGCGAACTGGGCCTCGACCCGCCAGGCGATCGCCGGTGGCGAACGCGACCTCGGCCATCTGCTCGGCGGCGGGCTGTTGCTCTGGCTGACCTGGGTTGCGGGAACGCTGGTCGGTGCCTTTGCCGGCCAGGCGATCGGCGATCCGCGTCAGTTCGGTGTCGATGCATTGATGCCGGCGTTTTTCGTCTGCGTCCTGATCGGTGCAGCAAAGGGGCCGCGCGACGTTCCGCCCTGGATCGTCGCGGGAGGCGCAGCCGCGGGCCTCTCGCTCGTCATGCCGACGCATTGGGCGGTCATCTCCGGTGCGCTCGGCGGCGCGCTGTTCGGCTATTGCCTCGATGCCAGACGCTGAGATGACCGCGCTTGCGATCGGGATGATGGCGCTTGCCACCTATGCCACGCGCATCCTCGGCGCCTGGCTGGTCGCGACCAATCGCGTGCCTGAGCCAGTTCGCCGGCTGCTCGACCATCTTGCGACCTGTACGCTCGCCGCGTTCGTGGTGCCGGTGATCCTGGCCGGCGATGTAGCACTCGCGGCGGGCGTCGCCGGCGCGATGGTCGCGATGCTGATCTGGCGCTCGCCGCTCCTGTCGATGGGGATTGCGGTAGTGGGCACCGCGCTGGTCAGGCTGATCTGACGCACGTTCGGGGCATCATGATGCCGCAGGCTGTGCCGCGCACTCGCCATCGCGCTTGCCGCTGACGCTGCCGACGCCAAGGATGATCTTCGCACGCCGTTCGAAAGTCAGTGCCTGCCAACGCCCGCTATTGCCGATCGCGGTGCGGCTGCGCAGGAAGGTGAGGCTGAGCAGTTCATATTGCTCCGCATCGATCGCGCCGGCATCGATCATGCAGGCCCAGCGCTGCACATTCCATTGATGGTCGCGGCCGACGCCGTCCTGGTCGATCGTCTCGGCCAGCGCCTTGTACCAGGCGATGATCGCGCGCAGCCGCGGCCAGCGTTCCACCTCGGGCATTGCAGCCAACTTCGTCCGCAGCCGCGCGACATCCTCGTCGCCGGGCAGAAAGCCCTGCTGCACCCGGGTGTCGATCGCCCAGCGCACCTTGCGCAGGGTCATCTGCCCGGCGGGAAAGACGCGCAGCAAGTCGAGCCGCACCGCATCGAGCAGCTCGATATAAGTATCGGTCTGGACCTGCAGCATCGCGTCGCTTTCGAAGATCGCGGTCAGCTCCGTCGCGATCACCGGGTTCAGCCGGCCGCTCGCATCCTCTGCGGCAAGGATCCCGGCGCGGCATTTGTCGCGCACCGGCACCACGCGGCAATCCTTCGAGAAAAGCAATTTGCCATAGGTTGGCGCGAGCGCCTTCAACGCGCGTTTGAACCGCCCGCCCGAGCTGAATCCGTCGCGCCAGCGTTGCAGCACCGGCTGCAGGCTGCCGGTACCGAAATTCCACTGCGCCATGCCGACCGAGATCAGCTGGCTGTCGAAATTTCCCGCCGGCATGGCCCAGCAGCCCATCGTCTCGGGGATCGAGGTCTCCGCCATGCGTGCGAAAATGCCCGCACGGTCGAGCCCGATCTCGGCCATGCGCGTGGCGGCGGCGGGATCGATGCGGATGAACTGCGGAACGCCTGCCGCGCTCGGCGCGTCGCCGACCATCCGGCATGGCGGCGGGGCAGGGGAGGCGGCGGGAAGCACGTCCTGCGCCCGGGCGCCCGTTGCAATGAGTGCCAACAGGGCGGCGCCGATCATGGCGGTTGCCCGGCTGGCGTGGATTGCGTCGATGGTCATGCCGCCAGCTTACCGTGCCGGCGGGCCGGAGCAATGTGCCTGCTCAGCGTAGCGTCGAGCGGGAGGCCGGTGCAAGCCGCAGTATCTGTGCCGCGCGCTCTTCGAAATCGTCGAGCGCGGCGCCGGTCGTGGCATGCCATAGCTTGTCCGCACGCAATCTCACCATTGCCGCGTCATAAGCGGCGGCATCCGGAACGCGCGTGAACCAGACGAACAGCTTCTCGCTTTGCCGCACCGGCAAGCGCGGGAAATTATTCGGTTCGCGCTCCGGGACATAGGCGGACAGGACGGGCAGACCCGCCGCGGCGAGCGCTGGTTGCATCCGTTCCTGAAAGAAGCTGCCGAACCCCTCGCCGGCATCTTTCCACAGATAATGGATCGTCGCGATCACCAGACCTGCGGGGCCGCCCGCCATGACCGGGCGCGTCAGCGGACCGAAGCCAAGCCCCGCAACTGCAGGATGCAGCAACAGGACATTGTCATTGTCGTCGAGCAAGGCATTGGCCTCATCGCGATGCGCCTTCCATAGCGGCCCGAAATAAAAGGCGTTGAGCGCGGTAGCGCGCGCCGCCATGCTCTCGAACTCGCGGATCCAGGTGAAGCGGTCGGGATCGTCGAGATCGCGGAACTGCCCGATGATGCGTATGCCCAGCGCTTCCTGGCTGTCGACGAACTCGCGCTCGAACAGGGCGATCATCGCGTCGCGACGGCCCTTGAGGATCTTGTACTGGCGCAGCTCGATCACGGGTTGGGCCGCGGGCGGGCCTGCCGCGAAGGCGCTGCTGCCCAATGCTGCGAGTCCGGTCATGGTCATGCCGATCAGTCTCCTGCGCGATAGGTGAATAGAGGTCGCGGTCATGGGCGGTTGAATTCCATGACCCAGTTGACCTCCCAGCTTGCCCCGCCATCGTCTGAAAAGGCTTGAGTCCATTCCGCACGGGCGTCGTCGATCGGTTCATAGGTGGTGCGCACCCGGATCGGTTTTCCGGCGAACAGATCGTCGCCGAAGAACGTCCCTTTGCCGCCCTCGAACCGACCGATCACCGGCGGATCGATCGCGGTCGAGCGCCGGTCGATCCACCAGATTGACCATAAGCCGGTCGACACATCGAACAGCCGGAGCGAGTGCGCGCGATACGCGCCGTTCGGATCGTCGAGTATGTTGATGTCGATATTGCCCAGACCGTCCAGCACCGGATCGACCTGCAGCGTGCCGGGAAAGGCGAACCAATCCCGAGCACCGGCCAGCCGCGCGCGGAGTTTGCGGTGCGTGACCCGCCACGCGCCGTGGAGGAAGTCGAAACCATGCGCCCCGCCCGTCATCGCTCAATCCGCTTCACGACTCGTCTTCTCCCGTTGATGTTGCCATAACAGACCGGTTGTCCGGTTTTGTCAATGATGTTAATTGCGGGGGCGATCAGGAGGCATGAATGGTGCGCGCAGAACGGGCGAAGTTTCGGAAGAATGATCCGGCGGGGATGCGCAAGCGGGTGATCGATGCCGCTGCCAGCGCATTTCAGACGCAGGGCTATGGTGCGACCAGCATGCACGATGTGGTGCGCGCAGCGGCGGTGACCGGTGGCGCGCTTTATCATCATTTTCCGACCAAGAAGGATCTTGCACTGGCGGTGGTTGCGGAGCGCGTCTCGGGCGAGATCGCCGCCACCTGGATAGCGGCGGTCGATAGCGCGCCGTCCGGAGCCGAGGGGATTGTCGGTGTGTTCGAGGAGACCGCCGACGCGCTCGACCGGCAGGGATCGGTCTCGGGCTGCCCGCTCGGCAATCTGGCGCTCGAACTATCGCTTGCCGATGACGGGCTGCGCCGCGCGGTGGAGGGCGAGTATCGTGCCTGGCAGGATGCGATCGCCGTGCGCCTCGATCATGACGAGCGTGCTGGCCGGGCCGATTTCGCCGCCGGCGATGCTGCGGGGTGGGCCGATACGGTGGTGGCGATGTTTACGGGCGCCATGTCGATCGCCAAGGCGCGGCAGGATGCCACTGCACTGCGCGCCTGTGCTCGCCGCTTGCGCGCCATGATGGGATTACCAGCCGGGAGAGCGGATCAGGGCTGAGACGAACCGCTTGCCAACCGGCGCGCGAGCGCGGGCCCGAACAGCAATGCCAGCAGCGCGCCGATCATCGAGATGCCGGCGTTCAGCATCCAGAATGCTCCCGGCGGCATCGTCTCGTACAATGTACCGACCCAGCCCATGATGATGTTGCCGATGAACAGCGAAAGATACGCGCACCCCATCATCGTCGCATTCACGCTGGGCGGCGCGGCGCGCGACATCAGCGCGAGATAGGGCGGCCAGTAATACAGGAACGCGACCCCGATCATCGCGAAAGCGGCAAAGGGGATCAGCGCGCTCGTTGTGCCCGCGCCGGCAAGCATCGCCGCCAGCGCCATGATTGCGGCCGAGATCGAGGCGAGCACTGCGCCGATGCCGATCTTGGTCAGGTCGCTCGATTCCCGCCCGCGCCTTGCCTCGCGTGCCCAGAGCCAGATCAGCGGCGGCACTGCGATGACGCTGAAGAATGCGTCGACCGAATTGAACCAGGGGGCGGGGATATGGCCGAGCGGCGTGGCGAGATCGGCATGGCTGTCAATCCATACCAGCCCGACATTGAAGAACTGGAAATAGGTGATGGTCTGGAACACCGTGATGCCCATCACGACCACCAGCAGCAGCACGGTGCGCCACTCCGCGGCGGTCAGCGGCGCCGCCGCCACGCGGTCGCGCCGGCGCGGACGCTGATCGGGCAGATAGCGCTGCCCTGCGAGATAGGTGATAGTGGCGAGCAGCATCAGCACCCCGGCCGTGCCGAACCCGACATGCCAGCCATAGGCCTGGGCCAATCCGGCGCACACCAGCGGCCCGAGCACTGCGCCGATATTGATTGCCATGCTGAAGATGGTGAAGGCGCGCGTGCGCCGCGATTCGTCATCGGCCGGGTATAGATGCCCGATCTGCGCCGAGATATTGCCCTTGAGACACCCCGACCCGAGGATCAGCAACAACAAGGCGAGTAGGAAGCTCTGGTCGAACGTCATGGCGAAATGCCCCGCGCTCATCAGCAGCGCGCCGATCACCACGGTCCGCTTCGCACCGAGCAGCCGGTCGGCGACCCACCCGCCCAGCACCGGCGTGAAATAGACCAGCCCCGAATAGAAGCCGAAGGTCTGCGACGCGAGCGCCTGTGGTGACAGTGGCCCCAGCACTGCCTCGAGTGCGCCGCGATACACCGCCAGCCCTGCGACATGCTCGACATGGCCGGGCTGGAACAATTGCTGCGCCATGTACAGCACGACCAGGGCGGTCATGCCGTAATAGGAGAACCGTTCCCACGCCTCGGTGAAGGCGAGATAGGCCAGGCCTTTGGGGTGACCGAGAAAGGATCGGTCAGTGGCGGTCGGCGCAGTGATCGACGGGGCCGGATCTGATATGGTTTCCGCTCTCGTCGCCATGATCGTCACATCCCAGTTCGAGCGCGCAACAGCCTGACGCCCTGCGACGACGCGCTAGGGTTCAAACGCGATCATCGCAATGGTCGGGATCGCCCGGTGCTTCGTCTCGATGGGCAATGCCGAAGCCGAAGCTGCGGAAATGGGTGCTATCCTATGACCAGCAGACAGCGTTTTTTAGCTGTCTTTTGGCCATTGCGATCAATTCTCATTAGCGATAGAGGGTCGCCCAGATAAGGGGATCGCAATGACATTGAGCAAGTTTCTCGGGTTTTCTGGTATCGCGCTGATCGCGCTGACGAGCGGCCCGGCATGGGCCGCGGATGGGGCGGCGGACGGAACGCCGGACGGCGACCGGCGCGACGACATCGTCGTCACGGGCGAGCGCGCCAGGCAGGATGCAGGTGCGGGTACCAAGACAGCGACACCGCTGATCGAAACGCCACAACCGATCACGATCCTGACCGAAGACATGTTCCGTGCGCAGGGCGCGATCAATATCAGCGACACGGTGCGTTATGCCGCCGGGATCACGGCGAATCCCTATGGCCGCGATTCACGCGTCGACAGCTTCGCCATTCGCGGCATCGATGCGCTGCAGTTCCGCGACGGCATGCGCGACATTTTCGGGTCCTATGTCAGCACCACGTCCGACCCGTATAATTTCTCGCGTGTCGAGGTGGTGCGCGGGCCGGCCTCGGTCTTGTTCGGCCAGGGATCGATCGGCGGCATCGTCAACCTTGTGTCGAAGGCCCCTGAATTCACCACCCGCGGCGAGATCGCGGCAGTCTATGGCAGCGACAACCGCAAGGAACTGCTCGCCGACATCAACGGCCCGATCGCCGACGGCCTCGCCGCGCGGCTGGTCGCGCGGGTGCGCGATTCCGATACTTTCATCGACAATGTGCGTGACGATCGCGTGATGATCGCGCCGTCCCTGCGCTGGCAGCCGAGCGCCGGTACGGACATCACGCTGCTGGGTCTTTATCAGGACGACCATGGCGGCTCGACACCGCAATTCCTGCCGATTGTCGGCACACTGTACGACAATCCCGGCAATCCGCGGCTGCCGCGCACCCTGTTCGTCGGCAAGCCCGGGCATGACCGCTACGATGGCCGGCTGTTGCAGGGCACGGCGATGGTCAAGCAGCGCATTACCGACCAGATCGAGCTGCACCTGAAGGCGCGCTACATCGACAGCGATGTGAGCTATTTCACGCATTACACCAACAGCTACACCAACCCGACCGACCCCTATATCGCGGGGAGCAACGGCCGGTTGATCCAGCTCTACAGCGACGACAAGCTGGCGACGCTGAACGTCTTCACCACCGACAATAATGTCCAGATCAAGTTCAACACTGGCGCCGGGGTTAGCCATCTGCTGCTCGCGGGCGTGGACTATAGCTGGAACCGCTTTACCGAGCGCTACGGGTCTGGGCGTGATATAGTCGATCTTTACAACATCAATTATGCTGCGCTGTCCGTTCCGGTGATCGATCCCGTGGCGGCGCGACAGTCGCAGAAGCAGCTTGGCATCTATGTCCAGGACCAGATCCGCTTCGCCGACCGCGTGTCGGTGGTGCTGGGCGCGCGGCGCGATCATGTAACGAGTCCTGGCTCGCCGTCTGCCAATGCCACCACCTTTCGCGCCGGCATCATCGGCGAGATCGGTGCGGGCATCTCGCCCTTTTTCAGCTACACTGAAAGCTTCCAGCCGATCGCAGGCTTCAACGCCGATCATGCGGGATTCAAACCGCAAACCGGCACGCAATATGAGATGGGGGCAAAGTGGCAGCCGGATGCCGCCACGCTGGTCACCGTCACCGTCTTCCACATTCGCGAACGCAATCGACCGATCGACGATCCCGACAGGCCGCTGAGCCAGATCCAGTCGGGCGAACTCACCACCAAAGGGTTCGAGATCGAGGCCACGCGTACCTTGCCGGGCAATTACGAGCTGTCGGTCAATTATGGTTATAACAAGCTTGAGACCAGGGACTCGCCGTACTTCGACTATTACCCGCGTCACAACGCATCGATCTGGGGCATGAAGACGCTGCCGGTGGGCGATGCCATGTCGCTGCGGCTGGGTGCCGGCGTTCGCTACACCGGCAATCGCAAGTCGGTCGGCCCGGCCTGGACGATCGTGACGGGCGACAACACGCTGGTCGATGCACTGGCCGAACTCGAATGGAGCAAATGGCGCCTGTCGGTGAACGCGACGAACCTGTTCAACCGGTCTTATTTCGCATCGTGCCTGTCGCGCGGCGATTGCTTCATCGGCGCGCCGCGCAATGTGATGGGTACGCTGGCCTATCGATTCTGATGAGGTGAGGGCCGGACCATTCTATCCGGCCCCGCTCGCCAATGTCCTGACCATCTCCGCCGTGGCGTCGTCGGCGGGGAAGAAGGTCTCCAGCGTTAGTTCCGACAGGGTCACGTCCTGTGCGGTGCCGAACACGGTGGTGGTGCTGAGGAAGCTCAGCACCCGCTCGCCGATCAGCAGCTTCAACGGCACCGCGATGCCGCCCAGATCCTGCGGTTTCGCATCCGCCATGGGCGGCGCGGCATAGCTTTCCAGTTCGGTGACCAGATCGTCCAGCTCGGTATCGCTTGTCGCCTGGGCCTGGCGCTTCAGGCGTGAGATCAGGTGATGGCGCCACTCCGAGAGATTGACGATCTGTGCTGCCAGCCCGTCGGGGTGCAGCGCGAGGCGCATGATATTGGGCACGCCTGCCAGCAAGGCGGGCGACACGCTCGCGAGCAACGGCGCGACGCCGCGGTTCGCCGCGATCAGGTTCCAGCACCGGTCGACCACCAGTGCGGGCCAGGGCTCATGCCCGGCCAGGATCAGATCGACCGCGCGCCGCGCGCCGGACATTTCCGGATCGTCGAGCGAGCGTTCGCCGAACAGGGGCGCGAAGCCGGCGGCGGTGAGCAGCAGGTTGCGCTCGCGCATCGGCATCTCGAGCTGTTCGGACAGGCGCAGCACCATCTCGCGGCTCGGCCGGGCGCGGCCGGTTTCGAGGAAGCTTAGATGGCGCGCCGAAATCTCCGTATCGAGCGCGAGATCGAGCTGGCTCATGCGCCGCTTCTGGCGCCATTCGCGCAACTGATCCCCGACATTCCGCGTGGCAACCGCCATGGTCATTCTCCTCTGTACCGACCCTAGGCCCGGCAACCAATTTCCGGCCATTACCTGCGAGGTAATCGACGCGACTACCTCGGTCAGCGAAAAGGTCGGTGTCAACCACGGAGGAAATCATGACCGACACAACCACCACCATCCGCCGCATCCTCGGCCTCGATGCGCTGACCTGCCTGCTGGCCGGCGCAGTGATGAGCCTTGGCGCCAGCCTGCTTGCCGGGCCGACCGGCCTTCACCCGACCCTGCTGCTGGTTGCCGGATGCAGCCTGTTCCCGGTTGCCGCGCTGTTCGCCTGGATGGCGAAGACCTCGCTCCTCAATGCGCCGCTCGTGCTGCTGGCGGTGGTCGGCAATATTGCCTGGGTCGCGGCGAGCATCGCCGTCGTGGTGCTGACCGAGCCGACCGCGTTCGGCACCGCCTTCGTGCTTGCCCAGGCACTGGTGGTGGCGGTGCTGGCCTGGCTGGAATTCAAGGTAGGGCCGGGGAACCGCGCAATCGCCGCCGCCTGACACATGACCAGTTGCAGGGATGGCGGCTCGATGGGGCCGCCATTTCCTTATTCTGCGTCGGGCGTCAGCCACCCGCGATAATGAATCACCGGGCCGATCAGCGGCAGCGCGATCGGCACGTCGAACTGGAACTTGCCGTCTTCCTCCCATTCCCGCGCCATCGTCCGCGGGGCGAGCGCCAGGGGCAGGGGAATGCGCCAGATCGACCAGGACCGCATCACCATGGTCAGGCCCTGCTCGTCCCCGGGCAGGTCGAAATGGAAGCGCAGCGGCCCGAACCGCTCGACGATTTGGCCGGCCTCCTCACCGAGATTGCTGTGGAAGCTCTGCGCCGAAAAGGTCCGCGTCCAGCGCTCCACACCCTGGTCTTCGCGAAATCCGACATGCAGTTCGTGCTCGCCCGCCCTGGGAAATCCCATCAGCGCGCCGACCAGCCGGGCCAGCGGATGCGTGCCGCGTTCGACCGTTGCGCGGCCGTGCGCGCCGCCGTCGCGCAACACCTCGTGCATGCGGCGCACCTCATCCGGCAGTCGCGCAAAAGTATCGCCCATCACGCGCTGATAGAGCGGCGCCGGTTGCGCAATCTGCCTTGTCTCATGGCGGATCGCCAGGCCGGCAAAGGCCGGCGCAAAATCCTCCAGCGCCAGCATTGGCCCCGCATCGCCCGCGCCGGGCGCGAGCTCCTTCGCCACGATCCGCTCGGCGAGCAGTTCCGCGGCCAGCGTCGGGATTTCGGGGCCATCGCCGGCGCTGGCGATCAGTGTCCAGCGCCGCTCGACCCGCTTGCCGCCGGCCAGACCGAACAGCCGCACCACCATTCCCGACCGGTCCGATCCCCAGCCCGCCATCCGACGCTGCAGCGGTAACAGCCACGGCGCCAATGCGGACAGCGAACCGATCCAGCGCCACCGCACCAGCCAGCTCGCCAGCCACAGCGTCACATTTTGCACCGCCAGTTCGGTACCGGCGCGAAAGCTGACAGCCGGCTTGCCCGGCAGCCGCTCGGGAAGCAGCTCGAGATCTGGCACATCGGCCAGTGCAACCAGCCGGTGGCCCAGGGTCGTGCCGTCATCGAGCACGAAGCGTTCCTGGCCGATCTCCTGCCAGCCAAAGGCGCGCGCCCGGCGCTGACCGCGCCACACGGTCAGCGGCTTGCCGGCATAGCTCAGGATCGCTGCGGCGACCGACGCGCCGGCCGCGGCGCGGTTGGACGCGCTGATCGCCATTTCGACCGACATGATCTGTTCCATGCCCACCGCGAGATCGCGCACCACGGCGCCGGACAGAGCGGGCACGCTCGATGCGCCCGATATGGCGATGGTGCAGGCCCGGCGCGCCGCCACGTCGAGCGTTCCGATCCCGGCGACGAAGGCGCGGCCATCGGCAAGGTCGAGATAATCGACCCCGGCGGCGATGCAGGCTTCGATCACATGATAGCCGCTGGTCTGGAACGGGCCGGCGGCATCGATCAGCAGGTCGGGCCGGTGTTCAGCCAGCACCGCGGCCAGATCTCCGTCGCGGTCCGCCACGACCGGGTGGCAATTGGGGACGGCGTCGCAGAATGCCACGGCCTTGTCGCGATGCCGGCCGGCGACGAGGATCCGGTGCCCGCGCGCGGCGAGCCGCCGCGACAGCCTCGCGCCGAACCCGCCATAACCGCCCAGGATCAGGATGACGCTCACAGCACGCGGTCCCGATCGGCGGGGGAGGGAATCCAGCATGTCTCGCGCTGACCGAACCAGCGATAGCGGTTGCGCGCGACCAGGCGGTAGATCGGGTCGCGGATGAAGCGCGGTACGAGGCGTACCATAGCCGCGGCGCGCCAGGGCCAGCCGCAGCCCGACCAGATCGCGATCACTGCATTGGAGTTCGTCAGCAATTGATCGCCGTCGACGATGATCAGCGTTTCGGGCCGGGTCGGATCGATGCCATGCGCGCGGTACAGCGCCGCGCCGACCGGCCCTTGCATCGAGGCGAGCCGGAAATGGCGCCCATGGTCATGGCGTAGCACGAACCGGGCATTGGCCGCGCACAGCACGCACAGTGCATCGAATACGATGATCGGGCCGTCCCGGGTGATCGTCGCGAGGTCGGCAGGCTGCATCCGGGTGTTAAGCCTGTGGCTGCCGCTGCTGTCCAGCGATGTTGGCAAAAGGCGCGGGCATCAGTCCGGCACGCGATTCATGCCCGATCCTGTGTCGTGGGTGAATCGCCGCTGGTGACAGGGCCGCAGGGACGCGGAAGGAGATATGGTACACCCCATTGTACCATATTCCCGGCGCGGGGCGGGGGGCCATGCCCGCAACCTGCAAAATTCAACGACTATCCTTTACTATCAATAGCTTATTGGCTATGCGCGCGATTCTTGGTATCAGAAAATTGAGGAAAATTCCCGTTCAGCTATCCATGAAATGGATAGCTGGGCGTCTAATGTACCGAATTCCCGGGTTGCTCGCCTGAACTCCAGCGTCGGATAACGCCAGATCGGACCTGCACATCATCCCCGCGAAAGCGGAAACCTCGCTGCACTCAGCATAAGAAGAAGCGGGATCCCCGCTTTCGCGGGGATGACGGTCGTGGTTCAATCTTCTTGCGACTTTTCGAGGCGGTGTGCCCGACGCACCGCACCTACCCCTTGGCGAGCTGCTCATATGCCACGCGCTGCAGCGCCACCGCCTCGCTCGGGGAGATGCCCAGTTCGTCCGCCGCGCGCTCCTTATCGCCGAGCGTGCGCGGATCGACCCCGGTGATCTTCCCGAACACCATCAGTGCCTCGAGATAATAGCCATAGGTGCTGCCGTGATACTGGTCATAGGTCCATAGATCGACCTGACCGAAGGGTTTGCCGTCATAGGGATTGGGGTCGGCCACGCCCTCACCCATGGCGCGGGTCCAGGCCTCGCCGACCGGAATCACGCCGTCGATATCGCGCGACGATCGTTTCGCCAGGTCCGATGCCGCGCGCAGATCGGCGGTCATGACGGTGACCGGCTTGCCCAGCCATGGGCCTTTCTTCTTGTAGACCATGTCGGCGCGTGCCCAGGTCGCGATCAGTTCGACATCGACCGCCGGGTTGGCGGCGGTGAACATCGCGGCGAGGAGCGCAGCGTTGGCGACATGCAGCCGCGGATCGCCCGGCTGGTTGCGGTCGAGCATGCTATGGCCCTGAAGGACGACCACGTCCCAGGCGCGGTTGAGCACCGCGCGCTTGGTCTGATAATGCCGGTCGAGGCCCTGGCCGCCGATCGTCTCCAGGCTGACATTATAGTTCAGCCCGGCCTGTTCAGTGAATGTCTTGAACAGTGCCGGCATACCGCCAACGCGTTCATTGTTGAGGTCGGTGACCGCATCGCCGCGGTAATAATGCACCGCGGAATGACCGCCATAGGTGAAGCTGTTGCCGACGAACAGGATCGTGCGCGGCTTTTCCTGCGCGGCGGCGGGCGCGATGCTTGCCCCCAGCAGCGCACATGCCAGACCCGTCTTCAGCAACAGCTTGATCATGTGTCGTCCCTTTAGAATTTCTTGCCGATGGTGACATAAAGCTGGCGGCCATAGGGGCTGTAAAGCGATCCGAGATAGCCGTCAGCCGTGATCGGCGGTTGTTTGTCGAACAGGTTGCGTGCGCCCAGCCGGATGCGCGTGCCGTCCAGCGCGCCGCCCTTGAAGCGATATTGCGCATAAAGGTTGAAGGTCGTCTGACCCTCGACGATGTACGGGTTTCCTTCGGTATCGAGGAAGTTGGTATCATAGACTGAACTGGTCAGATTGGCGAAGCCGCCGATCTGGATCTGGTCGAGCGTCCAGGTCAGCGACCCGGTCACCCGCCATTTCGGCTTCCCGCGCACCTGGATCAGGTCGGTCGCATCGGTCAGCGGGGTTGCCACATTGATCTTCCCCGCCGCGCGTGCGTCGAACAGGGCCTGTACCGCCGGTGGCGTATCGCGCGAATATTTGGTCAGCCGTGCGGCGTTGATCGACAGGTCGAAATCGCCGATCCCGGTTTTCTTGACGTTGTAGAGCAGTGCAAGATCGATGCCCTGCACCTTCTGCGGCAACAGATTGACGAACTGATCGCGAATCTGCGTTACTACGCCCGCCGGCGTCAGGCCGGTTCCATTGAAAAATGCAATGTCGTCGGCGGTCGGTGCGGCACGGATCACGTTCGGATTGCTCGATCCCTGCATGCGCATCAGATAGTCGAGTACCAATGCGTTCTGGGGGCCGAACTGCCCAACGATGCCGACCTGGCTGATCGACCAGAAATCGGCAGTCAGCGTCAGCTTGCCGAAGCGGCTTGGCCATAGCTTGGGCTGTAATACGGTACCGACGCTCCAGTTGGTGCTGTTTTCCGGTTTCAGATCGGGATTGCCGCTGACGAAGATCGAATAGCTGACGCTGCGCGTGCAGCCGGGAAACGTCGGAACGGGCGGAGGGCCGCGCAGGTCAGCCTCACAGCGATAAGAATCGATGCCGGACCCAAGCCGGGAATATTGCACCGTCTTGGTTTGCTCGAGATTCGGCGCACGGAAGCCTTTTGACCAGGAGCCGCGCATCCGCAGCCCGTTGATCAGGTCCCAAGCGGCGGCGATCTTCGGCTTCGCTACCGATCCGAAGTCGCTGTAATGTTCATAACGCCCAGCGAGTTGCACATCGAGGCGGCGGACCAGCGGGATGTTCATGTCCGGGCCGACGACCGGCACGGCCAGTTCAGCAAACCCGGAGAATACCGTACGATCGCCTCGCGTGCTCGGCGTTGGGCTGACCGCCGCGACATTGCTGATCGATGTCTCGCCCGTCACCGAATCGGTAAAGGTGACCTCGCCATTGAGATTGGGATCGCGATCATCGCGCTGCGTTTCATGCCGCGCCTCGACCCCGAATGCGATGCCCAGATCGCCACCCGGCAAGACGAACAGATCGGGTCGCGACAGTTTGAAATCGCCCAGGGTCAGCGTGGTCGTGGATTGCCGGCGCAGCTTGAACTTGATCGCATCGATCGCCGCCTGCGATGACGGGTTGCAGTCGCCTATGCCCGGTGTCGCCGCACAGCCACCGTTGAACGGGTTGTACGCATCAGGCGTGGACAGAGCGAGGCTGCGCTGCAGCGCGGTCATGTTGATTGCGTCGGAACGGTCGGTCGCTTGCGCTTTGGAGTAAAGCAGGGCGGTGTCGAAATCGAAGCTGCCAATCCTGCCCTTCAACCCACCGAGGAAACGTGCCTGCCAGTTCTTCACATCGACATATTGCGGGCCGGTATCGACGAAACGATAGGTCGACAGCCGCACCGGCAGACCGGCGACCGGTACGTTGGTCAGGCCGGGAATGCGGTTCGGATTGGCCGTGCCATTGGCAAAGGTCACGGGCCCGAACGGGTTCCAGTAATTGCTTGCCGGAACGACGATCGCGTTGAGGTTAATCGTCGGCGGCTGGACCGCATGCGTCTCTGCCTGGTAATAGCCGATTTCGGCATAGGCCGTGACGTTGTCGCTGATGTCGTAATGCGCGGTCAGGAAGCTGTTGTAGCGCTCGATGCCTGGCGTGACGGTGGTGCCGATCGCGCCATCGAACCGCTCCTCGCGCAGTGTCGTCGCGGTCGCGCGCGTGCCGGAGCCATAGCAGGTGTCGGCGTTGATCGTGACCAGGCAGCCGGGGTTGAGAATCGATTGAGTGTGGAATGCCCCCGCTCCGCTGGTCAGCGCGCGCGTTCCCATGCGGATCGTGCCGGGCCCGCCGACAACGGTCAGATTGGCCCAGGGCGATTGGGTTGCGCGGCCGTCCGAACCGAGATTGCCGGCGAAGCCGGGGTTGTCGGCGAAATAGGAACGCAAGTTGGCGGTCGCCGTATAGGGCTGATCCTCGGCCAGCTGCGCGGTGCGCTTGGTGTAATCCAGGAACAGCGAGACATTGCCGCGGCCGTCAGCGAAATTGGTCCCGCCAAAGGCGGTCACCTCATATTCCTTGCGGTGCGTGCCCTCGGCATATTGATAGCGGCCATCGACGGTCAGGCCCTGAAAGTCGGTCTTGGTCACGGTGTTGACCACGCCCGCGACCGCATCCGCGCCATAGATGGCGGCGGCGCCGTCGCGCAGGATTTCGAGCCGCTCGATGCCCGCGACGGGGATCGCGTTGGAATTATAGCCGAGCACGGGGACATTGCCCTCGCCGGCCTGGCTCGACGGATGCTGCACCAGGCGGCGGCCGTTGAGCAGCACCAGAGTGTTGCCGGTACCGAGGTTGCGCAAATTGATCGAATTGACGTCGCCGCGCGCGGCGTTGCTGGTCTGCGGGTTGTTCGACGGGTTGAAGCTGACTTCGCCCATTTGCGGGATCGAGCGGATCAGGTCGTCGCCCGACAGCGCACCGGTCGCCTCGATTTCCTTCGCGCTGACCACCGTCACCGGCAGCGCCGCGGTCGAGCTGGCGCCGCGAATCTGCGTGCCGACGACCACGATGTCGCCCTCGGGTTGTGGAGTCCCGGCATCATCGGGCGTGTCCGATGCGATCCCCGGTACTGTATTCTCGATCGGCTGTGGCGGCGCCTCCTGCGCGAAGGCCGCGCCCGCCATGGTCAATGCAATCACCCCTGTTCCCGCGCAAAGCGCGGCACGTAGCCCCCTGGTCATGTCTATCCTCCCTGTTCGATTATTGTTTTGTCGTTGTCCGTCATCAGATCGGCGGTCTGGCGATTGGTGAGCACTGCATTGAGCTGGTCGCGATCGAGCGCATTTTCCCAGCGCGCCACGACGATCGTCGCGACCGCATTGCCCATGAAATTGGTGAGACTCCGGCATTCCGACATGAAGCGGTCGACGCCGAGGATCAGCGCCATGCCCGCGACCGGCACCGAGGGCACGATCGAGAGCGTTGCGGCGAGCGTAATGAAGCCGGCGCCGGTGACGCCGGCCGCGCCCTTGGACGACAGCATCGCCACGCCGAGCAGCGCCAGTTCCTGTCCCAGGGTCAGGTCGACATTGCATGCCTGCGCGATGAACAGGGCGGCCAGCGTCATATAGATGTTGGTGCCGTCGAGGTTGAAGGAATAGCCGGTCGGCACGACCAGCCCGACGATCTTCTTGTCGCACCCGGCGCGTTCCAGCTTCTCCATCAGGCTGGGCAAGGCGGCCTCGGACGAGGAGGTGCCGAGCACGAGCAGCAATTCGGCCTTGAGATAGGCGATCAGGCGGAAGATCGAGAAACCATGCAGCCGTGCGACCGCGCCGAGAATGACCAGCACGAAGAACAGCGAGGTCAGATAGAAGGTCGCGACCAGCGCACCGAGGTTGACCAGACTGCCCGCGCCATATTTGCCGATGGTGAAGGCGATCGCGCCGAATGCGCCGATCGGCGCCACACGCATCAGGATCCCGACCAGCTTGAACACCACAATGGCGGTGCGTTCGACCAGGTCGAGGATCGGCTCCCCTGGCTTGCCGACCAGCAATAGCGAAATGCCGAACAGGATCGCGACGAACAGGGTCTGCAGGATCGACCCTTCGGTCAGTGCCGAGACCATGGTGGTCGGCACGATCGCCATCAGGAACCCGACAAAGCTCGTTTCCGCGGCCTGGTGGCTGTAATCATCGACCGCCGCGCTGTGCAGCGTCGAGGGATCGATGTTCATCCCCGCGCCCGGCTGAACGACATTGGCGACGACCAGGCCGACGATCAGCGCCAGGGTCGAGAAGAACAGGAAATAGCCGAACGCCTTGCCGGCGATACGGCCGACGGTCGACAATTCGCGCATGCTGGCGATGCCGCTGACCACGGTCAGGAAGATCACCGGCGCGATGATCATCTTCACCAGCTTGATGAAGAAATCGCCGAGCGGCTTCAGCGCTTCGCCGGTCGCGGGCCAGAAATGGCCGATCACGATCCCCGCGGCGATCGCCACGAGCACCTGGACATACAGATGCGCGTAGATCGGTGTGCGGCGTTCGCTGCCGGGCAGAATTGTGGTGGGTGCTACTTTCATGGATCCCCTCTTGCGGCGCGGCTGGTGCGCCAGGTCTCTTGTAGCTGGACCCTCGGCGGCTATCCTAATCGGGGAGTCAGGCCATGCCAGCGATCTGACATAAACAATCAAGTGATTGATAAATATGAGCTATTTATGTCTTGCAGGTCGGTTCCACTTGAAAATATGTGCGATAATCCACACAGATTTTTTCGGCATGTGTGATATGTCGCCCAGGTGACTCGCTTTCGTGCCCGCCTGGCCCTTGCTCTTATATTGCTGCTCGCCGGCATCGCCGCTCTGGTGCTGGTCAGCGGCCGCTGGGCGTTGGGGGAGGCGGACCGGACCACCGATGGCGCGGCGCATCTGGCGGCGAGCGCCCAGGCCGGGCTGCTCGCCAGCGAATTGCAGAAATTCCGCCTGCTGCCACTGGTGCTGATCGACTATCCCGATGTCGTGGCGGTTCTCGATGGCGGCGATGCCGCCGCCCAGGCGCGACTGAACGGCACGCTGGAGCTACTCGCCCGGCGTACCGATGCGCAGGCGATCTATGTCATCGATGCACGAGGCCGCACGCTGGCGGCGAGCAATGCGCGCCTGCCGACCAGCTTTGTCGGGCAGAACTATACCTTCCGGCCCTATTTCCGGGATGCGATGCGCACCGGCGGGTCGGAATTGTTCGCGCTCGGCACGGTCAGCGGCCGCCCCGGCCTGTACTTGGCGCGTCGTGTCGATCGCGGCGGGCGCGCGCTCGGCACGGTAGTGGTGAAGGTCGAGTTCGACCGGGTCGAACAGGCCTGGGCGCGCGCCGGCGGTATCAGCTTCGTCACCGATGCGCATGGCGTGATCCTGATCACCAGCCGCGCCGACTGGCGTTTCCGCACCACGCACCGGCTCGATGCGGCGACGCTCGCTGATGCGCGTCGCACGCTGCAATTCGGTGCGAAACCGCCGGTCGCCGCGCCGGTGGCGCTGGCCGGGCCGTCGGCTACCGTTCCGCTGGGCACCGGCACCGGCACGGCCCGCTACCGCGTCGCGACCGAGCCCGCCGCACTGACCGGCGCACATCTCGTCCGCCTCGAACCGCTTGAGCCGGCGCTTGCCGCCGCGACCACGCGAGCGCGGCTCTGGGGCGCCGCGATCCTGTTGCTGGTCGGGCTCGCCGCCGGTTTCTTCATTCGCGCCGCCGATACGCGGCGGCTGCAGAATGAGGCGCGTGCCGCGCTGGAAAAGGAAGTCGCGCACCGCACCGTCGAATTGCGCGACGCCAATGCCCGGCTGACGGTCGAATCGCACGAACGGATCGAGGCCGACCGCCGCTTCCGCGCGGCGCGAGAGGAACTGGCCCAGGCCAACCGGCTCGGCTCGCTTGGCCAGATCACTGCCGGTGTCGCGCATGAGATCAACCAGCCGGTCGCCGCGATCCGCACTTTCGCCGAAAATGCGATGCGCTTCCTCGATCGCGGCGCGCCTGACACCGCGCGCGGCAATCTCGACCAGATCGTCGGCCTGACCGCGCGGATCGGCACGATCACTGCCGAACTCCGCTCTTTCGCGCGACGGCGCACGCCGGCGACCGGTGCAGTGCCGATCGGCTCGGTGATCGACGGTGCATTGCTGCTGATCGGCGAGCGCGCGCGCGGCGTGATCCAGGTCGAGTTGCCACTTGCCTTGCGCGACGTTGCGGTGGTCGGTGACCGGGTGCGGCTCGAACAGGTGCTGATCAACCTGCTGCAGAATGCGCTCGATGCGGTCGAGGGGAGGGCGGAAGCCGGGATCTGGATCCGCGTCACCGGCGGCGACATGATCCAGGTTGCGGTTGCGGATACGGGCTGCGGTGTCGATCCGGTGGTCGCCGACGCGCTGTTCACCCCCTTCACTTCGGCCAAGCCGGAGGGGCTGGGTCTGGGTCTTGCCATCGCCCGCGATATCGCCCGCGAATTCGGCGGCGACGTCGCGCTCGCGCCCTCGCCGGCCGGCGCCATTTTCCTGTTCACCGTGAGGCGCGCCTGATGTTCGACAGCGGCAATTCAGTCATTTTTGTGGAGGATGACGATCAGCTCCGCCGTGCGACGGTGCAGGCGCTCGAGCTTGCCGGGTTCGCCGTACGGTCCTTCTCGAACGCGCCCGATGCGCTGGACGCGATCACCCAGGACTTTGCCGGCGTAGTCGTGTCCGACATCCGCATGCCGAAGATGGACGGGCTGCAACTGCTCGGCCATGTCCGCACGCTCGACGCGGACATTCCGGTGATCCTCGTTACCGGCCATGGCGATGTGACCATGGCGGTGTCGGCGCTGCACGACGGTGCATTCGATTTCCTGATCAAGCCGTTCGCCGCAGATCATCTGACCGCCAGCGTCACCCGTGCGCTCGAGCGCCGCCAGTTGGTGATCGACAATCGCCGCTTGCGCGCCGCCGCAGCGGACAGCGATGGCGACAGCCCGCTGATCGGTGACAGCGCACCGATGGTCAGCCTGCGCGCGACGATCCGCCAGCTCGCCCAGGCCGATGTCGATGTGCTGGTCGAGGGCGAGACGGGCACCGGCAAGGAGCTGGTGGCGCTGATGCTCCACCGCCTCGGGCCGCGGCGCGGCCGCCCGTTCGTCGCGGTCGATTGCGCCGCGCTGCCCGAGGCGCTCGCCGAGACCGAATTGTTCGGCCATGCCGCCGACAGCGTCGCACATACCCGCCTGTCGCGCACCGGCCGCATCGCCGCGTCGAGCGGCGGCACCCTGTTGCTCGACGAGATCGACAGCATGTCGCCCGCCGTCCAGGCCAAGCTGCTGCGCGTACTGGAGGAGCGCGAGGTGCTGCCGCTCGGCGCGGATCGCCCGCAGAGCGTCGACCTGCGCGTCGTCGCGACGAGCAAGCGCAACCTGGCCGAGGCGGTCGCGGACGGCGCCTTTCGCGCCGACCTGTTCTACCGTCTCAACGTGCTGCGGCTGCGCGTGCCCCCCTTGCGCGAGCGCGGCGGCGATGTGCTCGCGCTGTTCGCGACCTTTGTGGAGGAATATCGCGAGCGCCTCGACGCTGCCGAAATCACGCTGAACGATGTGCTGCGGCGCAAATTGCAGGAACATGACTGGCCCGGCAATGTCCGCGAACTGCGCAACTTCGCGCTCGAAACCGTGCTTGGCCTGAAGTGTAGCGACGAGGCCGTTTTACCGCAGCCCGGTGCGGACCTGCCGACTCGCGTCACCCTGTTCGAAGCGAAGGCGATCGAGGATGCGCTGCGTGCCAGTAGCGGCAGCGTCGCGCGGGCGCTGACCATATTGGGGATTCCGCGCAAGACCTTTTACGACAAGGTCGCCCGCCACGGCATCGACCTCGGGGCGTTTCGGAAAGGGTAGCATCCAAGTTCTTCCCTGTTCCGGGGAGGACCAATTTCAAGCCCCGGTGCTCCAGTCCATCACTTCGGTGGCGCCGATCCACAGCGACCGTGACCCGCGTGCGTCGCGTTCGACCTGCAGCCGCAGGCCCCAGCCGCGGATCGTGTCGATCGGGTTGTTCGCCCCCAGTGCGACGAATTTACGCCGGATGCGGTAGACCAGCACTTCGCATGTGTCGCCCCCGGCACCATGATCGACCAGCACCTGGCGAATTTCTTCCCAGCGGGTACGCTCGCGCTTGATCAGGTGCGCGACGATCACTGCCTCCATCGGCGATAGCGGCACGCGCCGGCCATTCCAGCAAATCTCGGTCGGGTCGAACGTTGCGGTCAGCGCCCCGCGCTTGATCAACGGTCGGCGACGTTCCTCGCCGGCTGAAGGAGGTGACGACATGAATTCTTCCTCATTCGCTGGCTGGACGGAGGCAGGGAGAGGGGAGGGGCGATGCGTCGGGCGGGTTCGTGACCGCAGATTCCGTATCGCCCGCCCATCCGGTCATTCGAATCGCTCCCGTACTGACTACGCCCGTAATCGTCTCGACTACGCATGTAGTCAACAGGCTGAACGCGTGATGAATGCGGCCGAGCCAACGGGCAAGACGCCTCGTTTGTAGCGGATATGATGGCGTACATACCGGGATGATCGTCGCGTCTGAATGCGTCTCCCCGACGAAGCCGCGAATGGCACCTGGAAGCATGCGAATGGCATAAAACCCTTCAATGGCACGTCCGGGCCGGTCAACGTCACGCAGCTGCGCTTACCCCTTGCCGGGTCGCTCGTTACGATGGGACATGGCCTTGACGATCGAATCCCTGGTGACGGAAACGGAAAGCGCGCGGCTGGTGCGCCGGACCACGACCTGGTTCATCCTGCTCTTCTGGATTGCCCAGGTCACCATGCTGACCATCCTGCGCCATCTCAATCTGGGCGAGGAGGAAAAGCTTGCCTTCCTGCTGCCCCGGCTGTGCGTGACCCTGATCGGCATCGGCATTTCGTTTGTCATTGCCGACCGGCTGCGTCGGCTGGCGGGGCGGCCGATGCGGGTCAAGCTCGGGGTCGCTGCACTGCTCGCCCTGATCGGGTGCCTGATCCATGGCGGCGCCAATATCGCGATGTTCAGGCTGCTGATCGAAGGATCCTATACCGACGATTTCGATACCGGCATGTTCCTCGGTGCGTTGCTGCAATGGTTCTGGGCCTATGCCGCACTGTGTGCCTTGTTGCTGGCGGTTACCTCCAGCCTCGAGCTGAGCGAGCGCGAACGCCGCATCGCGCAGCTGCAGCGTGTCGCGCACACCGCGCAGCTGCGCGCGCTGCGCTACCAGCTCAATCCGCATTTCATGTTCAACACGCTCAATTCGATCGCCGCGCTGATCGCCCGGGGCGAAGCGGAAACGGCCGAACGGATGGTCGAAAATCTCGCCGATTTCCTTCGCGCCGGGCTGTCGCTCGATCCGCAGGAAGATATCCCGCTGGCGCGCGAGATCGAGCTGCAATCGCTGTATCTTGCGATCGAGATCCTGCGCTTTCCCGATCGGCTCAAGGTCGAGATCGACGTGCCGTCCGACACTGAAGGCGCGCTGGTTCCCGGGCTGATCACTCAACCTTTGGTCGAGAATGCCGTGCGCCACGCCGTTGCGCTGAGCGTCGCGCCGGTCAGGCTGAGCATCGCGGCGCGGCGCATCGGCAACCGGTTGCGCATCACGGTTCATAACAGCGCGGCGCAGGGCGCCGGCGTCTCGGCTCGCAAGGGTACCGGGGTCGGGCTGGCCAATGTCACCGACCGGCTGCGTGCGCAGTTCGACGATAATTATGCTATCAGCAGCGGGCAGGATGAGGAGGGCGGATTTCTGGTCATGATCGACATTCCCTTTTCGACTGCGGGATAATGCGCCCGATCCGCCTGCTGCTCTGCGACGACGAACTGCTGGCCATCCAGCGGCTGCAGGACCTGCTCGAGCGGATCGAGGGCGTGGAGGTGGTCGGCACCGCGGCCAGCGGCACAGCGGCACTGGCCGATATCGCGGCGCTTGCGCCCGATGCAGTGCTGCTCGACATCGAAATGCCCGCGCTTGACGGGTTCGATGTGGTCGAGGAACTCGCCCGGTCAGGCGACGCCGCACCGCTGATCATATTCGTCACCGCCTATCCGCATTTTGCCGCCTCGGCGTTCGAAACCGGCGCGACCGATTTCCTGACCAAGCCGATCCGGCTCGGCCGACTGCAGACCGCGCTCGACCGGATCCGCCGTTCGATCGAGGACCGCAGCGCGCGCAGCCGGTTGCAGGATCTTGCCGGGCAACTCGATGCGTTGCGCCGCGAGCGGGCAGGGGAGGTCACCGAACGTCGCCACATCTGGGTGCAGCGCCGCGGCGAGACGGTGCGGGTCGATCTCGACCGGGTCGACTGGGTCGCGGCGGAGGGCGAATATGTCCGCCTCCATCTCGGCGACGCCAATTACCTCCACCGTGAATCGCTGACCGCGATCCTCGAACTGCTCGATACGCAGCGCTACACGCGTATCCACCGTTCCTGCATCGTCAATCGCGACCGTATCGCGTCGGTTCGGCGGTTGCCGACCGGCAGCTACCAGCTCACCACCGATACCGGGAATCGCCTGCCGGTCGGCCGGAGCTATCGCCGCGTCGTGCGCGAGATGATCGCGAACGGAAGAATGCCCGAATGCTGATCGGGAGTCCGGGCGAGCACGACAATGCTATTGTATCTCAGGCGACACCCTGCAGGCGCGGAGCCCCGGTATCGAGGATCGTCACGCCTCCCTGATCGAGCTCGATCACCTGCACCGCATGCTCGATCAATGCGGGACGATGCGCGATGACGATACGGGTTCGCCGCAATCGGGCAAAGCTCTCCGCCAGCGCCGTTTCGTTCGCTTCGTCGAGATTGGCGGTACCCTCATCGAGGAACACCGCGTCGGGGCTGCGATACATCGCGCGGGCAAGCAACAGGCGCTGGCGCTGGCCTGCCGACAGCGCGCCGCCCATGTCGCCGATGAAGCTGTGATATTGCATCGGCATCTGCATGATCTCGTCATGAATTCGCGCGAAGGAGGCGCAGGAGATAATGTCCTCCATGTCGGCATGCGGATCGAAAAAGGCGATATTGTCGGCGATCGTGCCCTGCAGCATCGCATCGTCCTGCAGCACCGCGCCGACCCGCGACCGCCATGCCGCGATCGTCGCCGGACCGAGTGGCACGCCGTCGATCAGGATCTGCCCGGAGGTCGGCGTCAACAGGCCGAGCAGCAGGCGCAGCAAGGTCGTCTTGCCCGACCCCGACCGGCCGATGATCGCGAGATAGCTGCCCGCCGGCACATCGAACGACACATCCTGGAGGATCGGCGGATCGGTCGGGGAATAGGCGAAGCTTAGCCGTTCGACGCGGATCGCGGGCGGGCGGAGTTCGTTCGCGCGCGGCGGCGCCAGGCCGATCTGTTCCTGCTTTTCGGACACGATGTCGGCCAGCCGGTCGAGGTGCAGGCCGATCATGCGCCAGTCCTGCACGCGGTGCACCAGCTGTGACGCACTGGTCGCAAAGCTGGTGCGATAGGACAGGAAGGCGAACATCAGGCCGATCGTCATCGTACCGGCGATCACCATGCTGGCGGCAAAGGCCAGGACGAGCAGCAATTGCAGGTTGAACAGCAGATTCTCGGCCAGGGTCAGCTGGATCGCGGTGCGGTCGGCGCGATAGCTCGACGAGACGACATCGGCATAAAGGTTGCGCCAGCCCGCCTCGCGCATCGTCTCCATGCCGTGCAGCTTGATCGCGCGCACCGAACGCATCGTCTCGAGCAGATGCGTCTCCTGCTTGGCGCGCGCGACGATCTCCTCCTCGGAGCGCGCGCGCCACTGCGGGAAAAGCACCAGGCTGGTCAGCGCATAGAGTGCGGAGGTGATCAGTACGACCAGGGCCAGTGTCGGGCTGATCAGCATCATGACGATCAGCGTGGTGAGCGCGAGCAGCGCGTCGATCGCGACATTGACCACGCCCTGGGTGAGCAATTCCTGGATCGGCTTGATCGACTGGATCCGCGACAGGAGGTCGCCGACATGACGCCGTTCGAAGAACGAAACCGGCAAATGGATCAGATGGCGGACGAGATTGCCGGCGAGCTGGAACGAGATCGATTCCCCCAGCGTCAGCACCACCCAGGAACGAAGCGCCTGCAGCAGCACATTGAGCAGATAGACGAACCCGAACCCGATCGCGATCAGCAGTACCAGGCTATTGTCGCCCTGGCCGATCGCCTCGTCGACGATGATCTGCTGCGCGAAGGGCAGGGCCAGCACAGTGACCTGCAGCAACAGGGACAGGCCGACCACTTGCACCATGGTGCCGCGCAACCGGGTGATCCGCGTCCACAGGTCGCTGATCCGCAGCGCCGACCGGGCGACGATCGGTGTGAAATCGGGGCTTGGCGTCAGCTCCAGCGCAACGCCGGTAAGATGGCGCGAGGTTTCCTGGAGCGAAATGGTGCGGCGGCCGACCGCGGGGTCGAGGATGGTGATCTTGCTGCCCGATACGCGTTCCAGCAGCACGAAATGGGTGAGGTCCCAATGCAGGATGGCGGGCAGTTGCAGTTCGCCCAGCTCCTCGATCTCCAGCCGCACCGCGCGCGGCGACAGTTCGAGCGCGCCGGCAATACGCATCAACTCGGCCAGCGTCATGCCTTGCGACGAGATCGGATAGCGGCGGCGCAGCCCGGCCAGGTCGACACGGTGGCCGGCATTGGCTGCCGCCATGGCCAGGCAGGCGAGGCCGCATTCGTTGACCTCGGATTGCAGGATGGGCCGGATGCGGCGCGACCAGGGCCATTCAGTGCCGCTCATCGCCGCATCGCCCGCAGGATCGGATCGAAGAAGACTTCCCACAATTTGCGCTGTTCGAGCACCAGATCGGCATTCAGCGTCATGCCCGGGCGCAGCTGACCGAGGCCGGCGGTGGCGCGCGGTCCCGCGACGCGATCGACCCGCACACGCACGCGGTACACCGGATCGGTGATCTTGAGACCCGGATCGACCAGCACCGGATCGGTCGGCGTGGCCGATATCGCCACTACATTGCCCCGGCCCGAGCCGAATTTCTGGTACGGAAAGGCGTCGAACAACAACCGTACTTCCTGCCCGATACGCACCCGGCCGGCGGCGCGGCTGGTGACGTAAAGCCACACTTCCATCCGGCTGCCGGAGGGGATCAGCGTGAGCAGCGAACTGTCGGGGCTGACCCGCTGGCCGATTTCGGCATTGAGGCCGCTGATCTCGCCCGCAACCGGCGCGGTCAGGTCGAGCCGGTCGAGCCGCGCCAGCGCAGCGCGCCGGCCGGCCAGGTCGGCGCGCTGCGCGGCAAGTTCCGCTCCGCTCCGCGCGCTGCCCAGGCGACGCTGTGCGATGTCGGTGCCGATGCGGCGCAGCGCCTCGCGCTGGGTGATGATCTGCTGGTCGAGCGCTTCGACTTCGGCGCGGCGCGACAGGGCGGCGGCGCGCGCGTCTTCCACCTGTCTTTTGGTGCCCGCCTGTTCGCGCAGCAATCGCGCCGCACGGGCACTGCCCGATTCCGCCAGCTCGGCTTGCCCGGCGGCGAGGGTGCGTTGGCGCTGGAGCGAAGCGATCTCGGCGGCGATACCGGCGCGTTGCTGGCCAAGCCCGCCCGTCTCGGCTGTGCCGAGTTCGGCAGCCAGCGCCGATTGCCGCGCCAGTTCGCCATCCTGACGGTCGATTTCGCGGATCTGCCCGGCCACGCCTTCGCCGCCCGCATCGCGTCCCTGCGTTACCGCAACCGTGACCAGTGGCGTTCCGGCAGCCACCTGCTGCCCCTCCGCGACATGGATCGCGCGCACTTCGACCGCTCCGGGCGGATAGACGCGGGCAATGCCAAGGTCCGGCGCGACCAGCCCTTTCACGCTTTCGCGCGTGGCGAAGCTGCCGAACAGCAGTACCGCAACGGACAATGCGAAAGCGATGGCGAGCATCGCGCCATAGATGCGCGCACCCGGCGGGCTTGCTGCGATGACTGTGCCGGTCAGGCGCTCACGGCGCGCCTCGATGACCTCGGTTCGGAACAACGTGCTCGTCATATTGTCCTTCGACGCGGTCCCGTCATCGATCGGACTAAAGGCCAATCCTGAGGATGACGTTAATCACGTTGCGGAAAATCGTAGTTGAATCCCGGCGCTGGAATCACTGGAGACAGCGAAGGGGCCGCGGCATTGCTACCCCGGCCCCTTGCATATCTTCTGTCCGATCCGGGATCAGGATCAGGCTGAGTTTGGATCGATCAGCAGTGGCGACGCGGCTTCGGGTCGCAGCGCTTCTTCGGGCTGCCGAACAGCAGGGTGAGAACACCACCGACCAGGCCGCCGAGGCCGCCGGACACTTCGTTCAGCTCTTTTTCGTCGAGAGTACGCATAATCAAGCTCCTGTTACTCGAGTTATGGTCCCGACACTTGGGATGCCGGGCGCGGCGGTCGGTTTCAACATGCCATATCGGCCCGACGTCGATTTTTAAGAAAATAATAAGCATTTGAATTAGTTAGATATTAACCGCGTATTTTTACGAACTGGTGTCAATGCGGGACAGAAACCATGATCTTTACGGGATCGAAATATGGAACGGTTAGCACCCGATTCATGCGATTTTCGCTCCTGATCCTGCTCGGTATCGTCCCGACGGCCTGTATGGGCCCGGCGATCAAGGTTCCCGAGCCTGCCCGAATCACCTCCGAGTCGTGGGGTGAGTCGCTGTACGATTCGCAGCTTGCCCGAGGATCCGAGGTACCCACATCCCAGGCACCCCGATCCGAAACACTGTCAGAAAATTTCTGGCAGCGTTTCGGAACAACCGACCTGGCCGAACTGGTCGCCCGTGCTCGCGCCGCCAATCCGACGATCGAGGCGGCGCGTGCGCGAGTCGCGCAGTTGCGCGGTCAGGCGCGTATTGCAGGCGCGGCGCTGCTGCCGACAATCGGGGCCAGTGCCGGCGTCACCGCGACGCGCACCGACAATTCCAACACCGCGCTGTACAGCTACAGCGTCGGCCAGGCCGGGCTCGACGTGGCCTATGATCTCGACCTGTTCGGCGCTGCGCGTGCCGGCAAGCGCGCCGCGCGTGCTCGGGTTGCCGCCGCGGCGTTCGATAGCGATGCCGCTGCTCTGGTGGTCGAAACCGATGCCGCGCGTGCGCTGGTGCAATGGGCGGCTTTGGGCGACCGCATCACGGTGGCTGAACGCGACAGTGCAAATGCGCGCGAGCTGCTGAGAATCCTGACCGTGCGGCTGCGCGAAGGCGTGGCGACTCGCGTCGATATCGGGCTGCAATCGGGCGAACTGGCCCGGCTCGAGGCGCAACATTCTTCGTTGATCGAGGCTCGGGCGCAGATGGGCGCCGGGCTCGCTGCGTTGCTCGGCCTCGAATCGCCCGGCTTCAAACCCCGGTCGCTCTCGCTCGGTGCGATCGTCACGCCGACGATCGGCCCAGGGCAACCGGGCGACCTGCTGTTCCGCCGCCCCGATATTCGCGCAGCCGAAGCGCGCATTGCTGCGGCGCGCGGCGATGTGCAGCAGGCGCGCGCTGCCTTCAAACCGTCCTTGCGCCTGTCGGGATCGGGGCTGGTACAGGCAGCGGCGATCGGCGGTCCGTTCGGGGTAACGCTCTCGGCCGGGGCGAGCCTGTTCGCGCCGATCTTCCAGGGCGGGCGGTTGCGCGGCCAATATGAAACAGCGAGCGCCGTGCAGATCGAGGCGGTTGCGCTGTACCGGGCGGCATTGTTGCGCGCGCTGGCCGAAGGCGATCAGGCGCTGGCCGGCATGCGCGAAGCGGGGCGCCGGGTCGCGCTCTACGAGCGTGCCAGCCGTGATGCGCGCGAGGCGTCGCGCCTGGCGCGCGTTCAGTTCCTCGAAGGCGAGATCCCGCTCGACACGCTGATCGACACCGAGCGCAACGAAACCCAGACCAACGATGCCGCGCTGGTCGCGCGGCAGGACGAATTGCTCGCGGTTATCGATCTGTTCAAGGCGCTGGGCGGTGCGCCGAGCGGACAAGCCGGAGGTTTCCAGACCGGCAGCTAGAACCACATTGGCTTGGGTGGAATTCCTAACGGCAGAAGAGAATCAAGCCAGCGCGCTATTTCGGCTCGCCGCCGAAATGCTCACCGCAGATCGACCGCAGCGACGCGGCAATGATGTCCGCGCGCGTCATCGCCTTGTCGCCCGATACGGTCATCGCCAGCGCACCGATCGGCACCAGCGCCAGCACCGCCGCGATCCCGATCATGACCGCACGGGGCAATGTGCGCAGCCGCCGCCACAGCCCGAGCACAGCGGCAGCCAGCAGTGCGAGGAGGCCGCAGCACAGCATCGACTCAGGCCGTCTCGGCCATCGCCGGCGCAGCCGAACCCGTGCGGCCGTCATCTTCATATCGGTCATGGCGCTTGAGCCAGTCGGTCATCTGCCCGTCGCGCACCTCGTTGCGGCCTTTCGGCACGATATCGAGATAGGCATAGACGGTCAGGAAGCTCTCGCCGCCGCGGCTGTACGACGAATAGCTGTGATAGATCGTGCCGTCCTCGGCCCGGTAGAACACGCTGATCCCGGGTAGCTCGTCGATTTCCGGGTCAGGCCGGGTCTCGAAATTATAGAAGACGCCGTCGCCGCGCTCGCCGTTGGGGAAGGAGACATGATAGTCGGCATTGAAGTCGCTGCCCGCCGACGAGACCCAGCGAAAGCTCCAGCCCATGCGTGCGCGGTACGCCAGTAATTTGTCGATCGGACCGCGCGACACCGTGACATAGCTCACGTCATTATGTTCGAAATGCTGCCGCGCACCGTCGACATGGTCGGCCATCAGCGAGCAGCCCGTGCATCCCTCGTCCCAGTCGGGACCGAACATGAAATGATAGACGATCAGCTGGCTGCGTCCGTCGAACAGCTCGGCCAATGTGACTGGCCCGTTGGCGTCCTGGAACACATAATCCTTGTCCACCTTTACCCAGGGTAGGGCGCGGCGCTGTTCGGTGACACGGTCGCGTTGCCGGGTCAGTGCCTTTTCCTCGATGACCAGTGCGCGCATCGCTTCGGTCCATCGCGCTTTGGATACGGTTTCATGCGGGGTCATGTTGCTCTCTCCATCGATGTGAAACGGGGTCAGGCGGCTGCGACCATCGCCGCGGAAATCGGCTGTGTCCGGCCGTCATCCTCGTACCGGTCGTGGCGCTTCAGCCAGTCGTGCATCATGCCGGTCTTGAGCTCGGCGCGGCCGCGTGGTGCCACGTCGAGAAAGGCGTACACGCCCATGAATTTCTCCAGCCCGCGCGCATAGCAGGAATAGGTGCGGTAGATCGCGCCGTCCGGCGCACGGTGGAAGACGCTGAGCCCGGGCAATTCCTCGATCCCAGGATCGGGCTGATGTTCGAAATTATAGAATATGCCGCCCGCCCGATCGCTTGGAAACGAGACATGGTGGTCGGCATTGAAATCGCTCCGCGCCGCCGACACCCAGCGGAATCGCCACCCCATGCGTCGGCGATAGGGTGCGATCTTGTCGATCGGCGCCCGCGACACGGCGGCGAAGCTTGCATCATTATGTTCGAAATGCTGCCGCGCGCCATCGATATGGTCGGCAAGCAGGGAGCAGCTCTGGCAGCCTTCCTGCCAGTCGGTGCCGAACATGAAATGCTGCACGATCAGCTGCGTGCGCCCGTCGAACAGGTCGGCGAGCAGCACTGGCCCGTCCTCGCCTTCGAACATGTACGGCTTGTCGATCCTGACCCAAGGCAGCGCACGGCGCTTCTCCGACAGGCGTTGCTGTGCCTGGGTGATCGCCTTCTCTTCGGCGGTCAGCGCACGCATCGCGTCGATCCATTGATCTTCCGGCACGATTGGGTGGGATGTCATGTCACTCTCCACCGGATTGCAGAAAATAGCGTTCGAGCTTGTCGAGCGATCCGTTCCAGCCGGCTTCATGGCTGATACGCGCCTCCTCGTCGGGCAGGCGGGCATGGGTGAAGGTCAGTTCGGTGCCCTCGGCGATCGCGCGCAACGTGATCTCGATCCGCATGTCGAGATCTGGCTCGTCGACCCATTGCCAGCTCATGATCAGCCCGTGCGGGGGGGTGACCTCAAGATAGGTGCCGAAGCTTTCATGTTCGGCGCCGTCGAGCATTCTGAAGCGGACGCGGAATGCACCACCGACCCGTACGTCGGTCTCGGCCAACAGCACCGGCCCGGCGTCGGGGCCCCACCAATGTCCGATCCCCTCGGGCGTGGTCATCGCCTCGAACACGGTTTCAGGCCGAGCCCGGATGCGGCGTACCAGGGTGACGCTGGTCATTTGCCGGCCTCCTTCGCTTCGGCATAGGCGACAAGCCGGTCGAGGCTCGCCGACCAGAAGCGTTCGTAACGGCGCAGCCAGTCCATTGCTTCCTCCATCGGTTCGGGCGCCAGCCGCACCGCGACCGTCCGCCCCGTCTTGACGCGCGTGATCAGCCCGGCATCGCCGAGCACATCGAGATGTTTCATCACCGCAGGCAATTTGATTGCGAACGGCCGCGCCAGCTCGCTTACAGACACTTCGGATTCTTGCTCGAGCCGGGCAAGGATGGCTCGGCGAGTCGGATCGACCAGCGCCGCGAAGGTTCGATCGAGTCGGGGAGTTTGATAGTTCACCATATAGTGAACTATTGGTGATCGGGACATGTTTGTCAACCGTGCCGGCAACGACACGGCGCCATGGTTGCCTAGCTGGCTTTTTTCTCGAACAGGCGCTGCATCACGGTGCCGATCGCATCGACCAGGTCGCGGGCGTCCTGCGCGCCGGCCTGCGCCGCCTTTGCCGACGCATCCGTCGCTTTCGCCGCGACCCTGCTGCCCGCGCGGCTGCGTGCCGCGGCCGTCACGACCGCGCTGATCCCGGCGGCGATCACCTCGCGCCCGACCGGGCTATTGGCCTTTTCGAGCAGCGCTCCGCCCGATTTGCGCAGCTCCTTGGGGACCTTGATTCCGGCGATGCGCTTGGGCAGCTTTGCGGCTTTGCCGGCCTTCGCGCTCTTGTCCTTCTTCGCCATCGCCAGATCCTTCATTGTGTATTGCAGATATAATACACGAAATGCCGCAACCCGTCCAATGGTTCAGGGCACGAGATAATCGTCACAGACGGGCAGGGGCGTATCGATCCGGAATGTGCCGCTCGCCGCGTCGGGCGAGATGGTCCGACGATAACTGCATTGCGCATCCGTCACCCATTTAACGTCCTTGCGGCGCAATGGTGCCGCCGCCAGCGAATCCGCACTGCGCGACACGGGGCCTGGGAAGCTCTTCGCACTGGTGGTGAAGATGAAGTGCGGCGCGCCGGTGCGCACTGCCGGATCGAGCGTCAACGTTCCATCGAACGCATATTCGTCATGACATGCGCTGGCGCGCTGCTGCATGTCGGCCTCGCTGAAGCAGGCCCGGATCATTGCTGATCCGCGCGACGGCACGGTCAGTACGGCTTTCATGGCCTCATTTCCCGTTTCGGCTGCGGCGAGCGTCAGCGTTGCGGCGCTCGCCCCGCCGCCCGAATAGGAGGTCGAACTGGTTGCCTCGACCCCGACCAGCACCCGGCCTGAGGCCTCGCGCACGATCCGCGGCCAGAGCGCCATGCGCGCATTCCCGTCTTCGTTCGGAACCGGGAAGGACGCGATCGGCGTTTTACCTGCGGCGCCGGGCAGCCGGTCGAACAGATAGAGCGTCCACACATTACCATCCACGTCGAGGCTCAGCTGCGCACAGCGTTGCCGGTCCGGGGTGCAATGAACCGCCGAGATTGAATCGGTCGAGTCTTTGCCGCCGGCAATCGGCGCGAACGTCTCGATCCGGTTGCCGGCGCCGTCGATCTGGGCCGGACGGGACGGGGTGGGAGCCGCCGTCACCAAGGCAAGAACGAGCATGGAGATCATCTGCACGTCTTCCGCTCCGCATTCACTGTGATGGCGCCAGGCAATTTACCCGGCGCCACGACAACAGTCACCTCGCTGCCGGATCACGGTACGACAAGGAAGTCGGCGCTGGTGATGGTGGCGGGATGATTGGCGAGGGTGGCGAAGATGATCGCCGCGCCCGCACCCGACCCATCGGCATCATAGGACAGGGTGCCGGTCGCCGCGTCGTACAGGATATGTTGATCCGCGTTGGTGGCAGGTCCGTTGCTGAACGCGCTGGCGCTGAGCGTGCCCAGCCCAAGCCCCGCAAAGACCGACTGGTCGAGTTCGATCCGGTCGGTGCCATGGACGAAGTCCGTGATCGTATCGACATTGCTCGCGCCCAATGCCGTGCCGAACACGAACGTATCAGCACCGCCCAGGCCGGTCAGCGTATCGCTACCCAGCCCGCCATCGAGGATGTTTGCGGCGGAATTGCCGGTCAGGAAATTGCCCGACGCATTGCCCGTCCCGTTGATCGCCGCGCTGCCGGTCAACGTCAGATTCTCCAGCTCGGCCAGGTTGCTGAATGAGAAGCTCACCGAACTTTCGACCAGGTCTGTACCTTCGTTGGCGAACTCAATGACACGGTCCATGCTGTTGTCGACGATATAGCGGTCATCGGAACCCCCGCCGTACAGCAGGTCGGCGCCGGCGCCGCCGTCGAGAGTGTCGTTGCCCTGGCCGCCGTCCAATATGTTTACTGCGGCGTTGCCAGTTATTCTGTTGTTCAAGACGTTTCCGGTGCCATTGATCGCGGCCGAGCCGATCAGCGTGAGGTCCTCGACCGCCCCGTCCGCAAGCAATAGCGAGTAGGTTATGGAACTGTAGACGCTGTCCAAGCCTTCGTTGACCTGTTCCAGAATATAGTCGTTAATGTCATCGATATAATATTGATCATTGCCCTGGCCGCCATGCATCCAATCGGCACCAGTGCCGCCGTCGAGTATATCGTTTCCGTCGCCGCCCTGAAGGAGGTTCGCGCCCGCGTTGCCCGTCAGGATATTGGCGAGTCCGTTGCCCTGCGCGCTAGTCGGGGCCGTGCCGGTCAGCGTGAGATTTTCCACCTCGGGCGCATTCCCGAGTGAAAAGCTGACCGAGCTTTCGATCGTGTCGGTGCCGCCGCCGCTCAGCTCGACGATCTGGTCCCCGATATTGTCGACGACATAAATGTCGTTGCCCAGGCCGCCGACCATCTGGTCCGCGCCCAGGCCGCCATCAAGGCGGTTGACGCCGGCATTGCCGCGCAGCGTGTTGGCGAATTCATTGCCGGTCAGGTTGATGAAGCCGGTCCCGGCATCATTGGCCGTCGCCAGCGTCTCGATCTCCTGCCCTGCCGCCAGCGCATAGCTTCGCGCGACGAGTACGGTGTCGTTGCCGCCGCCAACGCCCTCCAGGACGGCATCCCCGGCGACATCGACATAATAGGTGTCGTTGCCCAAGCCTCCCTGCATCGTGTCAATGCCGGCGCCGCCATCCAGGATGTTCGCCGCCGCATTGCCGATCAGCACATTGTTCAGCGCATTGCCCGTGCCGTTGATCGCCGCACTGCCGGTCAGCGTCAGATTCTCAAGCCCGGTCAGGCCACTGAACGAAAAGCTTACCGAGCTTTCGACGGTATCCGTGCCTTCGCCGTCGAGCTCGATCACCCGGTCCAGGCTGTTGTCGAGACTATAACGGTCGTCGCCTGCGCCACCGTACAGCCGATCGCCGCCCAGGCCGCCATCGAGCACATCATTGCCGTCACCGCCGTACAGCGTGTCGCTGCCGTCAAAGCCCTGCAGCCCGTCATTGCCGCCAAGGCCACTCAATATGTTGCTTGCGGCATTGCCCAGAATGGCTTGTCCGTAATCATTGCCGGTCAGGTTGATCGGCTGATCGGCACCGCCGGACACGGCAGTGATGCCGAAATATTCGATCTCCTGGCCGGCCGCCAACGCGTAGGATAGGGTCGTATAGACGTAATCCAGACCCTGGCCGGCGGTTTCGAAAACCATATCGCCGGCATTGTCGACATGGAAATGATCATCCCCACCGCCGCCGGACATCTCGTCGATGCCGGCACCGCCGGTCAGGATATCGTTGCCCCCGCCGCCCAGCAGCATGTCATTGCCCGCGTCACCATACAGCGTGTCGGCCCCCAGTCCGCCGTCGAGCTGGTTGTTGCCGGTATTGCCGCGCAGTGCATTGGCGAGATCGTTGCCGGTGCCGTTGATCGCTGCCGTGCCGGTCAGTGTGAGATTTTCCACCGCCGCGCCCGCCAGCGAAAACGTCACCGAACTCTCGACGATATCCGTACCGCCATCCTTGACCTCGAACACCTGGTCGCCGCTATCGTCGACGATGTAGCGGTCATTGCCGGCGCCGCCATAAAGACGGTCGGCACCAAGGCCACCATCGAGCAGATCCTCACCATCACCGCCGTACAGGGTGTCGTTCCCGACCAGGCCGAACAGATTGTTCGCCGCCGCATTGCCGGTCAGGATGTTGGCCAGATTATTTCCCTCGCCGTGGATCGCGGCAGCACCGGTCAGCGTGAGATTTTCCACCTCTATCGCATTCCTGAGGGAAAAAATGACTGAACTTTCAATCGTATCCGTACCGCCGCCGCTCAGCTCGATCACCCGGTCTTCGAGCGTGTCGACCACATAAATGTCGTTGCCCAGTCCACCGGACATCTGGTCCGCGCCCAGGCCGCCATCAAGCCGGTTGCCGCCGGCATTGCCGCGCAGGATATTGGCGAACTCGTTGCCCGTCAGGTTGATGAAGCCGGTCCCGGCATCGTTTGCCGTCGCTAGCGTCTCGATTTCCTGTCCGGCCGCCAGCGCATAGCTTCGCGCGACGAGCACGGTGTCGTTGCCGCCGCCAACGCCCTCCCGGACGGCATCCCCGGCGACATCGACATAATAGGTGTCGTTGCCCAAGCCGCCCTGCATCGTGTCCGCGCCGGCACCGCCGTCAAGGATGTTCGCGGCCGAATTGCCGATCAGGATATTGGCGAGCGCATTGCCGGTGCCGTTGATCGCCGCGCTCCCTGTCAGCGTCAGATTCTCCAGCGCGGTCAGGCCGCTGAATGAAAAGCTCACAGCGCTTTCGACCAGATCCGTGCCTTCGCCGTCGAGCTCGATCACGCGATCGAGGCTGTTGTCGAGGATATAGCGATCATCGCCCGCGCCGCCGTAAAGCCGGTCGCCACCAGCGCCGCCATCAAGCACGTCATTGCCGTCGCCGCCGTACAGCGTGTTTGCCGCGACGTTGCCCCGCATATTGTTGTTCAGCGCGTTGCCGGTACCGTTGATCGCCGCACCGCCGGTCAAAATAAGATTCTCGACTCCTTCAGTTTGAACAGGCGACAGCGAGAATGTGACTGAACTCTCGACGAGATCTATACCGTTGCCTTCCTGGCTATAATCGAACTCTTCGACCCGATCATCAATGTTATCGACGATATAACGATCATTGCCCGCGCCACCGACCATCACATCAATGCCGGCGCCGCCGTCCAATATATCATTGCCGTCTTGCCCCTGTATCAGATCGGCGCCGTCGCCACCGTAGAGACGATCTTCATCAAAGCCGCCAAACAGCCGATCGTTGCCCGTCTCGCCATTCAATATGTTGCTGCCGAAAAGATCAGTAAGCTCGTCATCTCCCGCACCGCCACTCACTATATCGTCGCCGTAACCACCATTAATCGCGTCATTGCCCGCCTCGCCGTTCACAATGTCGTTGCCCTCGCCGCCATCAAGTTGATCATCGCCGAGGCCGCCATCAAGGGTGTTCGCCGCCGAATTGCCGATCAGGATATTGCTCAGCGCATTGCCGGTGCCGTTGATCGCACCGATGCCGGTCAGCGTCAGATTCTCCACCGCGGTCAGGCTGCCGAGCGAGAAGCTCACCGAGCTTTCGACGCTATCCGTACCTTCGCCATCGAGTTCGATCACCCGGTCCAGGCTATTGTCGACGATATAGCGGTCATCGCCCAGACCGCCGGTCATCGTGTCGCCGCCGGTACCGCCGTCGAGTATGTCGTTGCCGTCGCCACCATTGAGTGTGTCGGTGCCATCGCCGCCATTCAGCGTATCCGTACCGGTATAGCCGGTTAGGACATCATCGCCGCCAAGCCCGTTCAATATAGTGACATTGCCAGACCCATATATCGTCTGGCCAAATTCGTTTCCGGAAATGTTGAGCGTTTCGTCTGGAGTCAGGGCATAGGCATATATGAATTCGACTTCCTGTCCCGCGGTCAAGACATAAGATGGAGTATAGATGAAGGCCAGATCAGTGCCTTCGCCCACGGCCTCGAAAATCATGTCGCCGGCATCATTGACTGTATAATAATCGTAACCGGCGCCACCATACATCCGGTCATTGCCTTCACCGCCGGCAATTTGATCCAATCCGTTGCCATCGCCGCCATAGATCGTGTCGTCACCGTCGCCGCCGGTGAGAAAATCATTGCCCGCGCTGCCGTAGATCAGGTCGTTGCCGCCTTCTCCGTTCAGGCTGACGCCTGTCGGGTTGCCGTCCAGAACCCCGGTCAGCACATTGTTCAGCTCATTTCCGATGCCTTCATTATAGGTCAGGCCGGGAGCCGCACTCACGGTCAGGTTCTCGATTGCGCGGTTTTGAATCGAGAAGGATATCGAACTCACGATGGTGTCATTGCCCCCGCCGGACGCTTCGATCACCTCATCGCCGATGTCATCGACGAAATAGACGTCATCGCCCGCACCGCCCTCCATGCGGTCGATGCCAAGCCCGCCGTCGAGCCGGTCGTTGCCGTTCTCGCCGTACAGCTGATCGTTGGCGCCGTTGCCGGACAGCGTGTCGTTACCGCCATTGCCATGCGCAGTATCGATATCTCCGGTACCGACAAACACGTCGTTACCAGCGCCGCCAACATAATCCACCATGTCGATAATCCCCCGTGCCGAATGAACATTGTTGGCCGTTTGCGGTTGAGTCTGCAACAATTAGCGAGGTTTCATGTCACAATGGCGTCGGGGCATCGCGCCGCTACGGCACAGGCGCCATCCTTGCGGGACGGCGACCAAATTCCCAGATTAGGATTCCAGACCGGGCCCCGGTTCAGGCCAGACCGGGTCTTGCCCAATCCGAACAAATATGGAACATATCGCCGCATGCTGACTCACATATCCGTCCGCGGCGCGCGCGAGCACAACCTCAAGAACGTGTCGGTCGACATCCCGCGCGACACGCTCACGGTGATCACCGGCCTGTCCGGATCGGGCAAGTCGAGCCTCGCCTTCGACACCATCTATGCCGAGGGTCAGCGCCGCTACGTCGAATCGCTCAGCGCCTATGCCCGCCAGTTCCTCGAACTGATGCAGAAGCCCGACGTCGACCATATCGAGGGCTTGTCGCCGGCAATCTCGATCGAGCAGAAGACCACCAGCCGCAACCCGCGCTCGACCGTCGCGACGGTGACCGAGATCTACGACTATATGCGCCTGCTCTGGGCGCGTGTCGGTATTCCATACTCGCCCGCCACCGGCCTGCCGATCGCCGCGCAGACCGTCAGCCAGATGGTCGACCGCGTGATGACCCTGCCGGAGGGCACGCGGCTCTACCTGCTCGCGCCCGTCGTGCGCGGCCGCAAGGGTGAGTATCGCAAGGAACTAGCCGAGTGGCAGAAGGCCGGCTTCACCCGCGTGCGCATCGACGGCGAGATTTACGAGATCGACGAAGCCCCCGCGCTCGACAAGAAATACAAGCATGACATCGAAGTGGTGGTCGACCGCCTGGTGATCGGTTCGGGTATCGCGACGCGGCTGGCGGAGAGTTTCGAATCCGCGCTGAAGCTGGCCGAGGGGCTGGCTTATGTCGATTTGGTCGATACGACCGTTGCCGAGCTCTCATCCAACCGGGTGAAGGAAGCACCGCAGAAATTCATTGCCGAGACATCCGTTCGCCCTGAGCTTGTCGAAGGGCAGGGTGCCACATCTGCAACGTCGAAGAAGAAGAACGGTGCTTCGACAAGCTCAGCACGAACGGGGGAGGGGGCGGTAGCTGCCGCCCTCGACGGCGGCGCGATGAAGGGCGCCGGCGTCCCCGCCAACCGCATCGTGTTCAGCGAGAAATTCGCCTGCCCGGTGAGCGGCTTCACCATCGCCGAGATCGAACCGCGGCTCTTCTCCTTCAACGCGCCGCAGGGTGCGTGCCCGGCGTGCGACGGCCTGGGTGAGAAGATGCTGTTCGACGAGGATCTCGTCGTCCCCAATCACGCGCTCAGCATCAAGAAGGGCGCGGTCGTGCCCTGGGCCAAGTCCAACCCGCCATCGCCCTATTACATGCAGGTGCTGGGCAGCCTGGCGCGCGAATTCGGCTTCAGCCTCGATACGCCATGGGAAGAATTGCCCGGCGAAGTGAAGCTGATCATCCTCCACGGCACCGGCGGCAAGCCGGTCACTTTGACCTTTGTCGACGGCCGCAAGTCGTACGATGTGAAGAAGCCGTTCGAGGGCGTGATCGGCAACCTCAACCGACGCCTGCTCCAGACCGAAAGCGCATGGATGCGCGAGGAACTGTCCAAATACCAAAGCAGCGCCGCATGCGAAGTCTGCCACGGCGCGCGGCTCAAGCCAGAGGCGCTGGCGGTCAAGATCGGCATGCGCGACATCTCCAGCGTCACCCGCCTGTCGGTGGTCGACGCGCTCACCTGGTTCGAGAATGTCCCCGCCGACCTGACCGATCAGCAGCGCGCGATCGCCGAGCGCATCCTGAAGGAGATCCTCGAACGGCTCGGCTTCCTCAACAATGTCGGGCTCGACTATCTCAACCTCAACCGCACCAGCGGCACCTTGTCGGGCGGTGAGAGCCAGCGCATCCGCCTCGCGTCGCAGATCGGCTCCGGCTTGTCCGGCGTGCTCTATGTGCTCGACGAACCCAGCATCGGCCTGCACCAGCGCGACAATGACATGCTGCTCAAGACGCTGCGCCGCTTGCGCGATCTCGGCAACACTGTGCTGGTGGTCGAACATGACGAGGACGCGATCCGCACCGCCGATTATGTCATCGACATGGGCCCCGGCGCCGGCGTGCATGGCGGCGAAGTGGTCGCACAGGGCTCGCTCGCCGAGGTGCTCGCGACCAAGGGCAGCATCACCGCCGACTATCTCAACGGCACGCGTGAAGTGCCGGTGCCGGACAAGCGCCGCAAGGGCAATGGCAAGAAGCTGACCGTGCACAACGCCACCGCCAACAATCTGCGCGGCGTCACCGCGAGCATCCCGCTCGGCACCTTCACCTGCATCACCGGCGTGTCGGGATCGGGCAAGTCGAGCTTCACCATCGACACGCTCTACGCCTCGGCCGCGCGCACGCTCAACGGCGCGCGCCTGCTCGCCGGCAAGCATGACAAGGTCACCGGCCTGCAATATCTCGACAAGGTGATCGACATCGATCAGTCGCCGATCGGCCGCACCCCGCGCTCCAACCCGGCAACCTATACCGGCGCCTTCACGCAAATCCGCGACTGGTTCGCCGGCCTGCCCGAAAGTTCCGCGCGTGGGTACAAGCCCGGCCGCTTCAGCTTCAACGTCAAGGGCGGCCGCTGCGAGGCGTGCCAGGGCGACGGCCTGCTCAAGATCGAGATGCACTTCCTGCCCGACGTCTATGTCACGTGCGACGTGTGCCACGGCGCGCGCTACAATCGCGAAACGCTGGAGGTGAAGTTCAAGGGCAAGAGCATCGCCGATGTGCTCGACATGACGGTCGAGGACGCAGTCGAATTCTTCAAGGCGGTCCCGCCGATCCGCGACAAGATGGCGATGCTGGCGGAGGTCGGCCTGGGCTACGTCAAGGTCGGCCAGCAGGCGACCACCCTGTCCGGCGGCGAGGCGCAGCGCGTCAAGCTCGCCAAGGAGCTGTCACGCCGCGCCACCGGCCAGACGCTCTACATCCTGGACGAACCGACGACCGGCCTGCATTTCGAGGATGTGCGCAAACTGCTCGAAGTGCTGCACCAGCTGGTCGAGCAGGGGAATACGGTCGTGGTGATCGAGCATAACCTCGACGTGATCAAGACCGCCGACTGGGTGCTCGACCTTGGGCCTGAGGGCGGGGTCAAGGGCGGCGAGATCGTTGCCGAAGGGACGCCGGAGCAGGTGGCCAAGGCGAAGGGGTCGTTTACCGGGCATTATCTCGCGCCGTTGTTGGCGAAGGGCAGGGGGCGTGTGGAGACAGTGGCGGCGGAGTGAACCTAAATCTACCAAGATCGGCGTTCAGTCGGGTGAAAAGAAGCTTCTTCCGCTAATACCAGCCCGGTCAAAGAATGCTTTATTGCGATCGGTGGCGTCCTTCAGCAAATCATCCCATCCTATCAGCTCGATTGATCCCGAAAAACCATCTCTTGGAATATACCTACGTCCGCCAGTTCCGGCAATTCTCTCCCAAGAGTAAGTCCACTCATCCATTTTTCCGACAATATCTGCGATGATAAAACAGTTAAATACGGTTGACCCATTAAGTTTTATTGGCCTTCCTTTTACGTCTAGCTCTCCGCCGTTTTGCAATAACCTAACATATCGTTCAACCTGTTGCTGAGGATTTTCATCATTATTATAGCTTTTTCTACCAGGTCGTTTAAACTCAACTAGAAGTACACGCGCCATTTCATCAGCTTGTCGAAGCGAATGAACGGTGTTGAAAATCAAGACGTCGGCTCTCTCCTCGCTTTCAAATGCGGATCCGAGTTCCCGGAATGGGCGATCTGAGCTAAAGTATTCGGCAAAAGTCAGTCGCTCGTCAATTACCCAAAGCTCATGCGATGATGCCGGCATGATCTTTAGCTCATCGCCTACTGTTCTGATGCGCATCGGGCATATTAGATTATGTAGAACAGATTCGGTCTGATAAGAGCTATCGGTTTCGGCTATTCTGACCTTTTGTAATAGCACTTCTAAAAATTCCAGGACCGCTTTACGTCTAACGACATACTCAGCAAGACTTTTAGTCTCTGCTTGCTCAAGATCGTTTACCGCCTGAGCGACTGCCGCGTAGAATCCTTCACTATTAACTTCTCCACCTTTAAGGGTTTTAAAGGTCGATCGGATTGATTCAGCTTGCTTGTAATCTCGACGGAATCTTTGTCGTGCTAAATGGCTATAAATTGCATCTGGCTTTCCCTCGCCTGTGGGAATGTATTTCTGAAGCTCTTCTACAGTGCCAAAGCCGACAGAAGGGTAAGTTTCTACAATCCCAGCAATTTGCTTTCGTTGCTTGACGCTTTGCTCTTCTAATGGTTCCGCCAGAAAATGCTCCACATGCGGAATGCATACCTCGTTTACAATACTATCCAACAGATGGTCGTCGAATGTGAAGCCAGTGCGCTCTTGGTTCACGTGTTTATCTAAATAGCTACTAAATAGGCAAGCGTGAAACACGCGATCCGCTGCATCTCCGAAGTATCCAATTCCCAATCGACCATCAATACATTGTGAGACAACTGTTCGATCGTTGGCTATGAAATGGATAAAGTGATTCCCGCCCAAGCTCGCGCTCGCACTTTTATGGCATTCGAGAAGTGTCATTCTAAAGAGCCCGAGCTCTCCGAACGCTAAGTCTTTGATCTCGATTTGCCGACTTATGTGCTCCGCCATATCTCTAGGATAAGTTCTGGATTCATCCCCGCAGTTTACCTCGATCGTTGGAGATTTACCGCCAACAAAAACGGGTAGAAAGTGCGAAAATATGTGCTGGAAAATATAAGCTGACCGGCTAGGGAATTTTTCTAGATATCCGTTGTCACGAATCTCTGAGAACTTTATCCTCGTGCCAGGTTGAATATTTGATGGTTGATCGCCTTCTGTAAGGTCAACAATTTGCTCTTCATTGTTCAGTCTGAAACGGAATTGCCTCTCTTTTTTGAGGTCGCCTACCGTGTATCTAGATCGTATTTCAATTCTACCGAAGCAATCCAACCACAGCAATCTGCCAACGCCTTTACCTCCGAAGGTAATTTTATGGTCTGTATCTGTAGTTAGGAACGCTTCGAAATTTTCATCGTCCAAGCCGATTCCATTATCTTCGACAGTAATCCATATCTTACTTTTATCGCGATCCATACCAACAAACACTTCGACCAAGCCTTTTGCCGATGCTCGCTCTTCCCATCTGGTATAGATTGCGTGAATTGCGTTGCTGATCGCCTCAAACGTGGGTTGGAGAGCATCAGACGTGCGAGCGGGCTTCGGAAGCCGTTGCACTCGCTTAACCAAGTTGGCGTAAAGTTTCGCCACCGTCATCCTCTCGTTTGGGCCATATGCCGCGCTGTGGTACTCTTCGGGTGGAGAAGTGCAAAGCGAAAGCACGGGAGCGTTTGCCAGATTAAGACCTTATCGGTCTTAAGTGAATCTATTACGGTGCCAGTTCACTTAACCTCCAAACTACCCCTCAAGGCTGCTCGCCCGGTTCATTCACCTCTCGCCCTTCCCTTGTGCCTGACCAACGTTGCAGGCTCGTTCGCCAAAGGCATCGGCGATGCTTCCGACATTATTTGTCCGGCACTGGGTGGCTTTTCCGAAGCGGATCTTGCGGCGGCAGATACACTGCCGGAGGCCGCGTTGCCGACCAGATATTTGCCACCTTATTGTCCGATATCGTCAGGAAAATTCTGTAAACCAGCCTGTTCTCACACGCCCATGCAACTCTGATTTCGAGATCACCCAACAGATACGGTGTCAGATCACGGCACTGCTTCCTCAGCGTTTTAATCGCGGACAAACAGCTGGCGTTGACGGGACTCGATAACCATTCAGGCGTGGACAGTTTTTTGAGCGCTCTCCGGTCGCCGCGCTCAGCCGCCTTGATATAATCATCGACAAGCTTTGCGTCGCTCGCGATCGGCGGCGACGAGCTGGTCGCAGCGGGACCCAGATTCGCTTTCAGGTCCGGTACCTCGCAAGGCCTGCCGACAACGCCGAAATAGGCTTCGCTGGCCACCTGTTGCGCATGGGCGGGGGCCGGCTGAACCGACGGGGCGATCACAAAAGCCATCAAGGAAATGAATCGCACCGGTCGCACGCGCCCCTCCATCGTTGCCGCAGCGACAACGACCCAGGCCCGTAACGGGCTTTCGCAACGACCGCCACCGGGTGCGCAGATTCTAGCTGCCGATGAGCCACAGGACCCGGCCGGAACGGTGCGCGCCATGACCTTCTGGGCCTGTTGGGGCTGTCCTTAATTACGGTGACAGTTTACTTAACCCCCAAACTACACCCTCAAGGCTACACGTCCGACGCATTCGCTTCTCGGCTTCCCTCGACTACGGTGATAGTCCACCAACTAAGCGTCCGAGCCTCATCCGCTACAACCGTCACCGCAGCCGCTGCTGACCCACGAAATCGACAAAACTACGAAAATTCGCCGTCGTTGACGCTTCCATCGCTGTCTTCATCTCGATGGTGAGCGGCTGCACATGCGGCAATGGGGAATCGTTTTTCCGCTTATAGGTCTTGCCCCCGGCCTTCGGACCGGAGAAATCCCGCAACCAGAACTCTATCACCAGTCGATCGCTCCCGACCAGCAGGGCCCCAATCGCTCCGGCGCGCTCCCATGCCATCTCGGGATTTGGAAAAATGGCGTATAGATTGCCGATAACGAGGTCGGCGTAACAGCTGGTAGGGGACTGCACGAGCCGACCGGCGATACGGTTGAGCGGAGTCTTGTCGATATCGATCATCTCCGCATGCCGCACCACGGTTACTGCGCCCGCCTGCGGCAGCAGCTTTTTGAGGTCGTCGTCGGAGAGCGCGTTGGCCCGGCTCACAGTGTCGAACAGGCTGGCGTTCGACAACGGATTGGAGCGATCCATCTGGGCGGGATCCACCGTGATCTTGATAAACGCGTTCGGCCGCAGTTTGAAATTCGGCCGACCCGCGCCCCAGACATGCAGTTCGCAGCCGCTATTCACGGGCGCGGCACCAGGAGTGGACTCGTTCGCCGCGGGGAGGGATGCCGTGGGAGTACCGGCTGTCTGCGCCCCGGCTAGCAACGGCTGAAGTGCCGTCAGCGCGGCACTCGCGACCAGCGCGGCGCTTAGCAAATATCTCGATCTTTTCATGTTCCCCCCTGACGCCAGCTTATACGGGCCGGAGATGCTCGACAACGGGCGCGAAAGTTACGGGGAAGAAGATTACGAGAAGATTACGAAGACACGTGCGATAACCCCTAAACTAGTGGAGCGCGGTGATGAGCTGGCGTTCGTGAAACAGCCGGAAGGCCTCGACAGCACACCGTAACCTTCGTTCCCAACAACCGCCAAACCCCCATCATCGACAACCCTTGATAAACTTGCTCGCAAGCATCTCGTTGATATCGGGTGCCTTGGTCATCAGAACCACCACATGCGACCAGGGCCGGTTCGCCGGAACTCTCACGACCGCAACGCCGATGCCGCCAATCCGGACATGCGCGGGGCAATCGAAGGTATCGGCCTTGTCCGCGATATCGATCTGCCGCACGAGCCATTGTTCGCGGCCGGGCCAGTCGGGCACGAAATAGCCGACCATCCGCACGACATCCTTGTTGAGCGATGACCTTGTCGACGGATCTGCGGGATCGTTCATCTCGATCTCGAACCGCACGGAATAAGGTTTGTCGGTGTGCCCGTTATCGGACTTGCCGGTATAGCCTTTTTCCCATGGCTCTCGATCCGCCCCATCATGGATGGAGATTAGCTCGAACACATGATCCTGCAGGCCGCATTGATAGGGTGAACTGCCGGTAATCTTGCAGCCGCCCAGTCGCGCGAGATCGTGAAGAATGATTGGCAACGGCTTTTCGAGCCCGGATTTGGGATTGACGACCGAACGGGGAGGGAGGTCCGCGCTGCAACCGGAAAGCAGGAAGGGCGCTATTGCCAAGGCCAATGGTCGGTTCCTCAACGATCGCATGGCCAGCGTCATTCTCCGGCGGCATTGTGAAATGCCACGATGCCATGAACCAATCTTAACCGATGTTCACGTTATGTCTAGAAGCCTGTGATGTCGAAAGATCGCCATCGGAACGGTGATATGAAAGCCTTGGGGCAGTACATGATCATTCTAGCGAAGGATGACAAAGCCCAGGTTCCCACCTAATCCACCGATCCTTGAACCACTTGCACCCCACAACCCACGGAAAAGGTAACACCGTGACACCCCTGAAGCTCGCCGTCGCGGCCACCCTCTCGCTCACCGCCACCCAGGCCGTTGCCGCCGATCTCTGGCGCGCTCAGTCCGTGGATGGGCTCACCATCCTGTTCGACGGCGACCAACTCGGCAAGGCGCGCGATTTGACCAGTGCGGTCTATTATATGGAGGGTCCGCTCGTCGCACAGCGCTTCGCGGAGCTGCATGTCGAATTCAACTGTGCCGCCCGGCAGGTCCGGGTGACCAGGACCCTGGTCTATGATTCAGACTTCAAGGCAACACCCGGTACGATACCGCCCGGTAACGGCGCATGGGAAAAGGCCGATGACGGCGCGACCGGCAAGGCATTGACCGATTTCGCCTGCGGTCCGCGCGGTGAATGGCCGCGTCTCGGCCGCAAACAGTCCGAGCAGGATTGGCGGGCGGTCATGAAGCAACAGCCTTTGAAACAGGATGCCGGCAAGGCGTCCACGCCATCCGGTGAGACGCCACCGCGCTAGCGTTACGGCGACGGCCTGTTCGTCCCCAGGCCAGCAATGCCGGCGAGCGCTCGTTCACCGGCTTGCACGCCCCGCCCACCTGACCGCCTGTTCCTGGCCGTGACGGCATTCGTGAACGCCATCCGATCTGCTACGATACAGGATGTCCGCTCGAACCTGGCTTGCCGATGTCGTCATTGTGAATGACGCGCCCGGCATGAGTGTGCCCGGCGGCGTACTGATCTTCCGTAACTTCGAGGATGCGCGATCCTATCTCGAGCATTGGGCGGATGAGCTGGAGCTGCCGGTATTTTCCGCATCCGGTGAGAAGCTTGTCATCGTCGCCGATGTGCATGGCAACGTGACGATCGACCGCCGGGAGCCTTATGATCGGGGCGAGGAATGGATCACCGCTTGCCTGCGGCACAATGCCCAGGCGGTCTTTGCCGCGCGGCTTCACCGTTCCGGCAAACGCTGGAGGCGCGTTTATCTCGGTGAGGCGGAGCGAGCGGGCGTGCTGCCGGAAACGATCGAGGGCCTTATCGCCTATATCGGCTTCACGATCTGAATGCCCGTCGCTGATTGCATTGGGTCATTTCCGAAATTGCGGCGGCAATTTGCTTAATCGAGCGCGCAGCCATCATGGCGCATGTCTGCCGGAAAGAGGGGGTGCGGGCGGTTCCCTCGTTATGGCGAGAGGGGCGTGGAATCTTCGTCCCGCTCCACGGATTTCCCAATCGCTTCGCGCATGGCGGCCAGCCATTTTTCTCTCGTCTCTTCCTCGTTGGAGATGATGTCGGGAAGGGGATCGGATAAATCCCGGATCGTGAACACATGGCGTTTTTTCCCCAGTTCCCGCCAATAGCCTTCCACCCGATAGACCGTGTCCGGCTTCGCTTTTTGCGCGAGTTCGGCGCTCATCGAGGTTGCGATAATGCCCATCTGCCTTGCGGCATTTTCCGGCTTGGTTACGCGGAATTTTGGCGGATGCTCGTCATCGAATGAACCTTCGACAATGATGGACTCGTTTTTCGCGGTATAGTCGCGGATCGGCTCGCGTCGGGCGTCTTGCGCCGAATAGTCCGGCGCCGGTATTTTCCGGGCGTTTTCTATCACGGCCTTCTGCTTGCAGCTGACCATCACGCCGTCATTGGTATAGAAAACGATCTCCTTGATCTGATAGTCTTCCATGTTCTTCGCCGCGCACTGATGAAACTCGACCAGCTGCGGGTGTTCCTTGTTGTTGACGATTCCCTGGATCAGGCTCTGCACGCCCCAGAATATCAGGCTGGCGGCGACTGCGTTGGTTATATTGATGCGATCGAGCCCCAGGTCGATCTTGAAGGTGACGCTGCCAATCACACAGTCAGTCAACAAGGCGCGGCCTGAGGTCAGCCCGAGCTCGAACGCAATATATCGGACATACTCATCGGCGATTTCGAGCATCGCATAGGCCGGAATCGGATCGTCGACCTCCAGGTGGAGGGCAATGAACCGATCGGCCCAGATCGGAATTCGATCGAGCAGCGCGGGGTCGACGTTCGTCGCGTTGCTGGCCACGCTGGCAAGAAAATCGGCTCGCCGCTCGGGGTCGAAAAGCTCGTCAAGCTGCTCGACATCCTTGGAGCGTTCGATGCCGGGAAGCAGATCCTCAAGTCTGTAGCCGGGCAGCGATGCAATGCGGGAGCGCACCCGGTCCATGTAAGTCGTTTCCGTACCAACCATGACTTCCGACATTCTGCTCCCCCGGAATCTGCCGACCTTATGTCTATCTTTACTCCACACAGCGATCTGCTCCTTGCGGATACGGCTGCGACCTGGCTTTCGCGGATGCCTATACGCGGTGATACTGAGTTGTCAGCGCACTTAATGCCCGGATTCGGTACGAAATACTGTGAGGATGCACGGACGCCGGTGACCCGCGCAAAACCCCGGAAGAACGCGCAATATTCGCGGAGATTTACCGGGTTTTCAGCAGAAGTAATTGATATTCATAGGTAAATTGTAAAATTCTCCACCGGCTTCGCGCCGGGGATATGGTACAATCCGGTGTAACATATCTCCCCGCCACGCATGCGCCGCTCGATTCCCGCGAGTTCTGCACCCAGCACCTCACCTATGGTGAGCTTGCGGTGGGGACCCGGCGTCGAGCGCGGCACGACCTTTCGCCGGCCTGCCGCCTGTCCCGAGTTCGCCACGGTGACGCGGTTCGGCGAATCCGCCGCGGCTTACGGCTCGCCGCCGTCCAGATCCCCCACGCATTGCAGCTCGGGATCCGTCTTCGCCATGCGCTTCAGCTCACGCGCCCGGGCGGTGATGCCCGGAAACAGCGCGTCGGGCGCCACGTGATAGGCTGTGATCAGCCGTACCGCCCAGGCATAATGCCGGGCGCCAACGACGCAGCTGTTGCTGCCGCCGTCCCCCCTCGCCCCAGACGTTGCGCCATGCGGCCTTGCCGTCGCGCGTCAGGATCGACTGGAAACCGCCGACCGCGCCGTCACCCTCGACATAGGCGATCGCCCGCCGGCCGTCATGGAAGACACGGAACTGCCGGAAGGTGATGCGCAATCGCGGGTCGTCATCGCCGTGCAGCGTCTTGAGGATCGCGGCGCGCTCCGCGCTGCCGACGACAGGGGTATAGACCGGGCCGGGCCCGGCGACGGCCGGCGCGACCGCAAGCACCATCGTTGCGGCGATCAGGCGGTGCGGCCAGCGCATCATGCCGCCCGTCCAGGGCGCGCGGCCAGCGGGACGAGGAGATCGCCGGTTGACCCGACTGGTTTCGAACCATCGGCGGCACAGCGGGCGCGACGGCAAAACGGCGTTCTGGAGGCGGTCATCATGCGCCACCCATAGGCGCGAACCCTTCCGGCCGCCAAGGCCAGTGCAGATCCCGGACGCAAGGAAACGGGTCGCAACCGAACGACGCGCGGTCAAGGATGTTCTTGTTATGTACGCGCAGTTGCGGTATAGCATTGGCATGGGCCTGGTTGCGGATGCCGCATCAAAATCCGGTGCCGGCCCTGATTCAATCCGCCGTCCGCTTATGGCGGCGTGCGGCCGGACGAAACGCCGTCCCGCTCTTTCTGATGGCTGGCAAAACAACAACCAAAGGCTCGCCGCCGCCATATCCCGATCGTCCCGCAGCACGCCCGCAACATGGGGTAAGATTCCTGCAGGATTCCCCGTAACCGGACACGCCGCGGCGTCCCCATGGCGCGCGTATCGGTTCACGCCTTATCGGCACCGATCTCCCGCCCCGATTCAACATTTCCGTCCCGCCGCTAATCCTCCCGCGACATGCCGGTGACCGCCGCGCATGGGATTGCAGGAGATACAGGTGCAGCAACACTTCGACCAGGATCCGTCGGCTGATCCGATCGAGCCCGCGGATCTGCCGGTGGCGGACACCGACACCCCCGCACCGGCCGGGGATCCGGTCGGCGATGACCTGGCCGATATCGCACCTGCCGACCCCGCCATGGCGGACCAGCCGGGCGAAACGGCCGCGCCTTCCCCCGGGCCTTCGGTGACCCCGGCCATGACACCGCCGATGGCGCCTGATGCCGATGACGCCGGCGCGGCGCAGCGCCGCATCAGGATGCAGCTCTATTCGCGCATGATGACCGACCTGCAGGTTCTGACCGGCGACAAGCGCATGGCGACCGATGCGGAGATCGACGAAGCGCTGACCCGCGCGGCGCGCGCCTTGGGCGTGTGGCGTCCGGCCGCGCAGGACGCTGTGTGGCAAAAACCGGCGTCCGATCCGCTGAATGGCGACATGGCGCCACCGCGCTTGCATGACGCCGCCATATTCACGCGCGAAGATCCCCGATCCGTATCGACCCCGTCCGGGCTGGACGCCGGGGCATCTGCCGGCCAGGCTCGGTTCGACACCGGGTTCGGCAATCCGCCGCCAGTGTACGCACTGGACTCCGGCGCCGAGAGACAGCCGCCCGAAACGGCACAGCGCGGCAATGCAGGCGGCATTTATGGTCGGTCGGCAAAGCCGGCAAAGGATTATAACAAGATCAGGCTTGGGCCGAAGGACATGGCCTATCAGCGCAACCTGATCCCGTTCGATAATGACATTATCGAAAATACCCTCCTTCCTTCCGGGCGCAGGAAGAAGGAGCTGGAAAAGCTGATCACACAGGGAAAAGCGGACGACATTATCTCGCGCTATTTCCAGATCGAATATAGCCGCGATTTCACCTCGAATAATCCGCTCCGCGCGGAAGCGCACAGAAACCTGATCGCGAGCCTCAGGCTTCTTGTCGGCACTGGTGTCGGACAGAGGCTGCTCTTGAACATGGCGTATAAAGGAGCCCGGCAGAAGGTCGTTTTGAGCCCGGTTGGCGAGACGCAGGCAGTGTCTGGGGAGGGGAGTGCGATATTATTCAATTTTCGGCAGGTGGGGGAGGTTGAGGATCTTCCCAAAGATATCCCTCAAACGTATCGGCTGGCCATCGCTGTTGCTCATGAACTTGGCCATTCGATCCTCGGTTATTCGGATCCGGCAAAGATGAGGGGCGCCAATTGGCCGGCCATGAGTGAATTTGTGAAAATGTCCAAACCAGAACAAAAGACGATTATCGATACTATGCTGCCAAATACGATGGGCGATAGTGTGAAGTATGTTGAAAATGCCTTGAGAGCGGAGCTGAATGTAATTCCAAGAAAATCATACCTTTTGGAGAGGCATTGGAGGCCATTTTATGACGTATATGAGAAAAATAAGTGAAAATCTGACGATTTTACGCTTATGGAGTAATTATAAAATTCGCAAATGAGTTAAGCTTTTCTTGCAGGATGTGATGCCGGAGAGAGTGTATGGAGGTACTGTCATGAGAATAATGAAGATAGCACAAGGCGCTATCGCGTTTTTACCTGTCTTATTTTCCGTGTCTTGTGCAGATCATTCCAGGAAATCGGAGCGGCAGATTAAGGAAGAAAATAAAAAATGCCCGATATTGTTTAACTTTGGTGAAGGACAGTTTCTGGATTTGCGGAAGCCGTGGAATGCGGTGAGAGATGCTGAAAATCATATGAAAAATGGTAGGCGAATATTGATAGTCATTCCAAGTAAGGCTGCGGGATACCGGACCCCGCACGACTATAAATATTCGAGTATCTGGACAAATATTATAAATAGCGACGAAAAACTTATAAAAAAATGTAAAATAGATGTTACGGGAATCGGATCTTTGGAGGGAATCAGGTATAAAATGGCTCATCCGGATGAGGATGTCTGCATGGATCAGAACAAAAATATGGAAATATATTCCGAGCAATATAATAATTACGTATTTAATAATATTGCCAATGATCCAAATTGCCGCGAATTGTTGCGCGAGTAACCTGCTCCGTCCTCAATTGTGCGCCGTCGCGGCCGCAGCGCCGGCTCAGAACCAGCTATCGGTTTTCGTCGTGAAGCGGATCGGCACGGCGCGGCCGGGCACCGCGACCCGCGCGGTGAAGGTCTGGCCGGCCGCGACCGCCGGGTTCGCTGCCGGCGGCCCGAACTCGGCGGTGATGGTCCGCGTCGCGCCGGGCGCCACGGTCAGCGCGCGCACAATGCCCGGACTCTCGACACTGAACAGCGCCGCGGAATCGGTGTCGGGATTGTAGGTCGGGCTGTCCGCCGCAGTGACGTCGGTGACCGAGCGCAGGGGCATGCGCTGCGCCGCGCGGTCCAGCGTCAATCCGGTGATGGTAATGCTGACCGGCGTGGCGGCGCCATTGTGATAGCGCAGCAGCAATGTCTGCGAGCCGCGGTCGGCCCAGCGGCCGCTGACGGTCAGCGAGAGCGGGCCCGCCGCCAGCTGCGCGGCCGGGCTTCCCTTGCCGTCCTTCGCGATCGTGATGCCGGGGTCGGCGACTGGCGCCATCGGGCCGGCCTTTTCCGGGGTGCAGGCGGTCAGTGCGACCGTCGCCAGGAGGATCGACAGGCGGCGGATCATGGCGCGGCGATCAGCTGCCCGATCGGCAGCGCCAGGCGCCGGCGCGTCTCGCTGTTCGGGCCGCCCAGGTCGCGATCGGCCTTCAGGCTGTTGCGCTTCTGGAACTCGGCGACCGCGTCCAGCGTGGCGCTGCGCTTGCGCCCGATCAGGCCATCGGCATAGCGCGGCTCAAGATAGCCGAGCGCGACCAGCCGTTCCTGGATCGCCTTGATCGCCGGGTCGCCGCCCGGAGTCAGGCTGGTGACCAGCGCGCGATAGGGGGCCTGGCGCTTGCCGACCCGGATCACGTCGCGGATATAGGGGAAGCGCGGGTCGAGTGGGGACGCGCCGCCGCCGATCACGCCGGGCCCGAAATCCCATTTCAGCCGCCGGCGGTCGGGCTCGCTCAGGAACCAGCTCTCGACCAGCGAGGCCTGTTGCTCGACGCCGAACTCGCTCCACTTCTTGCCCCAGTCGTCGCCATGCAGCGTATAGGCGCCGGAGCGATGCTCGTCCCATCTGCGGTATTCGCGCTTCTTGATGATGTCGCGCACGCCCTCCTCGATCTGGTCGAGGATCGACTGGCCCATATAGAAGGTCGGCCACACGCCATGATGCCCCTGCCAGACGTGGCAGAGCTCGTGGATCAGCGTCGTGCGCGACGCCAGCGAGTTCATGATGTTGAGAAAGCCCTGCGGCCAGCAGATCCGATAGATAAAGCGCCCGTCGGCAAGGTTGACCCCGGCCAGCGTGACCGCGGTGCTGCCGATCTTCCAGTCGGAGATATAGACGCGATCATAGGGCAGGCTGGTGCCGTAGACGCTGCCGGCAAGCGAGCGCTCCTGCGCGGACAGGGGGCGAAGGCGTCCCATCGATGACCTCCTGCCGGCCGGTGCGAAAACTCGCCGGACCATATGGTCGGGTGGCGGGCCTGTCCATGACGATCTCGCAAATAGGGTTACATGTCCAGTCGTTACGCCGGTATCTCCTCATCGGGACCTTTGAACGAAGCCGGCGGCACGCCCTACCGCTTCCGCTCCACATCCTCGCCTGCGCAGCCGGTCCGCTCCCGCACCGGGCTGCACCGCGCGACGACCCCGCCGGGCAACCGCACCGTATAGCCCCCGGCAAAGCGCGCATCGGGCCACAGATAATCGGTCGAGACATATTGTGCGCCGCTGGCCAATGCCGCCTCGCGCCGCTTTGTGTCATTGACGCGCGCTTCCCTGGTATCGGCATCGGCGCGGGTGCGCACCAGATAGCCCGCGGCGACGTCGCGTGCGATGCGTGGCCCGTCCGCGATCGGATCGTTGATCGTCAGATAGGCGGCGGCGGGCGAGTCCTCGTCGGTACTGATGAAGAATATCCGGCCCTCGAGCGATTTTCGCGCGCCGCGATAGGCTGCGACCTTGTCCGGCGTCTCGTCCAGTGTGAACAGGAATTTTCCGCGCGATCTGGCCAGTGTCGGCCAGTTGCCGGCGCGCACCGCGTCGCGCAGCGTCGGATATTTCCCCTGCACCTGGTCGGGCACGATCAGCTTGCCCGCCGGCAGTACCGAGCGGATCTCGGCATCGAGCGCGTCCCAGGCGGCATCATCGAACGGTAGCGCATTGATCCCGCCGCGCGCGGCGAGCTGCTCGTCCTTGGCGTTGAACATCAGCATGATCGGCACGTGCTGCGGATGCGCGTCCGACCAGCGCTTGAGGATCGTCAGGCACTCGGTCAGCAGCACGCAACTGCTCGAATTATCGATGCCCGGGACATGCAGCACCTTGAACCCGGGGCGCAGCAGCGCCGGGTCCTTCGACCCCCGGGCATAATGCCCGCCCTTGGGGTCGTAATTTACGTCGAGCTCGATCTGCCGCGCCCCCGCGTCGAGCTGCTCGGCAAGCGGCCGGTGCGCATAATCGAGCGACTCCGCGATCGCCGGGCTCACCGCGCGTACCAGCTTCATGGTCTGCTCCGGCATCGCTAACTTGTAACTGTTATGCGTGCCGACCACACTGATATCGTTCAGCCGCAACGGGCCGGTCCGGGGCCTGGGGGCGGGCGGGGCGGTCGGAGCCGGGACGGGGGTAGGGGCGGCGCGCGCATCCGCCTGCGCCGTAGCGGCTGCAAGTATCGCCATCAGGGACAGGATCATCCGCTCTCTCCGCTGCGTGTTTCGGTACTCGGGTCAGCGCCCGGCTTGTCCTTTGTCGAACCTCCACAACCCGCCAGCCTCCGTCAAGCGGCCGCCGCCCTCTCGGATAGCGCGCTCCCCTCGGCCCGGATCTTCTGCCGCCCCGTCACCGGTGATGTGCCTCACAGCCAGCGATGCATCACGTTCAGCGCCACATCGCCATGCACCGGATGCGCGAACGCGCCCGGCACCACGCCGACGATCTCGAACCCAAGCGATTGCCACAGATATATGGCGGGCTCATTGGTCGACACTACCGCGTTGAACTGCATCGCGCGGAATCCGGCCGACCGCGCCCAGTCGATCGCCGCTTCGCCCAGCGCCCGCCCGACGCCACGCCCGCGCCCCGCCGGTGCGACCATGAAGCTGGCATTGGCGACATGGCTGCCCGGCCCGGCCTGATTGCGCGTCACCTTTGCCGTGCCGAGGATCGGCCCCGCCGCATCGACCGCCACCATCGTCCGCCCCGACGGCGGCACCATCCACAGCGTTTGTCCGGCCGGCTCATCGAGGTCGACCGGATAGGTATAGGTGTCCCCTGCCGCGGCGACCGCCCGCATGATCGGCCAGATCGCCGGCCAGTCGTCCAGTGTCGCGGTGCGGATGATCAGGCCATGGGCCACGAAGGTCTCCTTTCGCCGGCCGGTACGGCAGGCCGGCTCATATCGCAAACCGCTATCCGAAGATCGCCACCCCTTCGCCGATGCGCTGCGCGATCGCCGAGAGCGAGAGCAGCATGACCAGCCCGACGCTCAACGCGCCAAGCACGAGGCACAGTGTCAGCCTCCGCAGTGGCGCAGCGGCATCGCGCGCCTGATTCAAAACGCGCATCAGATAGAGTTGAGTGAAGAAGGTCAGCGTGCCGATCAGGGCGTAGACCATGGCCACCGTCAGGCTGATCAGCAGCACCGCGCTGCCATCGCTCATCACAGCACCATTGCCGGCGATGATCAGCGCATTGGCCCAGCATAATGCCGCGACGAGCAGGAAAATCATGCGAAGGACCGCCATCACCGCTTCCTTGTCCCGGCTAGGTGAAGAACCCGCTATCGCAGGCGTCGACAAGGCGCGCAAAGGCCATATCCTTGTCGTGCGGAGAAAGACCATGGACCGGATCGAAGCGATGAAGGTGTTCATCGCCGCGCTTGACGAAGGCAGCCTGGCCGGCGCGGGGCGGCGGCTCGGGCGGTCGCCGGCTGCGGTCAGCCGCGCGATCGCCTTTCTGGAGGCGCATGTCGGAGCCGAACTGCTTCACCGCACCACGCGCACGATGAAACTCAGCGAAGCGGGGGAGCGCTATGCCGCCGCCTGCCGGCGCGTGCTGGTCGACCTGGAAGAAGCCGATTTGTCCGCCGCGGATGAGCGCGCTGCGCCGCGTGGGACGCTCACCATCACTGCTCCGCCGATCAGCGGCGAGGAAATCCTGCGCCCGATCGTCGATGCCTATCTGGAGGCATTCCCGGCGGTCTCGGTGAATCTGGTCCTGCTCGACCGTCACGCCAATCTGGTCGAGGAAGGTGTCGATATCGCGCTGCGCGTTGGCGAACTTCCGGATTCGTCACTGGTTGCGATCCGCGTCGGCGGCGATGTGAAGCGCGTGATCGTCGCGTCGCCGCGCTATCTGGCGGCGCATCCGCGCATCGTCGAGCCGGGCGATCTGGCCCGACACCGCATCGTCACCACCACGCATTTCGGCCATGACAGCTGGGTCTTCCCGCCGGCGCCGGGCGCGTCGGTTGCGCGATCGGTCCACTTCAAGCCGCGGCTGGTCGTCAACAGCGTCAGGGCAGCGCTTGCCTCGGCGGTCGGCGGTCATGGCGTGACGCGGCTCTATACCTATCATGTGGCGGAGCGGGTGCTGGACGGATCGCTGCAGATCGTGCTGCGCGATGCCGAGCCACCGCCGCTGCCGGTCCATCTGGTGCTGCCGAATGGTCGCACCCTGGTGCCCAAGGTTCGCGCATTCGTCGATTTCGCCGCCCCCCGGTTGCGCGCTGAGTTCGCGCGGCTCTCCGCCGAAGCCGGCGCGTTCCGGCCCTAGGCGCTTTCATTATTATTGCGTTTTTAGGAAGAGTGATCGTCGTACGACGAATATTCTGCCGATCCATGATCGACTCTAAATGAGAGTCACCGGCCCGGACAGGCCGCCAGCGGCACTATCGCTCGCTGGGTAATCATCGAGGCAGATCATGAGCAATCAACAAAAAGTCGCCATCGTCACAGGCGCATCGCAAGGCATCGGCGCCGCAGTGGTCAAGGCGTATCGCGACCGGAATTACCGCGTCGTCGCAACATCGCGTTCGATCCGGCAGGGCAGCGATCCCGACATCGTCGCGGTCGCTGGCGATATTGGCGACCCCGCGACGGCCGAGCGCGTCGTCGCCGAAGCCCTGTCGCGCTTCGGGCGCATCGACACGCTGGTCAACAGCGCCGGCATCTTCCTGGCCAAGCCGTTCACCGACTACACGATCGAGGATTTTTCCGCGGCGATATCGACCAACGTCGCCGGCGTGTTCCATATCTCGCAGCGCGTCGCCGCCGAGATGCTGAAGCAGGAAGCCGGTCATATCGTCAACATCACGACCAGCCTGACCGATCAGGCGATTGCCGGCGTTCCGACCCTGCTCGCCAATCTGACCAAGGGTGGGATCAATTCCGCGACCAAAGCGCTGGCCATCGAATATGCCACGCGCGGCATCCGGGTGAACGCCGTGTCGCCCGGCGTGATCAAGACCCCGATGCACGCGCCGGAAACCCATGAGTTCCTGGCCGGGCTCCACCCGGTCAAGCGCATGGGCGAGATCCGCGATATCGTCGACGCAATCCTCTATCTCGAATCCGCCGCCTTCGTGACCGGCGAGATTCTCCATGTCGATGGCGGCCAGAGCGCCGGCCACTAAGAGGAGGATGTCATGCCGATCGTCACCATCCAGGTCACGCGCGAAGGATCCGGCCCCGGGCGCGCTTCCGTCACGGCGGAAGAAAAGGCGAAACTGATCGCCGGCGTCAGCCAGCTGCTGCTCGATGTGCTGCACAAGCCGCTGGAATCGACCTTTGTCGTCATTGAGGAAGTCGATACCGACAATTGGGGCTGGGGCGGCTTGCCCGCGCTGGAATACCGCAAGAAGCGCGCAGCGGGCGGGACCTGATCGAATCGGAGGTCGGCGGTGATGCGCCGGCCTCCACTCCATATCGATTCAACGCATCGCGCATCCTGGCAATATCGGAGCGACCGGGGCGATGCGCGTCCCGACCGCTCTTTCTCATCCTGAAACAAGCGATCCTCATGCTTCCGGCGGAAATGACCTCTGTTTCCGCCCGCTGTTGACCGCTGTTCCTGCCCTGTCCCACCCCTGTTATCGCGCAGTTCCACCGCTGTTCTGGATAACAGCGGTGAAGGCCGCCAAGGCACTGAAAACAAGCTGGTAATTCGCTCGGGGAAGCCAACTTAACAGGGGTGGCTTTTTTATTTATGCCGGAACAGGGATAAGCGGGGTGTCGCCATGTGCATGCCGGTCTTGTTTGGCACGGCGACAGGCCCGAAAGAGCGCCGGAGACTGGCCTTTCGGGCCGTAACGAATGGGAGAGATTCGATGTGGCCGGCCAAATTGACTCTCATTCTCGGGGCACCCGTGCTGCTCGCGGCTGCCGATACGGTCGCGGCGCCTGAAACCGGCGCGAGCCAGGGACAATACCGGCTCCCTTATGAAGACGGCACGACGGTGAAGGTGTTCGACGATTTTACCTCGCACCGGCCGGTCGGCCGAGTGGATCTCTTCGCCGTCGCGGGGGCCAGGCCCTATAAGGTGCTGGCCGCTGCGGACGGTGTGGTGAAGGCGATCCAGAACGGCTTTTCCGAACAGCTGTCCGGCCGCGCGGCCAAAGATTGCCACAATAATTATGTCTGGATCGCTCACGCCAATGGCGAATGGTCCAATTACTCGCATGTCGCTCATGGCTCGGTGGCCGCTGCCGGGTTGCGCGTCGGCGACCGGGTCAAGGCCGGGCAGGTGATCGGCATCGAGGGGGCGGTGGGATGCGCGATGCTCGACCATGTCCATTTCGAGATCGCGGTTCCATCCTCGGTCGCCCCGCTCGACGCCAATGGTTTCCTGACCGACAATGACGGCGGCAGGCGCGAACGCAATCCGCGCTTTTGCGGGCTCGGCGATCATCCGGCGGTCAAGGGCCAGACCTATACCGCCCGCCCATGCGGTTGACCCTGCGGTCACCGTAGGGAAGGCGCAGTCCTGTCGCGGTTGAGTATCGACCACGCCCCCGCTAGCCTCACGGTACAGGGGCGGGGACCGGGATCATGGGCGATGCGATCGGATTGTTGATACTTCTGGCGTGCGTCGCCTTTCCCTTCGTCGCGATGCCGCTGCTGTGGCGGCGCATGAAACGCGTACGCAACCAGGCTTATATTCGCAGCGAGCCGGTGTCGCATCAGCCGGCCTGGCAAGAACCGATCCGCTCCGAAAACGGTCTCGACCTTGGTCGCGCGAACAGCCCCAATGACGACCTGATCGGGCTGGGCGACAAGGCGACACAGGCGCGCTGGCCGCTCGACAATCAGTGAGTTGGCGTTCGAAACCGGAAAGCAACGATGGCGACACCAGACGATCCGCAAGATGATGCCACGCCGGGCTGGGATGCGATCACCGCAGCCTTTGAGCCGCTCTATCCCGGTCAGGAGCCGAGGCATGTCGGCCCGGTCATACCCTGGCAATTCAATGGCAATGATCCGCTTGACGGCATCAGCGCGTGGCAGCGCCTGGAGCCGGTGCCGCACTGGCATTTCGTCAGCTACGGCCTGTCCGAACTTTACGACAAGGCGTCCGACAACCCCGCACTTAGCGGCTATGGGTTCGAGCTGACGTTCCGCCTTGCCTGCGACCCCGACGAGGTCGATCCACCGGCCTGGGCATTCAGCCTGTTCCAGAATCTCGCCCGGTATGTCTTCCAGAGCGGCAATGTCTTCGAGGACGGCCATTGGATGAATCTCAACGGCCCCATCGCGCTGGGAAGCGATACGCTGATCGGCTCGCTTGCGTTTGTGCTCGATCCGGAAGTGCCGCAGATCGACACGCCCCATGGCCGTGTCGCGTTCATCCAGCTCGTCGGGCTGACCGTGGACGAGGAGGCGGCAGGAAAGCGCTGGGATGCCCGCAAGATGCTGGACACGCTGCTTCCGCATATGCCGCTGTGGATCACCGACATCTCCCGGGCGTCGCTGCTCGACCGGGACGACATCCGCGCGGCGCTCGATGCGGGGTCGGCGCGCGACGGGTCCTCGACCGCCATGCTGTTCAACGAAGCGCTCGGCTGGACACAGCGGAGCCGGTTGCTCCGCACCGACCTGACCACCATCACGATCGGCGCCAATCATGTCGAGAATATCCTCACATTGCTGCGGCTCCGCCTGCCGTTCGGCAATGAGTTGCGTCTCATCGGCCCGGAAAAATACATCATGATCGAGCCGGGCGAGGCCAACGGCCTGGTGCCGGAGAAAGAACAGCTCCGCGTGACGCTGACCAGAGCGACGGTCGACGCGCTCGCCACCACGCTGCGCCCGCGTGCCGGCATTTATACCGTGCCCGGCCTGGACACGGTGCGCTGGGACATCCGCCAGACTCAGATCAAGGATGCAGAGGGCAAGGTGGTCGAAACGATCGGCTGAGGGCGTGTCGCGGCGTCCCGCGAGGAACGCCGCGACACGCCATCCGTTGAACGGCGGAACGCACATCATCCGGAGCCCCGATCATGGCCGACACCCGAACCCCCAGGCCCACCGCCAGGAAGTCCTCTCGTCGCGCGCGCAAGACCTCGACCGCATTGTCGATCGGTGCGGCGGTGCTGACGGTCGGCGCGGGGCTCGCCGCCTGGCTCGCCCGGCGCCAGATTGCCGCCTGGGTCGCCCCCGGATCGGCGGAGCATGATGCGCCCGATCTCGCACTCGATCAGCCGCGCCCTGCCGCCGGCGACCGCGCGCCGGTCGACTTCCGCCCCGACATCGGCGCCCCGATGTCGCCTGCCGAACGCGAGGCGCTGCGTCCCGCGCCCGGCCCGGCCGGCTGAGAGGCGAGAGCCATAGCTTGTCCTCCCTGCGGAATCTTATCGGGAACGCAACGAATACGCCGCTCGCGCATTACCCCAGTACCAAAGAGGAGAGAAGCAATGCGCGCACTCACGCTTGGCCTTGTCGCCGCGGCGACCATGGTCACCGGCTGTGTCGGGACCGACGATGGCGGGATGGACCCGCGATATCGCAGCTATAGCCAATATGACTATGATCGCCCCGATCCCTCCTATAACGGCTATGATGCCGGGCGTTATTATCGCGAGGACAATCGCCGCTATCGCGAACGTCGTCTGAGCAGCAATGATCGCGTCTATCGCGGCCAGGACGGGCGCTATTATTGCCGACGCAATGACGGCACCACCGGCCTGATCGTCGGCGGTATCGCTGGCGGCGTGCTCGGCAGCCTCATCGCCCCCGGCGGTTCGGGCGTGCTCGGTGCACTGATCGGCGGCGCTGGCGGTGCGGTTGCCGGCAAGGCGATCGACAAGGACGGCGCACGCTGCCGCTGAGGCGCGCCTGACCGCATTTTGACCCCCTGCCCCGTCCCGTAGTATCCGGGACGGGGCAGGGCGGGGGTGCGGCAATGAGCGATCTGACGGTGAGTGCCAGTGGCGGTGCGGTCGAACCGCAAACCGCGGGCAGTCCTCCCGCGCGCTCGCTGAAGCAGCGCGGGGTCGAGCTATGGGGCAAGACTCGCACCGGCCTGTCCGATGGGCTCGATGTGGCGGGCGCCTCGATCCAAAGCGTCCATCGCCGCTTGATGCTGGTGATCGCCGCGCTGTTTGCCATCCTCATGCTCGGCGCAATATTCCGCAGCATCGGCTGGCCGCAGCTCAACTATGCGTTGATCGGGCTGTTCGGTGCGGGTGCGCTCTACGCATTTCTCAGCCCGGTGCATGTTGTCGGCGTGCTGCTGGTCAGCGGTGGTGTCGGCATGGTCAGGGGCGTGGATGGCGCCCGCGACGCATTGCTCGGTTACGCCCGTTTGCTCGGCCGCGCCTTTCTTGCCTTCCTGCTGCCGTTGTTCCTGTTTGCGCAGGGGCGCGGCGACATGTCGCTGGGGACCTCGCTGCGGCTGATCCTATTCGCGCCGATCGCATTGCTCGCCATGTGGCTGTTCGGACGCGCCGCGCCGAAGGTCGAGCGGCTGGTCTTTCTGGTCGTGCCGCTCGCCGCGCTGGTGCTGGCGGCCGCCAATATGATCGTGCCGCAAGGCACGCTCGCCCGGATCGGCATCCCCGCCTGGCTGCGCGCCGAACGTCCGCAGGACGACGAACTCGCCCGGGTCGAATTATTGCTCGAAAAGCGCCGCAACGAGGCACGCGCCGAACAACTGCGCGCGATCCGGGTGAAGATCGAATCCGGCACTGTGCTCACGCCTGGGGATGAGGCCGTGGTCGCCGCCGCTCAGGCCGACCGTGTCACGCTGACCGGCTGGGTAGGCAAGCAATATGACGAGGTACTTACCGGCCTGCGCCAGCGCGTCGCCGCCCGCGCCGCCGGGGCGAAGCAGGCCGCCTCGGCCGGCGCCATGCCGACCGGATCGATCTTCGCTCCGCGCAAGGGCTGGTCGACGGTGGTGGCGAGCCCGGCTGGTTATCGGCTCTGCGCGACGAGCGAGCGCCGCTTCGTCAGTCAATGCCATCTGCGCGGCCGCAGCGCCGACCTATGGTATGCCGAGGACTCCGACATGTGCGATCCAGCCCGGATCGACATGACCCGTTTCCGCGGCACGACGGCCAAGCAGGAAGTGGGGTATCGCTTCGTGCGGTCGGGCGAGGCGTGCGCGAGGAAATAGCCCTCGTTGAAATGGCGCAAGATCTCGGGTCGGACGATCCCCTCGGTGTTCACCCAAAGCGATTCAATGAAGCTGCGGGATGCAGCACTGCTACGGTCGGACGAAACGCCGGTCAGGCGCTCTTGTCCCGCTCTTTGACATGGCCGCGAAGCACCGGGCGATCATCCCCCTGTTTTGATCGCAACGGCCCCTGTTATTGCCCCTGTTCCACCCCTGTTTGCATAACAGGGGCCGGTCCAGCCAAGTTGCTGAAAACAAACGCGCAACCCCGCAATCGAATCCAACATAACAGGGGCGAGAAAATACAATGCCGAAAACAGGGGATAACAGGGGCGGGCAGCCGATCGCGGCGGGGTGGAAATCGGGCCTAACCCGTCTTCGCCTTCGGTCCGATCAATCTCGCCAGCATTCGCCGCAGCACCACCAGCGCCGCCACGGCAGCGCCGACAATGCCCAGCGCGATCACCACCGCCGCGATCGGGTTGGCTAGTGCGAGGACCAGCAGCCCGCCGGTCGCGACATCCTCGCCGGTTGACACGACCACATTGCTCACCGGCTCGGGGCTGGCATTGACCACCGCGCGGGTGCCCGCCTTGGCGCTGTGCGTCAGCAATGAGGCGCCGCCGCCGAGCAGGACGGCGATCACTTGCCATTCGGGCTTGCTTGGGTCGACGATCGCCAGCGCGAGCAGCGCGCCGCCGACCGGGCGCACCAAAGTGTGGACCGCGTCCCAGGCGCTGTCGATCCACATCACCTTGTCGGCGGCGAACTCGATCAGCGCGAGCAGGCCGGCCACGCCCAGCACCCAGGGATTGGCCAGTATGTCGAGCTGCATCAGGTGATCGGGCAGGGGTACCCAGCCGGTGCGCATCGCCAGCCCGACCGCGAACACGCAGAGATAGAGCCGCCACCCGGCAAGCAGGCTGACGCTGGCCGCGACGCCGAGGATCTCGACGATGCTCATGCCGCCGCTGCTCTGGCCTTGCGTGCGACCTGCCGGTCTACCCGTCGCAGGAACAGCCGCTGCCAGATCGGGATGGTGAGCAGCCCCATCTGGCTGAAACGCGGATCGATGAACGCGATCAACAGCGCGCACAGCGCGCCGAAGATCACCGTCCCGCTGCGCGCGCGGACATAGGCGATCATCTCGGGCGAGACATCGGCAGCGACCACGGGCGCCGAGGTCACGATGAACATCAATCGCCGGTTGAAGAGCCCGGTCAGCAGCAATGTTGCGGCATACAGCACCGAAGGCACCAAAGTGCCGGTATTGGCGCTCATGAATGCGGTCGCGAACGGCATGAATACTATCAGGCACAGCACCATCAGATTGGCGCCGACCAGCCGCTCCGAATAATGCGCGGCGAGCCCGAACATGCGATGATGCGCAGCCCAGAACGCGCCGATCACGAAGAAGCTGACGATAAATCCGAAGAAGTTCGGTATCAGGTGCCACAGCGCTTCAAGATAGGCATGATGCGGCGATCCAGGCGGCAGGTCGGGGACGTGCACTTCGATGATCAGCAAGGTGATGGCGATCGCGAACACCGCATCGGAGAAGAAGATCAACCGTTCGAGCGAATGCTCGGGGCCGCTCGGCCGATCGCCCTTTGCGCGTGTCGTCATGATCCGCCTTTTCCCCCGGAAGCGTTGCTGGCGGTAGCTTAGCCCGGGTGGAGCAGGGTGCAAGCCGCCAAGACGGAGCGGGGAGTGAACGATGCATGCCGAGCAATGCGGTGGGTCGTTCCAATCATCCGCTGGCAAGCCGCGTCAAACTTGCTAGAGGCTGACATAAGTATGACCGCCACCGAATCCCCCCGCGTCAAATTCCGCCTGCGTCGCGAGGTCGACGGCTTTCGCGGTTTCCTCGGACGGACCTGGGCGCGCTGGTGGGTGAAGGCGCTCGCCATCCTCGCGGGGCTGGGGATGATCGGCATCCTGCTGATCTGGCTGCTGATCGCGCGCGACCTTCCATCGGTCGACAATCTGCGCGCCTATGAGCCGCCGCTGCCGACCAATGTGCGCGGCATCGATGGCACGCCGATCCACAGCTATGCGCGCGAGCGCCGCGTCGAGCTGAGCTATGACGAATATCCGCCGCTGCTGGTGCGCGCCTTTCTGGCGGCCGAGGACAAGACCTTTTTCGAGCATCACGGCGTCGACTACCCCGGCATCGCCTCGGCGATCCTGATCAATCTGCGCAATTCCGGGCGCCCGGTCGGCGCCTCGACGATCACGCAGCAGGTCGCGAAGAACCTGCTGATCGGCAATGAGGTCAGCTATCTGCGCAAGGCGAAGGAAGCGATCCTCGCCTACCGGATCGAGGACACGCTGACCAAGCAGCAGATTCTCGAACTTTATCTCAACCAGATATTCCTCGGCCGCAACGCGTACGGCGTCGCCGCGGCGAGCCATGCTTATTTCGACAAGGATCTGGACGAACTCAGCCTGCCGCAGCTCGCCTATCTCGCGATCCTGCCCAAAGGGCCGGCCAATTACGACCCTGACCGCAGCACCGAAAAGGCGCTGAAGCGGCGCAATTTCGTGCTCAGCGAAATGCAGCGCAACGGCTTCATCACCCCGGCACAATATCAGGAAGCGGTGGTCCAGCCGATCGGCGCGGTCGCGCGGCAAAAGCCGAAGTTCGAACGCGTCAGCGGCTATTTCGTCGAAGAGGTCCGACGCGAGCTGATCGACAAGTTCGGCGAAGCGGCAGACGGTGGCCGCAACCCGTACAGCGTCTATGCCGGTGGCCTGTGGGTGCGCACGTCGCTCGACAACAAGCTGCAGACCTATGCCCAGGACGCGCTGCGCGACGGCCTGTTGCGCTATGACCGCGGGCGCGGCTGGAACGGGCCGATCCGCCATGTCGAGGTTGCCGGCGACAATTGGCTACCAGCGCTGCTCAACACCAATATCGGCCTCGACTATGCCGACTGGGTCGCGGCGATCGTGACCTCGGTCGGTGGCGACAGCGCCGGGATCGGCTTTGCCAATGGTCGCACCGGATCACTGCCGCGCTGGGCCGCACAGATGCCGGTGCGCGGTACCGGCGGCACTGCCTTTGCTGCGCTGAAGGTCGGTGACATCATTGCGGTCGCGCCTGAGGGCGGCAGTTATGCGCTGCGTGCGATCCCCAAGATTTCGGGCGGCATGGTGATCATGGAGCCATCGACCGGGCGGGTACTGGCGATGCAGGGCGGGTTCGATTCGCGGCTGCAATCCTTCAATCGCGCGACTCAGGCGATGCGCCAGCCGGGTTCGACGATCAAGCCGATCGTCTATTCCGCCGCGCTCGAGCACGGCATGACCCCGGCCTCGATCATCGTCGACGGGCCGTTCTGCGTCTATCAGGGCGGACGCCTCGGGCAGAAATGCTTCCGCAACTTCGGTGGCGGCGCCGGCTCGGGACCGCACACCATGCGCTGGGGCATCGAACAGTCGCGCAACCTGATGACGGTGCGCGCTGCCGCCACCACCGGCATGGACAAGGTCGTGGGGCTGATGGACCAGATGGGCGTGGGCAAATACCCGCCTTATCTCGCCTTTGCCTTGGGTGCGGGCGAAACCACCGTGATGCGCATGGTGAACGCCTATTCGATCCTTGAGAATCAGGGGCGAGCGCATTCGGCGACGCTGATCGACTTCGTGCAGGACCGCCATGGCAAGGTGATCTGGCCGGAGAATTGGCGCGCGTGCGACCGCTGCAACGCGCCCGACTGGAACGGGAAGCCCATGCCGCGCCCGGTCGTCCGCGGCAAGCAGGTGCTCGACGCCATGACCGCCTATCAGATGGTCCATATCACCGAAGGCGTGATTCAGCGCGGCACCGCCACGACGCTGCGTGATCTCGATCGGCCGATCTTCGGCAAGACCGGTACTTCATCGGGCCCGACCGATGTGTGGTTCATCGGCGGCACGCCGCAGATGATTGGCGGCCTGTATATCGGCTTCGACAAGCCGACCAGCATGGGCGGCTATGCGCAGGGCGGTACGCTCGCCGCGCCGATCTTCAAGCAGTTCGCGCTCAAGGCGTATGACGGAATGGAGAAGCTGCCGTTCCGCGCACCTCCCGGCATCCGTATGGTGCGCATCGACCGCGCGTCGGGCAAGCCGGTGTTCGGCGGCTGGCCGGGCACCGATCCCAAAGCCGGGATGATCTGGGAGGCGTTCAAGCCGGAGAGCGAACCGCGCCGTTCGATCAAGCGCGCCTCGCCGGAAGAACTCGCCGCCCAGGCTCAGGCCGCGGCGGTCAAGGCGCGTGCGGCGCAGGCCGAGCAGCGCAGCGAGCAACGCCGCGATACCGATTTCTTGCAAAGGGAAGGCGGAATCTACTAGTCCGCACCGTCTGTGTTATATCTATCCACCACTCTAACCTATCATCCCATGCCCGGCTTCGTTCCGGGCCCAGTTTATTGACCCGGAGTATTCCCGATGCGCGCTGAAGCGCAGGCCCATGTCGACACCATCAACGAGGCGCTGGCGCTGTTGCGTCGCTTCCTCGACTGGGACCGTGCGCTCCGCCGTCTCGACGAACTCAATGCGCGAGTCGAGGACCAGGCGCTGTGGAGCGACCCCAAGGCAGCGCAGGATGTGATGCGTGAGCGTCGCCGTCTCGAAGAGGCGATCAATGCGACGCGCGCGATCGAGAGCGAACTGGCCGATACGTCCGAGCTGATCGAGATGGCGGAGGCCGAGGGCGATACCGAGATGGAGAGCGAGGGCGTCGCCGCGCTCGCTGAACTCGCCGCACGGGCTGACCGCGACAAGGTCAAGGCGCTGCTTGCCGGTGAGGCGGATGCCAACGACACCTATATCGAGGTCAATGCCGGCGCCGGCGGGACCGAGAGCCAGGATTGGGCCGGCATGCTCAGCCGCATGTATTCCCGCTGGGGTGAGCGTCATGGGCTGAAGGTCGAACTGATCGATCAGCATTCGGGCGAACAGGCCGGGATCAAGTCCGCGACACTGCTGCTCAAGGGCGAGAACGCGTACGGCTATGCCAAGACCGAGAGCGGCGTGCACCGTCTGGTGCGGATCAGCCCCTATGACAGCGCCGCGCGGCGCCACACCAGCTTTGCCAGCGTGTGGGTCTATCCGGTGGTCGACGACAATATCGATATCGAGGTCAACGAGAGCGAGCTGCGCATCGACACCTATCGCGCGTCCGGTGCGGGCGGGCAGCACATCAACACCACGGATTCGGCGGTGCGCATCACGCACATCCCGACCAACATCGTCGTTCAGTGCCAGAACCAGCGGTCGCAGCACAAGAACAAGGCCGAGGCGATGAACCAGCTCAAGGCGCGTCTCTACGAGCGCGAGTTGCAGGCGCGCGAGGCGGTGGCCAATGCGGAGAATGCGGCCAAGACCGATATCGGTTGGGGCCACCAGATCCGCTCCTACGTCCTGCAGCCCTATCAGCTGGTCAAGGATTTGCGCACCGGCGTGACCTCGACCTCGCCGTCGGACGTGCTCGACGGCGATCTCGATGCGTTCATGGCAGCAGCGCTGTCGCAGCGCGTGACCGGAGAGGCGGTCGAGGTGGAGGACGTGGATTGATGCGTCTGATGCCCGCCCTGTGCTCGACGCGCACCATGATGCTGGTGGGGCTGGCTGGTCTGACCCTGCTCGCCGGTTGTGAACCTGGCCCGCCGCGCGTCAAGAAACCGGTCGATACGGTGGGCAAGTTCCCCGCCGCCGACCGACCGGTTGCGCATATCGTCTCGTCGCGCTGGTCGACCGAGGAAGCGCGCGACCGGCTGAACGAAGCAAGCGAGGTGATGGACAAATCGGGCATCAAGCCTGGCATGACCGTCGCCGATATCGGCGCGGGCGAGGGCTATTACACGATCCGTCTGGCGCAGCGCGTCGGCAAGGACGGTCGCGTGCTCGCCGAGGATATCGTTGCGGGCGTGCGCGATGCGCTGGCCGAACGCGTCGCGCGCGAGCGGCTCGACAATGTCAGCGTGCGTCTGGGCGAAGCGGACAATCCCAAACTCCCCGACAACAGCTTCGACCGTATCCTGATGGTGCATATGTATCATGAGATCGCCGAGCCGTATGAATTCCTGTGGCGCATGCGCGCATCGCTGCGTCCGGGCGGCGAGGTTGTGGTGGTCGATGCCAAGCGCCGCACTCAGGATCATGGTACGCCGCCGAGCCTGTTGAAATGCGAATTCGCCGCGGTCGGCTATACGCTGGTCGAGATGCACGACATGCCCTCGGCCGGCGGTTATCTCGCGGTGTTCCGCGCCGCCGGGTCGCGGCCCGAGCCCGAGGCGATCAAGCCGTGCGTCACGGTTTCATCGCCTCCTCCGGCCACGTCGGCCGCAGCCGGCTGATGCAGCCCTATCTCGCCCTGATGCAGCGCGTGCTTGATCATGGCGCGGAGCAGATGGACCGCACAGGCACCGGTACGCTCAGTGTGTTCGGGCACCAGATGCGTTTCGATCTCGCGCAGGGCTTTCCGGTGTTGACCACCAAGAAGCTGCATCTGCGCTCGATCATCGTCGAGCTGCTCTGGTTCCTGCGCGGCGACACCAACGTTCAATGGCTGCGCGATCGCAAGGTCAGCATCTGGGACGAATGGGCCGATGAGAATGGCGATCTCGGCCCGGTCTATGGCAAGCAGTGGCGCGACTGGGAGGCGGCCGATGGCCGCCATATCGACCAGATCGCCGAGCTGATCGCGCTGATCAAGCGCGACCCCGGGTCGCGCCGCCAGATCGTCACCGCCTGGAACCCCGGCGACCTGCATGCGATGGCGCTGAGCCCGTGCCATTGCCTGGTTCAGACCTATGTCGCGAATGGCAAGCTGTCGCTGCAGCTCTATCAGCGCAGCGCGGACATCTTTCTCGGCGTGCCGTTCAACATCGCCAGCTATGCGCTGCTGACCCATATGCTGGCGCAGCAATGCGGGCTTGAGGTTGGCGAATTCATCTGGACCGGTGGCGATTGCCATCTTTATTCCAACCATCTGGAACAGGCGCGCGAACAATTGTCACGCACGCCGGGGCCGCTGCCCAGGCTCGAAATCCTTCGCAAGCCCGACGCGATCGACGGCTATGAATATGAGGATTTCGCGCTGACCGGCTATGCAGCGCAAGCGCATATCAAGGCGCCGGTGGCGGTTTGATCAGCTTCCATCTCGCCCGTGCCGACAATGGCGTGATCGGCCGCGACGGCAAACTGCCCTGGCATCTCCCCGCCGATCTCAGGCGCTTCAAGGCGCAGACCATGGGCAAGCCGATGGTGATGGGGCGCAAGACGTTCGAGAGCTTTCCGAGCCCGCTGCCTGGGCGACGGCACATCGTGCTGACCCGCGACCGAGAGTGGACGGCACCGGGTGCGGAGGTTGCGCATACCCCCGACGAAGCGCTGGCCCTGGCGGGCGATGGCGACATTTCCGTAATCGGCGGGGCTGAGATATTCGCGCTGCTGCTCGACCGCGCCGACCGGATCGAGCTGACCGAAGTGCATCTCGCGCCCGAAGGTGATGCGGTAGTGGCGGCATTTATGGGCTGGAACGAGATCGCGCGCGAAGATCATCCAGCCGAAGCTGAGCGTCCGGCCTATAGCTTCGTGACCTTGGCGCGTAAGTAATCTAATCGGACCTCCGCAAAGGCGGGGGCCAGGCTGTGCTCTCGCCTTCGCGGGAGCACATCAGGAGAGGCGGCGATGAAGAAATGGCTGTGGGGCATCCTCGCCCTGATCGTCCTTGGCGCAATCGCCTTTTTCGTTTTCGCCCCGGGCCTGGTCGAGAAATCGATGAACAAGGTCGAGCCGGTCGCGCTGAAGGTCAGTCCTGGCGCGCGAGCGTTGCACGCCCGGCTGCAGGTCGCCGACATGCATGCTGATACGTTGCTATGGAAGCGCAGCCTGCTGACGCGGTCGGCGCGCGGGCAGGTCGATCTGCCACGGCTGGTCGAGGGCAATGTCGCGCTGCAGGTCTTCTCCTCGGTGACCAAGACGCCCAAGGGCCAGAATTACGACGCCAATTCCGCCGCGACCGACAATATCACGTCGCTGGTGATCGCCGATTTGCAACCGCTGCGGACGTGGAACTCGCTGCTGCAGCGCTCGCTCTGGCATGCGACCAAGCTCAATCGCTACGCTGCCGCATCGAACGGTCAGCTGCGCGTGGTTCGTACCGCGGCGGATCTCGATGCGCTGCTCGCCGCGCGCGCGGGCGGCGCGAAAATGGTCGGCGGGATGCTCTCGATCGAGGGGCTGCAGGACCTGGAAGGCAAGATCGGTAATCTCGATATCTTGTACGGCGCGGGCTTTCGCATGGCGGGCATGGCGCACTTCTTCGACAATGACGTCGCTGGATCGATGCATGGCGAGAAGAAGGGCGGGCTGACCCCGCTCGGCCGCCAGGTGATCGCGCGGATGGAGAAGCTCGGCATGATCGTCGATGTGGCGCATGCCAGCCATGAGACGGTGGCAGAGATCCTCAAGCTGGCCAAGCGCCCGGTGGTGTCGAGCCATGGCGGGGTCCGGGCGACCTGCAACGTCAATCGCAACCTGACCGATGAGGAGATCAAGGGTATTGCGGCGACCGGCGGGGTGATCGGCATCGGGTATTGGGATGCGGCGATTTGCGGCACCAGCCCGAAGCAGGTCGCGCTGGCGATTGCGCATGTCCGCGATGTGGTTGGGGTCGACCATGTCGGGCTGGGTTCGGATTTCGATGGGGCGGTGACGACCGGCTTCGATGTGAGTCAGCTTGTTGCGGTAACTCAGGCATTGCTGAATCAGGGCTTCACGCCGGAGGAGATCGGCAAGGTGATGGGCGGCAATGTGCTCAGGGTGCTGCGCGCGGGGATCGTGCCACAACCTTGATGCTAATCTCCCTCTCCCACAGGAGGAGAGGGGTTTTAGAGAGGGGGCTTTCGCCGCCCCTTCGTCCCCCCTATAGCCCGCGTCATGCAGCGGCTGGACGGCAGCGCAACGATCCCGCCCGAACTCCGTGGCGGCATCGTCGCGCTTGGTAATTTCGACGGGTTTCATCGCGGTCACCAGGCAGTGGTGGGGGCTGCGGTCGCGATGGCGAGGGCGCAGGGCCGGCCGGCTTTGGTCGCGACCTTCGATCCGCATCCGGTGCGCTATTTTCGCCCCGACGCGCCGCCTTTTCGCCTGACCACGCTCGACCAGCGTGAGCGGTTGTTTGGCGAGGCCGGTGCCGACGCGATGATCGTGTTTCGCTTCGATGCGACGCTCGCTGCGCTGACCGCGGAGCAGTTCGTCACCGAGCGACTGTGCGCCAATATCGGCGCCGGCGGAGTGGTGACCGGCGAGGATTTCACCTTCGGCAAGAACAAGGGTGGCGATGTGCGCGTGCTGGCCGAATTCGGTCGTCGCGATGGCTTTGCGGTCGAGACGGTCGGCGCGGTGGCGCAGGATGGCGAGATCGTCTCGTCGAGCCGCATCCGCGAACTGCTCATCGCAGGCGACCCGCGCGGTGCGGCAAAGCTGCTGACCCGGCCGTTCGCGATCCAGGGCAATGTCCAGCATGGCGACAAGCTCGGCCGCACGATCGGCTATCCCACTGCCAATGTCGACATGGGCAATTATCTGCGCCCGGCTTACGGCATCTATGCGGTGCGCGGGACCCTGCCCGACGGACGCGTGCTGAACGGTGCGGCGAATCTCGGCATCCGCCCGACCTTCGACCCGCCCAAGGAATTGCTCGAGCCCTATTTCTTCGACTTTTCCGGCGATCTGTACGGGCAATGCATCGAGGTCGAACTGATCGAATATCTGCGGCCTGAGGCGAAGTTCGACTCGCTCGACGCGCTGACCACACAGATGGCGGCGGATTGCGCGCGGGCGCGAATTATTCTTTCCTAGTTCCCCGCCCGCGGGGAACTGCTTTCCAATTCCCATCGCTCTCGTCTAAAGCCCCGAAACTCATGACCGACACGCCTTCCGACACCGCACGCGACTATCGCGATACCGTCTTCCTGCCGAAGACCGACTTTCCGATGAAGGCGGGCCTTGCCGCCAAGGAGCCGGCGATTCTGGAGCGGTGGGCGACGCTCGGCCTGTACGACCGGCTGCGCGAACAGCGCGCCGGGCGCGAGCGCTTCATCCTGCATGACGGTCCGCCCTACGCCAATGGCGACATCCATATGGGCCATGCGATGAACAAGGTGCTGAAGGACATCATCGTCCGCAGCCAGACCTTGCTCGGCAAGGACGCGCCGTACGTGCCTGGCTGGGATTGCCACGGCCTGCCGATCGAATGGAAGGTCGAGGAAGCGTACCGCGCCAAGAAGCTCGACAAGGACCAGGTGCCGGTCGCGCAGTTCCGCGCCGAATGCCGCGCCTATGCCGAGAAATGGGTCGCGGTGCAGCGTGCGCAGTTCGAGCGGCTCGGCGTGATGGGCGACTGGGAAGATCCCTATCTCACCATGAAGTTCGACGCCGAGGCGGCGATCGTCGGCGAGTTGCTGAAGTTCGCCGAAAGCGGTCAGCTCTATCGCGGCGCCAAGCCGGTGATGTGGTCGCCGGTCGAAAAGACCGCGCTGGCCGAGGCCGAGGTCGAATATGAGGATGTCGTGTCGACCCAGATCGACGTGGCGTTCGAGATCGTCGAGGCGCCGGGCGCGCCCGAACTGGTCGGTGCGCATGCGGTGATCTGGACGACCACACCCTGGACGATCCCGGTCAATCAGGCGCTGAGTTATGGGCCTGAGATCGACTATGTTCTTGTCGACGTGATGGTTGCTGATCGTTTTGTGCCGATTGGCGAAGAAGTTGCCGCTTGGAAATCGGGTGGCAAATTCTTGATTGCCGCGGCGCTCGTTTCAGCGTTCGCCCAGCGTACGGCCAAAAACTTTGGTGGCACGACGGATCTCCAAACCGTTTGGATGGGCAAGGGCTCGCAATTGGCCGGTACCGTCGCCCGTCACCCAATGCACGCCCTTGGCGGCTTCTTCGCCAAACCGCGTCCGCTCCTGCCCGGCGACTTTGTCACCACCGAGGCCGGTACCGGCCTAGTCCATATGGCGCCGGATCATGGCGAGGACGATTTCTTGCTGTGCAAGGCGCATGGCATCGATCCCGTCTTCGCGGTCGATGGCGCCGGCATGTACCGGCCCGACTGGCTGTGGCTGGGCGGGCAGGGCAGCGTGATCAACAAGAAGTTCGTCGCGTCGGACGGGCCGATCTGTTCGGACCTGCGTGCGGCCGGTGCGTTGCTCGCGGCGTCGGACGATTTCGCGCACAGCTATCCGCATAGCTGGCGCTCCAAGGCCAAGGTGATCTTCCGCGCCACGCCGCAATGGTTCATCCCGATGGATCAGCCACAACAGGCCGAGAGCGCGCACTCGCCGATCGAAATCGGCGCGGAGATCGGTTTCGCGCCGGTGCTCGGTCACGCCAAGGGCAATGGCCCGACGCTGCGCAACATCGCGCTCGATTCGATCGAGCGCACGCGCTGGGTGCCGGCGCGATCGCAGAACCGGATCCGGGCGATGGTCGAGCAGCGTCCCGACTGGGTGATCAGCCGCCAGCGCGCCTGGGGCGTGCCGATCGCGCTCTATGTCGACCGCAAGACCGGGCAGTATCTCAACGACCCGGCAGTCAATGCGCGCATCGTCGATGCGTTCAAGGCGGGCGGCGCGGACGCATGGTTCGACGCCGACCATCAGGCGCTGCTCGGCGAGAAATACGTCGCTGCCGATTATGAGGTGATCACCGACATCCTCGACGTGTGGTTCGATTCTGGATCGACCCACGCATTCGTGATCGAGGCGCGCTATGGCGAAGGCACGCGCGCCAATTTGTATCTCGAAGGCTCCGACCAGCATCGCGGATGGTTCCAGTCGTCGCTGCTCGAAAGCGCGGGCACGCGCGGCCGGGCGCCGTACGACGCAGTGCTGACGCATGGTTTTGCGCTCGACGGGCAGGGCCGGAAAATGTCGAAGAGCCTCGGCAATGTGGTCGATCCGCTCAAGATCATCCAGGAATCGGGCGCCGACATCCTGCGCATGTGGGTCGCACAGACCGATTATTTCGAGGATGTGCGGATCGGCAAGGAAGTGCTCGGCACGACCAGCGATGCCTATCGCAAGCTGCGCAACACCTTCCGCTACCTGCTCGGCGCGCTCGACGGCTTCAGCGATGCCGAGACGCTCGAAGTCGGCAAGATGCCCGAGCTTGAGCTGTATGTCCTGCACCTGCTGGGCAAGCTCGACGTCGAGCTGAAGGCGGCGACGGCGAATTTCGAGTTCAACCGCTATCTGCGCCTGCTGACCGATTTCGCGGCAGAAGACCTGTCGGCCTTCTTCTTCGATATCCGCAAGGACTCGCTCTATTGCGATGCGTCGGGCGATGTGAAGCGGCGCGCCTATCGCACCGTACTCGACATACTGTTCCACGCGCTGGTGCGCTATGCCGCGCCGATCCTGACCTTCACGGCGGAGGAAGTATGGCAGGCGCGCTATCCGAGCGAGGATGGGTCCGTGCATTTCCTCGAATGGCCGGTGCTGCCCGCCTTGCCGGGTGACGATGCGCTGTCGACCAAATGGGCCGATCTCCGCGCGCTGCGCGTGCAGGTGACCGAGGCGATCGAACCGTTGCGCCGCGACAAGCAAGTGCGTTCGAGCCTTGAGGCCGAAGTGACGGTGCCCAAGTCCGCCATGTCGCTCGAAGCGCTGGCCGAGGCGTTCATCGTGGCGAAAGTGACCGAAGCCGACACAGTGTCGGTGAAGCCGACCGATTTTCATAAATGCGGCCGCTGCTGGCGCCATCTTCCCGAAGTGACGGAAGATGGTACGCTGTGCGCTCGTTGTGCAGAGGTTGTGCCCGCATGAAATCGCTCCGCCCCGCCGGGCTCGTCACTGCGGCGATCGTGCTGCTGGTCGATCAACTCGCCAAATTCACCGTGACCGGGTCGCTCGGCATCGATCATCTCGGTGCGGTTCGTGAGATCACCTCTTTCTTCGCCCTGCGCTTCGTACCCAATTTCGGGGTGTCGCTCGGCCTGTTTCAGGCCGATGGTGCGATGATGCGCTGGGGTCTCGTCGGCCTGACGGCGGCGATCGCGATCGGCGTTGTGGTGTGGATGACGCGCGAAAAGAACCGCCAGGATCAGATCGCGCTTGGTTTCGTGCTCGGCGGGGCAATCGGCAATATCCTCGATCGGGTGCGGCTGGGCTATGTCGTCGATTTCGCCGATCTGCATTTCGGCGAGTGGCGGCCCTTTTTGGTCTTCAATGTCGCCGACGCGGCGATTACGATAGGGGTGCTCGTCTTGCTTGTGCGCGCGCTTCTGGTACGCGACAAACCCAGGAACGGTCAGGACGCGGGCGCGGAACGTGCTCCAGTGGAGAATTTGAATGCGTAAGATGGCGTCGATCGCAACCGGGCTGGGCCTGGTGGGTATGCTGGCCGGATGCGGTACGACCGGGGTCAACCGTGTGCGCCCCGACGAATTCGCCGTCGCGCGTCAGGCACCACTGGTGATTCCGCCCGATTTCTCGCTGGTTCCGCCGGCGCCCGGCACTGCGCCGACCTCCAGCACAAATCCCAACGCCCAGGCGCTTGACGCGCTGTTCGGCGGCTCCGCGGCGCGCAGCGCCTCCGAAACCGCGACGGTCGATGCAGCGGGCGGCGATTCGGCTGCACCGGGCATCCGTTCCGATGTCGGCGATCCCGATACGGCGGTGGTCGACAAGGGTAGCACGACGCGCGACATCGTCGCTGCGCCGGAAGGCGATGGCCAGGACGCACGGACGGCCACGCCGAATCCGTAAGGCCTCGTGCTGGCCCAGTTGGTGAGCATTTAACGACTTGGCGCTGCGCTTCATCTCCTCGACCTTCCCGACTGGGCCCCGGCCTTCGCCGGGGAAGCCGATCAAAATGGGTCATTGTCAGAAGAACCCAAGCGTCGACCCTGCAAGGGACGATATGCCCGATCCTGTATGATGGTTGAATCGTCGCTCCGACGGGGCCGGGCGGAAGGGCGACGAGAGATATGGGACACCGGAATGTCGCATATTTCGCGCGGCCGCTTCGGCGAGAGTTTTGAGATATGGGACACCAATGTGTCGCAGGTTTCGGGTCGCTTCCCCGGGAGGGCTTGAGATATGGGACACCCATATGTCGCATATCTCAGACCGCAGCCTCGACGTAGGGGCGCGGCATAATATTACATTATATCAGATACTTATGCAGGATCATATCCGCATGCAGGACTGATCAATAGGCCGCCCCCCTTTCGCGAACCGCAGACGATACCGGCGATCCACGAAAGGGGAGACAGGGATCAGAAGGACGGGATCAGAAGGATGCGCCGATCGAGAAGATCACCGCACCGTCCGCACCGAGCAATTCCTTGGCATTGAGGACATTGGTTTCGTTGGTGTTGACGTAGGAAACGCCGAAGGTCAGCGCCTTCCAGGTCGCGGTCGCGCCGACGGAATAATCGACCACATCGCCGGTCACACCGCCCAGGAAGCTGTCGCTCTTGGCATAGCCGAGATGGCCGGTCAGGCTGAACGGCGTCTTCGGGATCGCGGCGGTCAGGTCGCCATGGAAGTAGATGCTCGAATAATCGCCCAGCGCGGCCTGGCCGCCCCAGGCATAGTTCGCGCCGACCTTCGCGGTGACCGGGCCGAGCGTGCCGCTGACATTCACATAGGGCTCGAAATAGTCGGTGTCGGCATTGCCGTGCTTGGGATAGAGATAATAGAGCAAGCCGCCGTCGAGCGTGATGCCATTGATGGTCTTCGAATAGCCGCCATAGAGATCGACTTCGGTATTGCCGGCAAAACCCACGCTCGAGGCCCAGGTGCCGACATAGAAGCCGCTGTCATGGGTCAGGTTGATCGTGCCCTGGATCGCCGCATTCTCGTTATTCTGAGTGAAGCCGCGGAAGCGATAGTCGCTGACCAAAGTCGCACCGCCGGTGATCTTGATCGATGAAGGGGCGGAGGTGTCCGATCCGGCCGCCGGCATCGCCGCAGTCAGGCTGAACACCACCGCGCCGTCAGCGCCGATGGCGTTCTTGTAGCCGCCGGTGAACAGGCCGCCAAAAGTCGAATTGGTCTCGTCGGTGTTGACGTAGGTCACGCCGAAGGTCAGCGATTTATAGGTCGCGGTCGCGCCGATCGAATAATCGATCACGTCGCCGTCGATCCCGCCGGGGAACGCGTCGCTCTTGGCATAGCCGATATGCGCGGCGAGGCCGAACGGCGTCTTCGGAATCGCGGCGGTCAGGTCGCCGTGCAGATAGACGGCCGAATTGTCGCCCAGCGCAGCCTGGCCGCCCCAGGCGAAATTCGCACCGACTTTCGCCGTGACCGGCCCGACCGTGCCGCTGACATTGATATAGGGTTCGAAAAAGTCGGTGTCGGCATTGCCCTTCTTCGGATAGAGATAATAGAGCAGGCCGCCATCAAGCGTGATGCCGCCGATCGTCTTGGTATAGCCGCCGTACAGATCGACTTCGGTATGGCCGGCAAAGCCGACGCTCGACCCGAACGTGCCGATATAGAAGCCGCTTTCATGGTTCAGGTTGATCGTGCCCTGAATCGCGCCGTTCTCGCCGGTCTGTGAAAAGCCGCGGAAGCGATAGTCGCTGACCAGGGTCGCATTGGCGGAGATAGTGAAGGGCGATGCCGGTGCCGCAGCTTCGGCGGGTGCAGCGTCCTGTGCGGCGGCAGGTGCGGCGTCATCGACGACAGTTGTAACGGTTTCCGGCGCCGCAGTCGGGGCGCCCGGGGTGGTTTCGGCGAACGCCGGAGCGGCGCTGGCGAACATCAGCGCACTGAGGCTGATCATGGAAATACGGCGCATGGATACCCTTTCAATTAAGATCTGGTTCCACACCTGCGTCCGCCGGGTAGCGCATCTGTCGAAAGGATTGATCCTCCCCGCGCCGCTTCCCCGATCGGTATCCCTGAAATCGGCTAGAATTTGCTGCAGCACAACATAAATCGACAGAGCAGCAACAATCCGGCAATATTGTGTTGCCGCGCTGCAACAGTGATGGGCGAGCCTCCAGGGCATGCCACTCCACGGACGGGGTATTGCCTCAGCGGCTCGACACAGCTTCCCGGAAGCGCGCCAGACCAGCGGACAGGTCGTCGATCAGGTCATCGACATGCTCCAGCCCGACCTGCAGCCGGACCATCGGCCCGGCATCGTCGCGTTCGGTCACGCTGCGATAGCGGACCGGATCGACCGGCAGTGCCAGGCTCTCGAACCCGCCCCAGCTATAGCCGATGCCGAAATGCTCCAGACCATCGATCAGCGCAGCGCGTGCCGCTTCATCGCCGCCCTGAAGCACGAAGGAGAACAGCCCCGAAGCGCCCTTGAAGTCGCGCAGGAAGAATTCATGGCCGGGGCAACCGGGCAGGGAAGGGTGGAGCACAGCGGCGACCTCGGGCTGTTGCTGCAGCCAGCGCGCGATCGTCAGTGCACTCGCCTCATGCTGTTTCAGCCGCACTGCCATGGTGCGCAGGCCGCGTGCGCCGAGCCAGCAATCGTCGGGACTCGCCACCTGGCCGAGTTGCAGGCTGGTGTCGCGCAGCTTCGTGAAATGCCCCGGCGCGGCGGTGACCGATCCGAGCATGACATCCGAATGGCCGACGACATATTTGGTGCAGGCCAGCACGGTCAGGTCGATGCCGTGCGCGATGGCGGGGAACAGCAATGGCGTAGCCCAGGTATTGTCGAGCAGGGTGGTCACGCCGCGTGCTCTGGCCGCAGCGACGATCGCGGGCACGTCCTGCACTTCGAAAGTCAGGCTGCCCGGGCTTTCCATCAGGATGGCGCGGGTGCGCTCGCCGATCAGGTCGGCGATGCCGGCACCGATCATCGGATCGTAGAAGCGCGTCGTGATGCCCATGCGCTTGAGCAAGCCATTGGCCATCGACCGGGTCGGATCATAGGCGCTGTCGACCAGCAGCAATTCGTCGCCCGGCGACAGGACCGAGAGCAAGGCCGCCGCCAGCGCCGCGACGCCCGAGCAATAGAGGAAGGTGCCCTCCGCGCCCGGCTCCAGCTCGGTCAGCGCATCGGCCAGCGCCCATTGCGTCGGGGTGCCGCGCCGGCCGTAGAATAATTTGTGGTGCGTGTCCGATACGCGTGCGCGAAGCTCCGCGACCGAATCGTACAGGATGGTCGAGGCGCGCCACACCGGCGGGTTGACGATCCCGCCGGTCCATTCCTTGCGCCGCCCGGCGGAAACGACGCGGGTCGCGTCATCCTTTGGGCGGCCGGAATCCTTACTCACTGAGCGCCGGTCGCCTTGGGGGTGGAGCTGTCCGCGCCCCATTCCGACCAGCTGCCGTCATAGACCGCTGCTTCGTTGCCGAGCAGATGCGCACCGAAAGCGAGGACCGAGGCCGTGATGCCCGAGCCGCAGGTGGTGACCAGCGGCTTGGCAAGGTCGATCCCGGCGCTTTCGAACGCAGCCTTCAGGTCGTCGCCCTGCTTGTAGGTGCCGTCGGCGTTGAACAACTCGCCCTGCGGCAGGTTCTTCGACCCCGGGATATGGCCGGCATGCGTCGCCGGACGCGGATCCGGCTCCGCACCCGAGAAGCGTGCCGCCGAGCGTGCGTCGAGCACCTGCTCCGCACCGCTGTCGAGATTGGCCTTCATCTGGTCGAGATTGCGCACGCCCTTGTCGTCGGCCCACACGGTGAAGTGACGATGGCGCAGCTGCTCCTTGCCGCTCGCCGTGTCGCGGCCCTCGGCCCTCCACTTGGCGATGCCGCCATCGAGGATTGCGACGTCATGCGCACCGAAGGTGCGGAGCATGAACCATGCGCGTGCCGCAGTGTGGTAGGGCGAATCGTCGTACAGCACGATGCGGCTGCCATCGCCCAGGCCGAGCGACTGCATGCGGCTGGCGAATTTCTCCGGCGGCGGCAACATCGAGGGCAGGTTGGTATTGGTGTCGGCCAGTTCGGCCAGGTCCATGAACACTGCGCCAGGAATATGCGCCGCTTCATATTCGGCGGCCGGGTCGCGCTTGTCGCCGGCCAGCACATAAGTGGCGTCGACGATACGCAGGTCGTTCGCGCCCAGTTCGTTCGCGAGCCATTCGGTCGTCACCAGCGAGTCCATCACATTCTCCTAATCTCGTCACCGCCATCCCTAGCCATCGATGGCGGCGGCGTCGAGACGATCAAATTCAAGAGCATGGCAAATTCAAGAGCATGGAAAGCGGTTCAATTTCACCCCGACCCGATAAGAATCCTCGTCGCAAGCCTCTGCATGTCAGCTCAGCGATGGGCTAAATCCTATCGAACCGGCGCAACCGGGACCGCGTTGAGGGAAGGATGATCTTCGCGACGGTGCGATCGATTCCCGGGTTGGCCAAACGATGTTGGTCGATTTATTACAGGTTAGAGTATTGATCATTGGCTCGCGGCGAATATCTGAGTCGCGCGCGGGTGCATTCGTGAAAGCGAGTCGTGCGAAAGAAGCGCGATATGCCGGTCGGCGGCAGGAGATAAAGAAATAATGGTTCCTGTATTCGGCGCGGTCGTGCTGTTCGCAAATTTGCCGTTGTCCGCTGTCGAAGTGCAGATCCCGCCAGTGGTGATCCAAACGGCAAGTGGTCAGCAGGCCCCGGTCACGACACCGGAATCCCCCGCTCCGGCCCCAGTGCCGGGCCCTGCGCCGACAGCTCCCGGCGCTCCTCCGGAGGGGGTGCCCGCGGCCCAGTTTCCGGCGACCGTCACCCAGGCCCCGGCAACACCCGACGCGGCTGTGCCGGCGGCAGATGCGGCGGCGCAGCAAGCGTCCGGCGGCGGCCTGGTCGATGACGATATTCTCGTCTCGGCGCGGCGGCGCTCTCCGGGCGATCCGGCGGAACGGATCAATGTCGAATCCTACAAGGCGGTGCAGGCGGTGGACCGCGCCCTCGTCGCCCCGATCGCCAAAGGCTATAAAAAGGGACTGCCCAAGCCGGTGCGCGACGGCATCCACAATTTCCTCGATAACGTTCAGGAGCCGATCGTCTTCTTGAATTATCTGCTGCAGTTGAAACCGGGCAAGGCGATCGAGACGCTGGGCCGCTTCGCGATCAATTCCACGGTCGGGCTCGCCGGAACGGTCGACATCGCCAAGCGCCGTCCGTTCAAGTTGCCGCATCGTCCCAACAGCCTGGCCAATACGCTGGGCTATTATGGGGTGAAGCCGGGACCCTATCTGTTTTTGCCCTTTATCGGGCCGACGACGGTGCGCGATCTGTTCGGAATCTCGGTCGATCGGCTCATCCTGCCGGTGACTGTCGGAACGCCGTTCAACAAGCTCTATTACACCATTCCGGTCAACACGCTCAGCGCGCTGGATTACCGCGTGGCCTTTGACGACACGCTGACCGTGCTGCACACGGCCACCGATCCCTATGCCGCGACCCGCGACGATTACCTCCGCAAGCGCAAGGCGGAAATCGATCGTCTGCACAGTCCGAACTGGTCGGGGCACCGCCGGCCGGCGCAGCCGATCACGCCGGCTGCCGTATCTGCACCTGCTGCTGCGCCTGCACCCGAGGCAGAGGGAGCGCCCGGCGTGACTGTTGCGCCCGGCGCGCCGGCGCAGGCTGCGCCTGCCCCGTCGACAACTGTTCCACCGGCAGCTGTTCCACCAGCCGCTGTCCAGCCCGCACCCGGCACCGACGCCAAGGTGCCGGAGGTGACGGCCCCGACGCCGTAAGACGTGATCGGGAGTATGGCTGATCCTGTCAGGGTGACGGCCCGCCTCCGCGCTCCTATATCCCGCTCATGACTCCAAAACATCTTGGCCAGAGCAGCGCACTTCCCTCCTCTCCCGAGGAGGCGGTGCTTGATTATGTGCCCAATCCGCGACCCGGCCGGCCCTATCTCGTGCGCTTCACCGCGCCCGAATTCACCTCGTTGTGCCCGGTTACCGCGCAGCCCGATTTCGCGCATCTCGTAATCGATTATGCGCCGGGAGCGACGATCGTCGAATCCAAGTCGCTGAAGCTGTTCCTCGGCGCGTTCCGCAATCATCAGGCATTCCACGAGGATTGCACCGTCGGCATCGGGGAGCGGCTATTCAGTGAAATGGCGCCGGTCTGGCTGCGAATCGGCGGCTATTGGTATCCGCGCGGCGGCATCCCGATCGACGTGTTCTGGCAATCCGGTGAACCGCCGGCCGGCCTTTGGCTACCCGGCCAGGATGTTCCCGGGTATCGCGGACGCGGCTAAGTCACTCGGTTCGTCGCAGAATCCGTTCATTCGGCGTCAAGATTGATTTCGATCAGGACGATTCACTTGTTGCGCCGCAGCATGGCTGCAACCATATTCACATCTGGCCGTTCGGAGAAGGCATGGATGGGGTGAAAGACCCCTTTCGCACTCGGAAGGATTGAAATGTCGCTCCAAAAGGATGCTGTAGCGTCTATCGGTCACCTTGCCCTGATTGGCAACTTCCTGCCGCGTAAATGCGGCCTTGCAACATATACTACCGATACATTTACCGCGTTGAAGGGCCGCTACCCGGACCTTCAGGTCGATGTCTATGCGATGGACGACCATCCCGGCCGGTACGACTATCCGCCCGAAGTGACCGGCAGCATCCCGCAGCAGGAGCGGGTCGCCTATCTCGACACCGCACGCGCGATCGAGAAGAGCGGCGCCAAGGCGATCTGGCTGCAGCACGAATACGGCATTTATGGCGGGGCTGCCGGTGAGCACATCCTTGCCCTGCTCGACCGGGTGTCGATTCCGGTCATCGTCACGCTCCATACCATATTGGAAAAACCCAGCGCGGATGAGCGCCGCGTGATGGAAGGGCTGTTGCGCCGTGCCGCGCGCGTGATCGTGATGGCAGAAAAGGGCCGCGAGATACTGGAGCGCGTCTATGCTGCGAATCCGCGCTCGATCGTGATGATCCCGCACGGCGTGCCCGATCGCGATTTCGTCGATCCCGATACGCTGAAGGCGCAATTCGGCTGGGAAGGGCGGCAGACCGTTCTGACCTTCGGCCTGCTCGCACCCAACAAGGGCATCGAGACGATGATTGAAGCCTTGCCGGCGATCGTCGAGGCCAACCCCGATGTGCTCTATGCGGTGCTGGGCGCGACTCATCCCAATCTCGTCGCGCATGAGGGCGAGAAATATCGCGACCGGCTGAAGACGCTGACCGAGGAGCTTGGGGTCGCCGCCAATGTCGAGTTCATCGACGCCTTTCTCGAACATAATGAGCTGATCGATTATCTGCAGGCGTCGGATATCTATGCCACGCCCTATGTGAACCCGGCGCAGATCACCTCCGGCACGCTGTCCTATGCGATCGGCGTGGGCAAGGCTGTGGTCTCCACCCCCTATGTCCATGCCACCGAGATCCTGGCGGACGGACACGGCGTGCTGGTCGATTTCGGTGACAGCGCAGCGTTCGCGCGCGAGATCAATGCGCTGCTCGGCAGCGAGCGCAACCGCGTCAAGCTGTCGGAACGGGCCTATGCGCGCGGCCGGACGATGATCTGGCCGGTGCTGGCGGAGACCGCGATGCGCGAAATCGAGTCGATGGTCCTGGCCAAGCCGCGCCGATTGTCCAAGACCCAGTCCGTCTTCACCCCGCTGGCGCCCGATTTCGCGGCGGTCGAGCGGATGAGCGACATGACCGGCATGCTGCAGCACGCGATCCTGTCGGTTCCCGACCGGCGTCATGGCTATTGCATCGACGACAATGTCCGCGCGCTGATGCTGATGACCGCGATCGAGGACATGGACGAGCAGGTCCGCGACAAATGGATGACGGTGTACGCCGCGTTCGTCCAATATGCCTGGAACCCGGATCATCGCCGCTTCCGCAACTTCATGAATTTCGACCGGACGTGGTGCGAGGATGAAGGGTCGGAGGATTCGAACGGACGTACGCTCTGGGCGCTCGGCGTCACCGCGAAGCGCGCGACGGCGGCAAAGCATCGCGATTGGGCGGTGCGGTTGTTCGACGAGACCGCCAGCCTCGCGTTCGATCTGGGCAGCCCGCGATCGCAAGCGTTCGCGATGCTCGGCGCGGCGGCGATGCTCGGGGCGCATCCGGGCCATAGCCTGGCGCGCAATATCCTCGAACGCTTCTCCAACGACCTGCTTGCCCTGGTCGAGGAAACGCGCCGTCCCGAATGGGAATGGTTCGAGATCGTGCTCGCCTATGACAATGCGCGCCTGCCCGAGGCGTTGATCCGCGCCGGCATGATGCTCAATCGCGACGATCTGCTTCGGACCGGCCTGTCGACGCTCGACTGGATCACGCAGCAGCAGACCACGCCCGAGGGGCGCTTCCGCGCCATCGGCACCGAGAGTTTCGGCCGGCCCTATGCCGATCCGCTGCCGTTCGACCAGCAGCCGCTGGAAGCGCAGGCGACGATCGATGCCTGTGCCGCCGCGTTCAAGGCGACCGGCGACCGGCGCTGGGTCGAGGAGGCGGTAAAGGCCTATCGCTGGTATCTGGGCCAGAACGATCTCGACCTGCCGCTCGCGACCGCACAGGATGGCGGCTGTTTCGACGGGTTGATGCCAACCGGTCTGAACCGGAATCAGGGCGCCGAGTCGATTTTGGCGCTGCAATTGGCCTCTTGCGCCATTTCGGGGCTTTCAAAGGCAAGCGAAAGCGTGGCAGGACCGGAGCGCGCCGTCGCATAGCCTCGCTAACGACGCCGCTCGGGCGTTGCACGCGAGGCTGAACTTGGTCGATATCTTCCGTCACTCATTGCGGCTCTATGCCGATCCGTCGCGCGTCGTGGTGCGGCCGTTCCATCTCGCCTGGGGTGGAAATGGCGGGCATCGCACCGAGCGGCTGGTGCGCGAGGTGCTCGAGATGGACACTGCGCAGACCCGCGCGGAGCTCGAGACCGTGCTCAAGGATTTCGAGGCACGGCACTGGCAGACGCGTCGCGTGTTCATGACCCGCTATGACGAGATCGAGGAGATGCTCGGCCTCGACGGCAGCGAGATCGGCGACGAGAAGCGCCAGCTGATCGGTGCCTATTTCTGTCATGAATACAGCTACGCCGCCGCAGCGCTGATGAATCCCAGCGCGGTGCCGCATTTCGACCAGTCGGGCATGCCCAAGGGGTCGATGCGCATCCTGATGAGCCTGCGGGCGGTGGGCGAGGGGCATATCTCCTCGGTCGCCTTCCGCGAAGGGATCATCACGTCCAAGAACGAGATGAAGCTCGCGCCCGAGCCGCCTTTCGCCACCGCGACCGATGCGGTCGGGATGGACGAAGAGGAGATTCCCGAGGGGCCGATCACCGTTTATCGCCACCGCGATTCGACCCTGTCGGGCACGGTGATCTTCCCGATCACCGCGGCGCAGTCCAAGGGACTGGAAGATCTTCGCCTGGTCCATTTCACGCATGACGATGGCAGCGTCGAATGGCTCGGCACCTATACCGCCTATAACGGGTCGAAAATCCAGTCGGAGTTGATGCGGACGCGCGATTTTCGCGCCTTTGACCTGGTGCCGATGACCGGCGCCGCGTCGCGCAACAAGGGCATGGGCCTGTTCCCGCGCAAGGTGAACGGTCAATATATGATGATCGGCCGGCAGGACGGCGAGAATCTGTTCCTGATCAAATCCGACACGCTGACGCATTGGGACGAAGGCGAGAAGCTGCTCGAACCGCATTACCCATGGGAGCTGGTTCAGATCGGCAATTGCGGGCCGCCGATCGAACTGGATGAGGGCTGGCTGTTGCTGACTCACGGTGTCGGCGCGATGCGCAAATATTCGATCGGCGCGGTGCTGCTCGACAAGCATGACCCGTCGCAGGTGCTTGGCCGCACCAGCCAGCCGATCCTCGCTGCGGCCGACCAGGACCGCGAAGGCTATGTGCCCAATGTCGTCTATAGCTGTGGCGCGATCCGCCACGGCAACACCTTGTTCGTGCCGTACGGCGTGGCGGACAGCTCGGTCGCCTTCGCGTTCATTCCGATCAGCGAATTGCTCGCCGGGATGACGCGCTAGAACCTAATCGAGTCAGCTGGAATCGCCTAACAGCCGTTCGGGCTGAGCCTGTCGAAGCCCAAGCGTTGCGCGTGCCCTTCGACAAGCTCAGGGCGAACGGCTGGGTGGATCCACTCAACTCGAAATATTCCAGGCCGGAGCGGACGAGTTTACCTCGACCGCTGCCGATCGATCCTATCGCGCCAGCGCGCGCGTGCGATTGTAGAGCAAGGCGATGAACGCCGCGAACAGCAAAGGCGCTGCATATATTGCGATGGGGGCGAATCCCTCGCCGACCACTGCCAGCGGCGCATCGATCGGCGGGATCGGCGAGCCACGGTTGAACCAGGCGACGATGCCGGCGAACGCCACGCCGAACAGGCTTTCGCCGACGATCAGGCCGGTCGCCGCGAGCGTGCCGAGCCGCTCCGCGAACTCGGGATTGGACGCGCGCTTCGCCCAGCGGTCGTAGAAATGGCCGATCACCGCGCCGATCGGGATCAGCAGGGTGAGCGCCATCGGCAGATAGATGCCCATGCCGACCGCAAGCGGCGGCAGGCGCATCTTGCCGGTCCGGCCGAGCAGTTCGTCGATGATGATCACCACCACGCCGATGCCGGCGCCGATCGCGATCAGGCTCCAGTCGAGATCGCCGCCCAGAACGCCCTTGGCGAGCGAGGAGATCAGCGCGGCCTGCGGGGCGGATAGCGCATTGGGGCCGGCATTGGGCATGCCGACGAAACCGAGCGTGTCCTTGAGCAGGTCGAGCACCAGCGGGATGACCAGCGAGCCGAAGATCACGCCCATGACCAGTGCGACCTGCTGCTTCCACGGCGTTGCGCCGACCAGCTGCCCGGTCTTCAGATCCTGGAGATTGTCGTTGGAGATGGTCGCGACCGAGAACACGATTGCGGTGGTGAACAGCGCATAGGCGATCAGTGCGTTGGTGCGCGCGACATCGGTCGAATAGCCGAAAATCGCCACCAGCAGCAGTGAGGCGCCGAGTACTGCGAGGATGCCGACGCCGGATACAGGCGAATTGGACGCGCCGATCAGGCCGGCCATATAGCCGCAGATCGCCGCGATCAGGATGCCGACGATCAGGATATAGAGCACCGTGCCGCCGATCACCGCGAGCGGATATTCATGCACCGGGCCGCCGGCGGAGAAGCTCCACAACAGCCACGCGATCGGTGGCAAGGTCAGCAGGATCGATGCGCCGACGATGCCGATCGGCAGGTCGCGCTCGGTCAGTTCGAGGATCGAGCCGCCGGCGCGTGCACGCGATGCGGCCATCGCCGATCGCAGGCCGCCGATGATCGGTCCGATGATGCGCAGCAACGACCAGACTGCGGCAACGCCGATCGTGCCCGCGCCGATGAAGCGCACCTGGCTGCGGAACACGGTATTGACCACCGCATCGACCGGATCGGCAAAACTGTTGAACGAGGTGAGGTACGGCACCAGGCCGGCCCAGGAGATGATCAGCCCGAAGAACATCGCCGCGCCGACCGAAAGGCCGACAAGATGGCCGACGCCGATCAGCGCCATGGAATAGCTGGTCGAGACGCCGGTCGCGCTGCCGCCGATCTTGAAATTCTTCGCCGCTTCACCCGCGACCAGCTTCATCGAGGCAAGCAGCGCGAACAGCGCCGAGATCACCGATCCGAAAATGATGACGCGCAAGCCCTTGGCATTTTCCTGGTCGCCTTCGACGGATTCGGAGCCGACCTTGAGCACTTCGGCCGCGGCGACCCCTTCCGGATAGGGCAGGTCCGATCCGGTGACGAGCGCGCGGCGCAGCGGGACGGAAAACATCACGCCGAGAATGCCGCCCACCGCGCAGACCGCGACCGTGGTCCAATAGGGAAATCCGGTCCACCAGCCGACCAGGATCAGCCCGGGCAGCACGAAGATGATTGCCGCCAGCGTCCCCGCCGCCGAGGCGATCGTCTGGACGATGTTGTTCTCCAGGATGTTCGAATTCTTGAAGAAGCGCAGCACTGCCATGGAGATCACCGCTGCCGGGATCGATGTGGCGAAGGTGAGACCGACTTTCAGCCCGAGATAGACATTGGCGGCGGTGAACACGATGGTGATCAGCGCACCGAGGATGATGCCGCGGATGGTGAGTTCGGCAAGCGGACGGCCGGGGGGAGAGGCTGTGGCGGGGGCTGTGGCCATGAAGGATTACCCTTGAGAGATGGGGAGGATGCCCGGGATCGCAGCCGCAGCGGCGCTGGCCGGCGGCAATGAAGCGAGAGGGCAAAGCGTCATGCCGCACCGTGGCACAATCGCGACGCCTTGTGACAGGGTTTTTTAGCGCCCCGGTTTTCAGTGTCCCGGTTTTCAGCGCCCCGTTCTTCAGCGCTGGGCGATCCGGGCGGGCGATGGGCTGGGATCGTCGGTCGTCATGCTCAAGATCAGGCGTTCGAGCCGCTCGCGATCGGTCCAGTCGATGCCGCGGCCGATCACGATTCCGATGCACAGGCCGAAAATAGCCACCGCGGCCAGGTTGGTCAGTCGCGCCCGTGTTCGGCGCGGACCTGACGCAGCGCGCCGATCGCGCAAGCGCGGCTGGTTGCGGTGAAACTCCCGATCGTGCCGCATGGTCCCGCGCCCGCCCCTGTCTGGGTGCGACCTTGGACGGTTACTGGTAACCGGACTGCTAAAACGCTGCGATCAATCGAAAAAAGATAACCGGGATCGAATCCCGCAAAATCCCTCAGCGCGTCCCAATTGAGGATTTTCACCAGGCCCTGGCGGAATTCGACCAGGCCCTGTTCGCGCAGCTGACGCAGCATGCGATTGGCATGGACTGCGGTCAGGCCGGTGGCATCGGCCAGGTCGATCTGCGTTACCGGAAAGTCGAACTCCAGCTCGCGAGTCATGCCGATCCGCTCAAGCCGCATGAACATCTCGCAGAACAGATGCGCGAGCCGCGCGGCAGCGGAGCGCGCGCCGACCGAGACGATCCATTCGCGATTGATCGCCGCATCGACCAGGGTCGATCGCCACAGCAACTCGGTCAGCGCCGCCGAACGCTCGGTCAGTGCGCGGATCTCGGGATGCGGGAAGGTCGCGATCGTCACCGGGGTCAGCGCCGCGACTGAATGTTCGAGTCGCTTGAGCGGATAGCTGTGCAGATCGACGAAATCGCCCGGCACATGGATGGCGAGGATCTGGCGGCGGCCTTCCGCCGTATCCTTGAATCGTTCGATGAAACCATTGAGCAAAAGGGTGCACTGAGTCAGCGGCATCTGTTCGCGCACAATGATGCGCTTGGCGGCGAATTCCTGCGTCCGCGCGCATGCGGCCTCCAGAGCCGCGGCATCCTCGTCCGAGAGAATTGGCTTGCGATGGGTTTGCAGGAACAGTCGAGTGATCATCAAAACTCTCCAGGCACCGGAACGCTCGGTGCGGTGCGACGTTAATAGTCTCTAACGCTTGGAGAAAACAGCGTGACCAGCAAGGCACCTCACAACATCCCGACCGAAGCGACGGCGGAACAGGGCGAAGTGATGCTTGACGGTCCGGATGGTCTCGCCGTCTCGTTAACGCCCGATGCCGCAAGGCGATCCGCCGAACGCATTGCCCGCGCCGCGCAGGAGGCGCGGGACCAGTCTCGCGCCGTGGATTCCGCGGCGGAGCAGGAGCAGATTGACCACCATAGGCTGTAGATTCTATCAGGGCCGGGTTCATCCCGGAGTGGTTCATGAAGGAAATTGTCGCCCGCTGATCGCCGACCCGGAGCATCGTCTCCGGTGGATCGGCATCGTGCGTAGCATCGCCTGACCGGCACGTTCCCGGCCGGGTGGATCGCTGCGTCGGGCCAACCCCAGTTCCGGGGTCATGATTTCCAATGAATATCTCGAAATACGAACAGCGCGTGCTGCACGCGCTGGCTCAGGGCGGACGCATCGTTCATCGCTGGGACGATACCGGCAAGCATATCGTCACGATCGACTGCTTCACGCGTGAGGGGCACCGTCTGGCGGATTGTTCGCTCGCGCTGTTTCGCCGCTTGCGCCGGCGTGCGCTGATCGCGAGCATGGGCGGGCAGCCCTATCGCATCACGCGCCTCGGCCTGGCTGCGGTGCGGTCTCAACTCGACAATCGTTGAGCAAATGGCATTGAGCACTGGCACTGAGCGCTGGAGGGCCGGGCGGCAACGTCCGGCCCAAAGCGTTAACCGCCTGTGCGAGCGCCGCGTTAACCGTGCGGGCTTAGGGTTGCATGATGTTCAGCCGCCTCTTCCGCAGCCGATGGGCCGCGCTCTTCTGGGCGTGCGGTGTCCTGTGGACCGCGGTCGATGTCGCCGGCTATGCGCCCGCCGCGAAACCGGCATCCGCGGGCAATGCGTCCGAAGATGCGCTGGGCGACGCCGTCAACAATGGCGACCTCGCGATCCTCGCCAATGCGATGGGGACCGGCGGCTAGCGCTATTTCCCCGCGAACAGGAAGGCGACCGCGCCGACCAGACAGACCAGGGCGCCGACGTGACGCCAGCCGACCGGTTCGCCCAGCACCGTCACCATGAAGATGCCGAAGACGAGCAGCGCAATCGCCTCCTGCGTCACTTTCAATTGGCCGCCGCTCCACCCTGCGGCAAAGCCGATCCGGTTGGCCGGTACCGCCAGGCAATATTCGAACAGGGCAATGCCCCAACTGATCAGGATAACCAGCAGCAGGGGCTTCTCCATGCCGCCCTTGAGATGCCAGTACCAGGCGATCGTCATGAAGATGTTGGACGCGACCAGCAGCAGGATCGTCGGCATCGCATCAGGTCTCCGGCATGCCGGAGGGAATCAACCGGCCTTGGGTGTCGGCTTGATATCTGCGCTCTTGATATGCCAGCTTTTTTGCGCAGGGCTGGCGCCGTCGATGTCGCCGACCCGGTGAAGGGTCACGCTGCCCAGCATATAGACTGGCTTCGCGCCTGCCTTCAGCCGGGCATAGACCTGCACAGGCACGGTGACATAGCGCTGGCCCGCACCGGCATCCACGTCGCCGGGCGCGCCGATATTGGCGTGATATTCGCTATATTTGGCGAAGCTTGCGGTAAAGGCGTCGACGCCCATGCCCGATGCCTTGCCGCCATCGTCCCATAATGCCCAGGCCTGGTGATATTTCCCTTCTCCGAGCAGCGCATAATAGGTCTGCACGACATTCGCCGCGCCTTGTGCACTGTCGGGGGTGAAGGGCGCTTCGGACACAGGCGTCCTGTCGTCGGGCAGGCCGCCAGGTTCGCCCGGCGCAGGCGGATTGAGTGGTTCGACCGCTCCGACTGGCGTTGCGGCTGGCGTCGGAACGGCCCCAGGCGTCTCCGCCGTCAGGTTCGATGCCTCATCGGTCGCATTGGCGGCGTAGCTGTCGATGCTGTTCTGCGCCTGGTTCGCCGCCGAATTGATGTCCACCGCGTTGCTGCCGGGTTCAGTGCCGGGAGCACAGCCGGCGAGCAACAAGGGCAATGCTAAAAACAGGCGCATGGCGGCCTCGTCATGGTCTGGAAAGGAATGATCTTAACGCAGATCAACCCCCCCAGTTCCGCCGAAAAGCGCCGAATTCAGAGGTCGCCGAACTTTGCGTAGCGTTCGTTGCCGACAAAGCCGAGCCGGGTCACACCAGCCCGCTTGATCGTCGCCAGCGTCTGGTCGAACCGCTCATAGCGCGCGGTGGCGGCGGCGCGGATCTGCAACTGCGCATTATTCTCCTTCATGAACCCGGCGAGCCGTGCCGGCAGCGCCGCATCGGTGATCGGCGCATTGTCCCAGGTGAGTGAGCCGTTGGCGTTGAGATCAATGCGATGGACGGTGGCGGTCGATGGATCGGATTCGCCCGGTTGTATGTCGACCGGCACCTTGTGCGTCATGATCGGGATGGTCAGGATCATCATCACCAGCAGGACGAGCAGCACATCGATCAGCGGCGTGATGTTGAGGTCGGAAAAGGGCTCGGTATTCTCACTGCGAGCCGGACCATATTTTATCCCACGAGCAGCCATGGCATCCTCCTGTCAGACAAAAGATGTTACAACGTAACATGATTCCATCCGCCCGCAAGAGGCTTCAGCAGCTCTCGTATTTCCAGTTGCGGCGCTTGCCCTCGCGCAGCCATTCGATCGCTTCGATGACGCGCTTTGCCCTGGTTTCCGCGCGTTTGGCATCGCCGATCCATTCGCAATATTCACGACGGCAGCTCGGCGGAAAATTGGCGAAGGTCGCGGCGGCAAGGTCGTCCCGGGCCAATGCCTCGGCAAGTTCCCCGGGCACCTCCGCCTCGGGTTTGGGCGGGCGTGCGGCGCGGGTCCGGCCGCCGGCGCCCGTATCGATCAACGCCCCGGCTTCGCGGATCATCGCATCGAATGCGGCCTTGTCGGGCAGGTCGCCGATCGTGGCGAGCTTGCCGAACTGGCCCATCGCCTCGCCCTCACGCCCGGTGGCGAATGCCTCGCGCTTCCAGAAACCAAAGCTTGCGTGCGCCTTGAACGCGGCCATCCCGGCCAGCGGCTTGCCGTGATAGACGAAGCTCGGCATGCCCCATTTGATCGTCTCCTCCACCTCCGGCAGTACGGCATGCAGCCGCGTGCGGCACAGGGTGAGGATCGGCCGCGCGAAGGGCGCGCAGGCGGCAATATAAGCATCGACGCGAGGATCGGTCGGCATGGCAAGCTCCTGATGCGAGCCGATGCTGGACCAACGCGGCAGGCGCGGTCAATCCGTGTCGCCGACACCGCCAGAATGCGCACTGCCAGGTGCCTTCAAGCCCATGCTCAGGGCTTCAGCGCGGCGTCGTCCGCATCGGTCAGCTCGTCATCTTCGTCGAGCGCACCATTATCGAAATCTTCCTGCAGGTCGTCCTCATCGTCATCGTCTTCGTCGCTGACATCCTCGTCATCGTCCTCGCCGATTTCGTCGCTGCTCATTTCGAGGTCGTCGTCGTCCTCGTCATCGCCGATATCGGGCATCAGGTCGGTCAGGATCGTGCCGTCGGTTGGCCCGTCGCGTGTGACCTCCAGGATCTCGGCGCGCTGGCTCTCGTCATAGCCTTCCTCTTCGAACCCGTCGTCGCCGGTGCCTTCGCCCGGCACCTGATAACCGCCCATCGTCATGTCTGCTCTCCCGTCCGGCACGATAGCCGGTTGAAGTGGCGAACGGTGGGGCAGGGTAGAGGGTTCCGTCGAGGCAGGATTATCGCGATGAAACGCTGTTTGAGAATGCGCTGAAATGCATTCTGGCGGTACCGGCCCGCTCCCTACCCGACCACCAGTCAGGATATTCTGTGGGTGGCCGGGTAGGGAGCGGGCCGATACCGCCTGCAAAATTCGCTCTTCGGGCTATTCTCAAACCACCAATCAGGTGGGGCGAAACAGCCGCCCGCGCTCGACGATCGCGACGATGGCCAGCGCGACCAGCCCGGCGGTGAAGAAGCCGAGATAGAGCGGCACGGTCGTGCCGTCGAAGCTCTGCCCGATCAGCGCGCCGAGCAGCGCACCCGCCGTAACGGTGATGAAACCCTGCACACTTGATGCCGTGCCGGCGATATGGCCCATATTCTCCATCGCCATTGCACCGAAATTGGCCGTGGCGAGGCCGAAGCAACCCATCATCAGTGCCTGCAGGATGGCGAAACTCCACAGCGATTCATATCCCGCCCAGGCGATCGCCAGATGCGCGCCGGCGAGCAGGATCAGGACGGTCAGCGCAGTGTGCGAGATGCGCCGCGTGCCGACCCGCATCACGATGCGCGAATTGAGCAGATTCGCGACCGCCATCGTCCCCGCCGTCACCGCAAAGACAATGACGAGCAGGTCGGGCCGGTGAAAGGTGTCGTACAGGATCTGCTGGATCGAATTGATATAGCCATAGAGCCCGCCGAGCAGCGCGGTCGAGGCGAGGGTATAGCCGATCGACCAGCGATCGGTGATCGCCAGCCGGAAGCCGCCGAGCAGCCGCCCCGCCGATAGCGGCATGCGGTCTTCCTCGTGCAGCGTCTCGGGCATGCGCCACCAGAACCATAACAGGATCGCGGCGCTGACCGCGGCGATGCCCCAGAAGATCAGCCGCCAGCTGCCCACCAGCAGCACCGCCTGGCCAAAGGTCGGGGCGATCACCGGCGCCGCCATGAACACGATGAAGGCAAGGCTCATCACCCGCGCCATCGCCCGGCCGGAATAGCAATCGCGCACCAGCGCGATCGTCACCACACGCGACGCCGCGATGGCTGTCCCGCCGATGAAGCGCGCGACAAGCAGCAACATGAAGCTGCCCGAATAGGCCGCAACCACATTGGCGACGACATAGGCGGCAAGCGCCACGCCAAGTACCGGCTTGCGGCCATAGCGATCGGCGAGCGGGCCATGGACCAGCTGGGCCACGCCGAAGCCGATCAGGAAGACGGTGATGACGAACTGGCGCTCATTGTCGGTCACGATGTCGAGCGAGCGGCCGATCGCCGGCAGTGCCGGCAGCATTGAATCGATGCCGAGCGCGGTAAGCGCCATCAACGCCGCGATCAGCGCGACGAATTCGCGGAAACCAAGCGGCGGCGTGTCGCGCTGGCGGGGTTGAGTCGCGTCCATCCGGCTGCCCTTCGCAGATGCAGTACAGCAGGTCACCCCCAGATCGCCCTTCCACGGAACCGGCGCGCAACGCCGATGATTATGGTATCAGGCCGTCGGGGCCATCCTGACGGTCCTCAAGGAGGAAACGGACATGAGCATATTCGGCGCAATCAAGGACGCCATTTTCGGTCATGACGAAGCGGCGCCAGCGCCCGCTGCGCCGGCCGCACCCGCTGCCCCGGCTGCCGCAGCACCGCCGCCACCGCCTGCCGCCAAGCCTGCCCCGAGCCGCGAAGCGATCGAGGCCGTCCTGGCCGACCGTGCGGCCGCGCGCGGCGAGACGCTCAACTACAAGACCTCGATCGTCGATCTGATGAAAGCGCTGGGGCTCGATTCGAGCCTCGATGCGCGCAAGAAGCTCGCCACCGAACTCGGTTATACCGGCGACCAGAATGACAGCGCGACGATGAACATCTGGCTGCACGAAAAAACCATGGAGCGGCTGCTCGGCTAATCGCCTGACGCCAGAACTGACGTCAAAACTTGACGAACGTCATGGCGGGTCTGTAGTGTGTTGCTCGAATATAGCACTCTGGAGGTCCGCCATGCTTCGTATTCTCGCCATATTGAGTCTCGCAATGCCGCTGGCCGCATGCGACTCCAGCGGTGACGGAACCTCGATCACGATCAACGCCACCGATTCGGACGGCAATATGCTCGCCGGCGTCGACAAGAATGGCCAGATGTCGGTCAACGTCCCGGGCTTTTCCGGCAAGATCAACCTGCCTAAGCTGAAGCTCGATGCCGGGGACTTCGATCTCAACGGCGTCAAGCTCTATCCCGGTTCGACCATTTCCACGATGAACATCGATACCAAGGATGGCGGCAATGGCGGGAAGGATTCGGGTAATGTCCGCATCAGTTTCGACAGCCCTGGCACACCCAAGGCGGTACAGGACTGGTTCCTGCAGCGGCTCAACAAGGATGCCGGCTTCAAGGTGAAGGTGGACGGTGCGGGGCTGACCGGCACGACCGATGACGACAAGCCGTTCAAGCTCGAACTGGCGCCGGTGGGTGCCGATCACGCCAAGGGCACGATCATCCTCAGCGACCAGAACTGATCCGGTCCTTGCCGGTGATCGTCTGCCTCAAACATTCAACTCTTCCACTGCTCCCCCGACGGGGCCCCGACCTTCGCCGGTGAAGAAGGTACATGTCAGTAGGTGATCTCCGCCGCTTTCGCCGACGGGACGGATTTAGCCAAGATGAACCAGGTCAGGTTCCGGCAGCACGGCCGGGGCCGCCAGGGCGCGGTCTGTTTCCAGGTCGGTCCACCACGCGCCGATCGCATCGATCAACGGGACCAGCCGCCACCCGGCCTCGGTCAGGGTATAGTCGACGTGCAGCGGATATCCCTCACGCTCGGTGCGGCGCACGATCCCGGCCGCCTCCAGCTTGCGCAGCTCGAGCGAGAGGATACGGTGCGACACGGTCGGATTGTCGCGCTGCAAATCGCTGAACCGCTTGGTGCCTCCCTTCAGATAATAGAGCAGCAGGGTTGGCCAGCGGCCGCTCAGGACCTGCATTGCCCCCGCAATCGGGCAGCGCGAGACGACAGTTTTCATGAGCGCTCCGTCTGGTTACAAAATTGTGCGTAATTTACTTGGGCCCCCGAGCGCCTAGATCAAGCCTCGCTGCGCAGCGACACCCTTCCACATCAGGAACATCCAATGGAACCGATACTCGTCTATGGCTTCCCGCTGGGAAGCTCGATGGGGCTTGTCGCCGCGTTCGAAGCGCTCGGTCAGCCCTATCGCCTCACTCGTGTCGACATGCTCGCCGACATGAAGAACGACAATTACGCGCGCCTCAACCCGCGCCAAGAGACTCCGGTCCTGCTCACCGACAAGGGAAACGTCCTGACCGAGACCATGGCGATCGCCGCCTGGATCGAGGCGCGCGACACGGAGCGGCGGATCAGCTTTGCTGCGGGGACGCCCGAGGCGGATCGCGTGCATCAATGGATCGGCTTCATCAACAGCGGCTTCACCGGCGCTTTCAGTCCGTTATGGGCCGCACTCGAAATGACTCCGCCCGACCCGGACTTTCAGGCGGCGCTGCGCCGGTATGGGCGACAGGCGGTGGCCAACCGCCATGAGAAGCTGGAGGCGGTGATCGGCGACACGCCGTTCCTGGCCGGTGATCGGCCGACCCTCGCCGATCTGGTGCTGATCGGCGTGGCGCGCTGGGCCGAATTCCATCAGGCGGTCGATCCGGCCGATTATCCTCGACTGGCGGGCTTGCGCAGCCGGATCGAAGCGCTTCCGGCGGTCCGCTTCGCCGTGGCGATCGAGAATGGCGAAAGCCCCGCCGGATCGGGCGCCCTGCTTGGTCAGGTGCCGCTCGATGAGGTGATCGAGCGTTTCGGTAAGAAGGTCTGAGGAGCGAGGCTGTTCGTTCGGCGTTGGGCTTGTTATCTAGGTCGATTGAAGCTCCATATGGACGAACAGCCATGCTCGATACTCCCGCCGCCCAGGTGCCTGCGCTCTCGCTCAATGACGAGGCTGCCGATCCCGATGCCTTTGCCGCAGCACTTGGCGGGTCGTTCGAACGCTTCGGCTTTGCGGTGATCGCCGATCACGGCATTCCCGCTGATCTGATCGAGCGCGCCTGGGCCGAAACCCGGACGCTGTTCGAACTGCCCGAGGCGGAAAAGCGCAGCTATCACACGCCCGGCGGCGGCGGCGCGCGGGGCTATACCCCGTTCAAGACCGAGATCGCCAAGGGGGCGAGCGCAGTCGACCTGAAGGAATTCTGGCATGTCGGCCGCGAACTGCCCGCAGGGCACCGCTTCGCCGCGCAGATGTCGCCCAATATCTGGCCGACCGAACCGGCCGGTTTCAAGCCGGTATTCCTTGAATTGTTCGAGGCGTTCGATCGCGCGGGCGACCGGCTGTTGTCGGCGATCGCGCGACATCTCGGCCTTGCTCCCAACTGGTTCGACCGTGCCGTGGGGGACGGCAACAGCGTGCTGCGCCTGCTCCATTATCCACCGATCCCGGTCGATGCCGAAGGCGTACGCGCCGGCGCGCATGAGGATATCAACCTGATCACCTTGCTACTCGGTGCCGAGGAGGCCGGGCTCGAACTGCTCGACCGCGACGGCAAATGGCTTGCGATCAAGCCGCCCGAGGGAGCGATGGTCGTCAATGTCGGTGACATGCTGCAGCGGTTGACCAATCATGTCCTGCCCTCGACCACCCACCGCGTGGTCAACCCGCCACCGGAACGGCGCGGCGTGTCGCGTTACTCGATGCCGTTCTTCCTGCATCCAGCGCCCGATTTCCTGATCGAGACGCTGCCCGGCTGCATCGATGCGGATCATCCCAATCGCTATCCGACGCCGATCACGGCGCATGACTATCTGCACGAGCGGCTGGTCGAGATCGGCCTGGTCAAGAAATGAGCGGTGCCGGGTGCCAGGCGGGCGCCTGACCCGGCTCGATGCGCATGACGATGGCGTCAATGCGTGGAGCATGGCGCATATCGCGCCGCCGGCGGCGCTTGTCGGGCTGATCCACGGCTATTGCGACTATGCCGAGCGCACCGGCGGTTTCACCGCGCGGCGGGAATTGCCGCATGGCGACGGCGTGATGATCGTCAATCTCGGCGATCCGATCACCATTGTCGGCGGCGACGGCCAGATCCTCGACCTCGGCACGGGCGAGGCGTTTGTGGGAGGAATCCATCTCCGGCCGGCTTTGTCGCAATCGAACGGCACGCAGCGCGGCGTTCATGTCTTCCTGCCGCTCACCACGTTGCGGCGCTTGCTTGGGCTGCCGATGCATTTGCTGCTCGACCGGGTCGTACCGCTCGATGCGGTGCTAGGCGTCGCAGCATGGCAGCTTGGCACCGAGCTGGTCGAGGCCCGCTCGCGTGACGAGCGGATCGCGCTGCTCGATGCGGCGCTGATCGCACGAATCGCGCAGACCCGGCCGATCGCCGCGATCGACGATCACGCCGTTGCCTTGGTGAGCCGGCGCCCCGATCTCGACTTGCGCACCGTTGCCGACCAGGTCGGCTGGAGCCGCAAGCATCTGGCCGATCGCATTCGCGACACTGTCGGGATTGGCCCGCGCAGCTTTCGACGCGTGCTGCGGTTCCACCGCGTCACCAGCATCGTCAGCGCGGCACCAGACCCGGACTGGGCCGGCCTGGCGCATGACATCGGCTATTGCGATCAATCGCATTTGATCCGCGAGTTCCGCGAATTCGCCGGAATCACGCCCAGCGCTTTCGTCGCGCGTCTCGCCGGGGCAGGCGGCGGACTGATCGAGCATTGAGGTGCGTTTGATCCAATACGGGTGACGGGGCGCACCGCTAGGTCGTCCGGGCAACCCGAGGAGCCTGTCATGCGACACGAACTGATTCCCAATCTGCGCTATGCCGATGCGGCGCGCGCGATCGACTTTCTGTGCGATGCGTTCGGTTTCACGCGTCATGCGGTGTTTGCCGATGACGAGAATCCGGCCATTATTCACCACGCCCAATTGCTGTGGGAGGACCGGATGATCATGCTGTCCTCGGTCCTCGACAGCCCGTTCGTGCATGGCGGCCGAATCACCACCGTCGCTCAGGCCGGCGGCGCGACCATGTCGCTCTATCTGATCGTTGCCGATGTCGATGCCCATGCGGATCGCGCCCGCGCGGCGGGTGCTGAAATCTTCCTTGAACCGGTTGATCAGGATTATGGCGGGCGCGGTTATTCGGCGCGCGATTTCGAAGGCAATGTCTGGAGCTTCGGCAGCTATGACCCGTGGGCGGCCGCCTAGGAGGTTGTGCGTTTGGCGCAACATTACAACTAAGTATATGATTTACAGTAATTATATTGGATGCCGTCAAGGCGATGGTGGAAGAAGATGTGACACATTCCGGTGTCCCATATCTCCCGCCCATTCCTTATACTCCTGCGAAGAAGGGCCTCAGGCTGAGCCAGTGCGCCCGCGGAGCCCCTGGTGCATGACCCGAGCCCTTTGCGCAGGCTCCCGACATGATGCTCGGGGCTCCGGCAGCGCGACGATGACTTGCCTTGGCGGAAAGATCGGCTAGGCCGCGCCCGGAAAGGGTGGCCCAAATGACCAAACCGCTACGTATCGCGCTCGCCGGACTCGGCACTGTCGGCGGGGGCGTGATTCGACTGATCGATGCGAACAATGCGCTGATCGCGCGCCGCGCCGGTCGGCCGATCGAGATCGTGGCCATTTCCGCGCGCGACCGCGCCAAGGACCGCGGCGTCGACCTGTCGCGCTTCGCCTGGGTCGACGACACGACCGCGCTTGCGCATCACGACGATGCCGATGTGGTGGTCGAATTGATCGGCGGATCCGACGGTCCCGCTTTGGCGCTGGCGCGCTCGACACTGGCGGCGGGCAAGGGCTTCGTCACCGCCAACAAGGCGATGATTGCGCATCACGGTCTCGAACTCGCCCGCGCTGCCGAAAAGGCCGGCGCCGCGCTGAAGTTCGAGGCGGCGGTCGCCGGCGGCATCCCGGTGATCAAGGGCTTGCGCGAAGGCGCTGCGGCGAATGAGATCGCGCGGGTCTATGGGATTCTCAACGGCACCTGCAATTTCATCCTCAGCAAGATGGAGGCCGAAGGCCGCGACTTTGCCGAGGTGCTGGCCGAAGCGCAGGCGCTTGGCTTTGCCGAATCCGACCCGACCTTCGACATCGACGGCATCGACGCCGCGCACAAGCTGTCGATCCTGTCGAGCATCGCTTTCGGCACACAACCGGCCTTTGGCGACGTGGTTGCAAGCGGCATCCGCCACGTCATCGCCGCCGACATCGCCGAGGCGGCTGCGCTCGGCTATCGCATCCGGCTGCTCGGCATCGCCGAGGATAGTCCGCACGGTCTGTTCCAGCGCGTCCATCCGCACCTGGTGCCGGTCAGCCATCCGCTCGCGCACGTTACCGGCGCGACCAATGCGGTGGTGGCGGAGGGGAATTTCGTCGGCCGGTTGCTGTTCCAGGGCGCGGGCGCGGGTGACGGTCCGACTGCCTCGGCGGTGGTTGCGGATCTGATCGACATTGCGCGCGGCGAATTCGGGCCCGCATTCGCCATGCCCGCCGATGCGCTGGCGTCGCATGCGCCGGCCGATAGCGGCGATCGCCGCGCACGAGCCTATGTGCGCTTCACCGTGACCGACAAGGTCGGCGTGCTGGCGGAGATCGCGGCGGCGATGCGCGACGCCGGCGTGTCTATCGAGAGCCTGATCCAACGCGGCGCGATGCCCGATGGCAGCGTGCTCGTCGCGATCGTGACACATGAGGGGCCGGAGCGCAGCGTCGCTCAGGCGCTGGAGAAGCTGCGCGGATCGCAGAGCCTGGTCGGTCAGCCGATGTGGATGCACATCCTCAGCTGATGTAGCGGATTCCACATCGGCCTATTTCGCCCCGACAGGAACATATTCGGCGCGCAGCACTGGCCGTGGATTGGACGGGCAGACCTTCGGGCCGATCACTTCGCAATCGCTGCCGTCCATCTTCACGGCGCGATCCTTGGCCGATGGACCGATGGCGGCGATGTCGGTCGACAGACGATAGCGTGACTGCTTCTTCACCGCGCAGCCTGGCAGTGTGCGGTCGGCGCATTCGTTGACGCTCAGCCGCGCGGGGATGCCAATCGGCGCCCGCGCCTTGGCGCCGCGGCGAGTGCGGCGACTGGCGACCGTCACGATGACCGGTTTGCGAAAATGCCGCTGCGGCGGTGCGGCAGCCGGCGCGGCGGCCAGCAACAGAAGCGACAGAATTACCACGACAATTTCCTGTTCGTTCGAAGTTTCATGCTAATCGCTTCAACCACCGCTTGGTTGCGTCGCGTCCTGCTTTTCTTTCTTTTCCTTGAGATCTCCACCGGTCGCGGGCGGTGGGGGATCGTCAAGCGGAATGGTCACGCGCCCGGCCTTGTCCGGCTTCTTGGTGAGCGCACCCTCGGCCAATCCGACCAGGCCTTTGACGATCGGTACGATCGGCGGCCCGAAGCCGACCGTACAGCCGCCCATTCGCGTGGCGCAGGGCGTGGCGCTTGCCGCCAGTGCGCCGGCGCCGGTGCGGTTGGGGTTGGAGGGGCGGGGTCCGTCGGGAATCACCTCATCCGGAAGCGGCAGGCGTTGCGACGGTAGCGGGTCGGCACAAACCAGGATGTCGTCGCCCTGGGCTGCGGGGCGGCACGGCTCGTTCGTCACCGGCACCAGGATCGACCAGCGTTGCGGCGCATCGCTTGCGGGCGGCTTGTCCGCAACCGGCGACGCCTGGAGCAGGAGAGCGAGCAATATCATGGCGCGATCGGCCGTTCGCCGCTGCCGAGCTGTACTCCGCGCGTGCCGACCGAGACACCGGCCATGCCGCATCCGACGAGAAAGCTCGATTTCTCGGCGCAATTGTTGCTGCGGGCGAGCAATCGTTCGCGTTCGGCCGGTACGCCTTCATTCTTGGGATCGCCAGGATCCGGGGGAACAATCAGCGGCACGCGGTACAGGTCGGCGCGACGGCGGTCGCACACCAGTATCTCATCGGGGTCGGTCGATGCGGCACAGCGCGGGCCGACCTTGGTCAGCGCGCGATACCGCTCGATTGCAGCGCCGTCCGGCACCGCATCGACCGGACTTGCCTGGATCAGTATCAATAACAGCGCGCCCAGCATCGACATCGCCTCCCGCCGGCCCGCAGAATGCATGCCGCCGGCCCGGATGCAAGCCGGATCGGCGTCAGTCGCGCCGGGCGACGCCGAGCCGGGGAATCTCGATCGCCGGGCAACGGTCCATCACGACCTTCAGTCCCGCCGCCTCGGCCCGTGCGGCCGCCTCTTCGTTGATCACGCCGAGTTGCATCCACACCGCTTTCGCACCGACTGCGATCGCCTGGTCGACCGCGTCGCTGGCGGCAGCCGAGTTGCGAAAGATATCGACCATGTCGATCGGGTCGCCGAGCTGGTTCAGTTCGCGGAACACGAACTCGCCATGGACATGTTCACCGGTGATCTGCGGATTGACCGGGATGACGCGATAGCCATGGCCCTGCAGCATCTCCATCACGCCATAGGAAGGGCGATTCGGCCGGTCCGACGCGCCGACCAGCGCGATGGTGCGCGTTTCTTCAAGCAGCGCCCTGATATCCTCGTCCTGGGTCAACGGCATGTCAGCCTCCTTTGGGAATCCAGTCGAACACGCGCTGGCTCACCTCGGCAAACGCGCTGGTTTCACCGGCGTTCCCTGCATCGGACGCGGTGCGGATCGCGATGTCGAGCGGAATGCGCCCGAGGAACGGGATGCCGAGCTCCGTTGCCGCTGCTTCTGCACCGCCCCGGCCGAACGGGTCGGAAATCTCGCCGCAGGAAGGGCAGGCATAGCCCGCCATATTCTCGATCAGCCCGATGATCGGCACGCCCGCCTTGACGAACAGGTCGATCGCGCGGCGCGCGTCGATCAGCGCGAGGTCCTGCGGCGTGGAGACGATCACTGCACCGGTCGGGCGGTATTTCTGCACCATGGTCAGCTGCACGTCGCCGGTGCCGGGCGGCAGGTCGATCACCAACGTGTCCTGCGCCGCCCAGTTGCCGTCGAGCATCTGGCCGAGCGCGCCGGCGATCATCGGACCGCGCCACGCGATCGCCTGATCGGGCGCGACCAGCTGGCCCATCGACAGCATCGGCACGCCGTGCGGCGTGGGCACGGGCTGCAGCACCTTGTCGCGCGCGGTGGGCTTGGAGCCTTCGACGCCCATCAGCTTGGGCTGCGACGGGCCGTAAATGTCCGCATCGACCAGGCCGACCTTGCGGCCGAGCCGGTGCAGCCCGATCGCGAGGCTGGCCGAGACGGTCGATTTTCCGACGCCGCCCTTGCCGCTGGCGACCGCGATCAGGGTGCGGACGATGCGCTGACTGGTCTGGGCGATTCGCACCGTGGCGATGCCCGCCACGCTCTCGGCGGCGGCGCGCACGCGGCGTTCCAGCTCGTCGCGCGACGGCTGATCAAGGCCGGTGACGTCGAGGATGATACTGGCGCGATCGCCATCGATCCGGCCGGTGGCGCGCTCGCCCGCGACGGTACGCAGGGCGGCATCAAGCGTGTCTTCTGTGCTCATTGTCGGCGAGATAGGAGCGTTAACGGCGCTTGCCACTGTTTTTCCGCGCTCACACACCTATAAAGACGTTATGACGATCCTTACCGGCTGGCTTCAGCGTTTCACCATCCTCAATTCCGACCGACCGAAAAGCCCTTGGGGCGGCTCGGGCGGCGACAATGGCAATGGCGGGGGCAACGCCGGAGGCGGCTCCGGTGGCGATGGCGGTCCGCGCAATCCCTGGTCCGTGCCCCCGGGCGGCACGCGCGGCCCGAAGCCGACCGCGCTCGACGAATTCCTCAAGCGCGCCAAGGGCAGCGGCGGTGGTGGCGGCTTTGGCGGCGGACGTCCGCGCATTCCCGGCTCGCCGGGTGCCGGTACCTTGTGGGGCCTCGGCGTCGGCCTGATCGTGCTGGTCTGGGTCCTGTTCACCAGCATTCATCAGATCGGCCCGCAACAGCGCGGTGTGGTCACCTGGTTCGGCCGTTATGCCGGCACGCTCGAGCCGGGCATCCGCATGACCCTTCCGGCGCCGATTGCGTCGGTCACCAAGGTCGATGTGCAGAAGATCCGGCTGGAGGACTTTCCCGAAGGATCGGGCGGTGAGAATCTCGTGCTGACCGGTGATCAGAACATCATCGATCTGGCTTATTCTGTGCGCTGGGACGTGTCGAACCCGCAGGATTACAGCTTCCAGATTCGCAATCAGCAGGAAACGGTCCGCGCCACCGCGGAAAGCGCGATGCGCGCGGTGATGGCGACCACCACGCTGAACGAAGCGATCGGCGCCGGTCGCGGTGCGATCGAGGGGCGCGTGCAGGAGCTGATGCAGACCGTGCTCAACGACTATAACGCCGGCATCCGCATCCAGGGCGTGGCGATCAAGCAGGCGCAGCCGCCCGCCGCCGTGTCGGAGGATTTCAAGGCGGTGTCGGCGGCGCAGCAGGCGGCGCAGGGCAATATCAACCTCGCGCGCGGCTATGCGCAGCAGCAGCTGGCCTTCGCGCAGGGTGAGGCCACGTCATTCGACAAGGTCTATGCGCAGTACAAGCTTGCCCCCGAAGTGACGCGCCGACGTATGTATTACGAGACAATGGAGGGTGTGCTGGCCAAGAGCGACAAGACGATCGTCGAGGCGCCGGGCGTGGTCCCTTATCTGCCGATCCCGGGCGGCACGCGTCGCCTGCCCGACCCCCAGACCACGGCGCCCGCCGCCCAGGCCGCACCTGCGACGGGAGGCAGCCAATGAGCGGTTCCATGTTCCGTAACCCGATCGTCCTCGGCTTCCTCGCGTTGATCTTGCTGATCCTCGTGGCGAGCACCGTCGCGATCGTTCCCGAAACCAAGCAGGCGGTGATCCTGCGCTTCGAAAACCCGGTGCGCACGATCAACCGCTGGCAACCCAACCAGCCGTTCGGCCGGACCGGCGCCGGCCTTGTCCTGCGCGTGCCGTTCATCGATCGCCTGGTCTGGGTCGACAAGCGCGTGCTCGACGTCGATCTCGACAATACCCAGGTGCTGTCGACTGACCAACTTCGCCTCTCGGTCGATGCCTATGCGCGCTTCCGCGTAGTCGATCCGCTGCGCATGGTGGTGACCGCCGGCAGCGAGGAGCGGGTCGGCGATCAGCTGCGCCCGCTGCTCGGCTCGGCACTGCGCAACGAACTCGGCAAGCGGCCCTTCGCGGCGCTGCTCAGCCCGGAACGCGGCCAGGTGATGGATAATATCCAGGCCGGTCTGCAGCGTCAGGCGACACAATATGGCGTGCAGATCGTCGATGTCCGCATCAAGCGTGCGGATCTGCCGGATGGCAGCCCGCTCAACAGCGCGCTCGACCGCATGAAGACCGCACGGCAGCAGGAAGTGGCGACGATTACGGCGCAAGGTCAGAAGACGGCGCAGATCATTCGCGCCGAAGCCGATGCCAATGCAGCCAAAATCTATGCCGAAGCGTTCAACAAGGATCCGGACTTCTACGACTTCTATCGGGCAATGCAGTCCTATCGGTATACATTCGGGGTCAATAATGACGGCAAGCCACGTGGAGAGACGTCGTTGATCCTGTCGCCGAACAACGCATATCTGAAGGAATTCCAGGGCCGCGGTCGCTGATCCAAAGCTTTCCCGGAAACTGTCAATGCATTCATATTCAATCGCCGTTCAGATTTAGGACCCCAGAAACGGGATCTTGCCGACCGGCAATCGAGAGGAAATGACTCACGTGCGTTATGCTTACGTCATCACCGGTGCCTTGCTGCTGAGCGGCACTGCCGCGACCATGATGTTCCAGCCGACGGCATCTGCGCAAACTGCGCAGAACGAGCCTGGCGCTATCGAGGCGACCGCGCCCAAACCCGGCGCACCGATGAGCTTCGCCGATATGGTTGCGCGGCTCCAGCCTGCGGTTGTCAACATCTCGACGACTCAGAAAATCACGCAGCAGGCCGCCGGTAATCCGTTTGAAGGCACGCCGCTCGGCGACTTCTTTGGCCAGTTCGGCCAGGGCCAGGGTCAGGGTGGGGCGCCGATCACGCGTGAGGCGCAGTCGCTCGGCTCGGGCTTCATCATCTCGCCCGACGGCTATGTAGTGACCAACAATCACGTGATTGCGCCGGGCGCCAAGGGCGCCACAGTCGAATCGATCAAGGTGATCATGCCCGATCGCAAGGAATATGTCGCCAAGCTGATCGGTCGCGATCCGGCGTCGGATCTCGCAGTGCTCAAGATCGAGGGTGCCAACCTGCCGTTCGTCAAGTTCGGCGATTCGGCAAAGGCACGAGTCGGCGACTGGGTCGTGGCGATCGGCAACCCGTTCGGGCTCGGGTCGACCGTGACCGCCGGCATCGTTTCGGCACTGCATCGCGTGACCGGTTCGGGCGGGGCCTATGACCGCTTCATCCAGACCGATGCGGCGATCAACCGCGGCAATTCGGGTGGCCCGATGTTCGATCTTTCGGGCAACGTCATCGGTATCAACTCGCAGATCCTGTCCGAAACCGGCGGCAATGTCGGCATCGGTTTTGCGATCCCTGCGGAGGAAGCGCAGCCGGTGATCAACACGCTGATGAAGGGCGGCGCGATCAAGCGCGGTTATATCGGCGTTGGGATCGGTGGCCCGGTCGACGAGAATGTCGGCGCCGCACTCGGCCTGCCCAAGGGGCAGGGCGAACTGATCGCCCGGGTCGAACCCGACGGTCCTGCTGCCAAGGGCGGACTGAAGGCCGGCGATGTGGTCGTTCGCGTCAACGACAAGGCCGTCACGCCCGACCAGACGCTGTCCTATCTGATCGCCAATGTCACGCCTGGCCAGGTCGCCCGGCTCGACGTGATCCGCCAGAGCAAGCCGACCAAGCTGTCGATCACGGCGGCCAACCGGCCAACCGAGGATCAGCTGGCAGCGATCGCCGGTGGTGGCACTGACGGACTGCCCGACGAAGACGATGGCCCCGGCGTCCAGGCACCTGTGGCCGCCCCGCTTGGCCTGAACGTGGTGCCGCTGACACCGCAGATCGCACGTTCGATCGGAGTCGAAGCCACGGTCCAGGGCGTGGTCATCGCCTCGGCCAGCCCTGCAACCGATGCAGGCCAGAAGCTGAAGCGCGGCGACGTGATCCAGTCGGTCAACAATGTGCCGGTCCGCACGTCGGCCGAATTGGCGGCGCAGGTCGCGCAGGCATCGGCGGCGGGCCGCCCGCAGGTGTTGCTGCTGGTGACGCGTGGTCGCCAGACCAACTTCATTCCAGTGAAGATCAAGAACTGAACTAAATTCCTCCCCGGGAAACACTCCCGGGGAGGACATCCCGTCTTCCCCCTCACCGGCAAACGCGCAATAGTCGCTGGGCCTAGTTCGAGGAGCGATCATGACGGACGGACCTATCTTCATCGGCAGCGGCCTCGGCGGCGAGCATCCCCAGCAGCTCGAGCTGAAGCGCGCCAATCGCCACGGCCTGATCGCGGGCGCCACCGGCACCGGCAAGACCGTCACGCTGCAAGGCATTATCGAGGGTTTCTCGCAGCGCGGCGTGCCGTGCTTCGTCGCGGACGTGAAGGGTGATCTTTCGGGTCTCGCCATGGCCGGGTCACCGATGACCAAGACGCACGAGATCTTCGCGGCGCGCGCCAAGGAGATCGGTTACACCGACTGGACCTATGCCGATAATCCGGTGCAGTTCTGGGATCTGTATGGCGAGCAGGGCCATCCGATCCGCACCACGGTCAGCGAAATGGGACCGTTGCTGCTGTCGCGGCTGATGGACCTGAATGAAGTGCAGGAAGGCGTGCTGACCATCGCCTTCCATGTCGCCGACAAGGACGGGCTGTTGCTGCTCGACCTGGACGATCTGCAATCGATGCTGTCGCATTGTGCCGAGCGTGCCGACGAGCTGACCACCACATACGGCAATGTCTCGAAGCAAAGCGTCGGCACGATCCAGCGTTCCCTGCTCCAGCTACGCAGCCAGGGCGGCGAGCATTTCTTCGGTGAGCCTGCGCTCGACATGGACGATTTCATCGGCGTGGATGACAAGGGCAGGGGGGATCGTCAACATCCTCGCCGCCGACAAGTTGATGGCGAGTCCGAAACTCTATTCGACGTTCCTGCTGTGGCTGATGAGCGAGTTGTTCGAGCATCTTCCCGAGGTCGGCGACCCGGACAAGCCCAAGCTGGTGTTCTTCTTCGACGAGGCGCATCTGCTGTTCGACGCGGCGCCCAAGGCGCTGCTCGAGAAGATCGAGCAAGTCGTGCGCCTGATCCGGTCGAAAGGCGTCGGCGTATACTTCATCACGCAGAACCCGATCGACATCCCCGATACCGTGGCGGGCCAGCTCGGCAATCGCGTGCAGCATGCGTTGCGCGCCTTCACGCCGCGCGATCAGGCAGCAGTCAAATCGGCGGCCGAGACCTTCCGCGCAAATCCCGGCGTCGATGTCGCCACCGCGATCACCGAATTGAAGGTCGGCGAGGCTCTGGTCTCGCTGCTGTTGCCCGACGGGTCGCCATCGCCGGTCGAGCGCACTTTGATCAAACCACCCTGCTCGCGCGTCGGCCCGGTCACGCCGGTCGAGCGTGGCGTGTTGATCCAGACCGATCCCATCGGCACCAAATACGACACGCTGGTCGATCGTGAATCGGCCGAGGAACTGCTCGCGGTCAAGGCGAGCGAGGCGAGTGCGGCGGCTGCAGGAAGCCAAGGCCGATACCGATGCGGCCAAGGCTGCCGCTGTACAGGCCAAGGAAGATGCACGGCTGGCGCGTGAAGCGGAACGCCAGCGCATCGCCGACCAGCGCGAGGCCGACCGTCAGGCGCGGCTCCAGGCACAGGCGCAGAAACAGGCCGAACGCGAAGCGGCCAATTCGCCATGGAATCGAGCGATGACCTCGGCGACGCGCAGCGCATCCTCGGCGGTCGGGCGATCGGTCGCCAACGAGGTGTCGAAAGCGGTGTTCGGCAGCTCGCGCGGTGCCGGCGCCAGCGTGATCGGCGGGCTGGTGCGCGGCGTGCTCGGCGGCTTGTTCAAGGGACGCTGATCATGGATTTCACCAGCGATAGCGCCACCGACTGGAGCGCGGTCGGCGAAGCCGAACTGGCCGATGTGGTCGAGCTGCGCCGCGCGATCCATGCGGATCCCGAGATCGGGCTGCACTGCCCGCGCACCGCCGAGAAGATCAGGGCGGCGTTGGCTGGCCTGCCGTTGGAAATTCGCGAAGGCGGGTCAACCACTGGCTTCGTCGCGATCCTGCGTGGCGGCGCGGATCGCGGTGCGGGGAATAATGGCCGCACCGTGTTGTTGCGCGGCGACCATGACGCACTGCCGATGCAGGAAGAGACCGGGTTGCCCTTTGCCAGCAAGGTGGCGGGCGCGATGCATGCCTGTGGCCATGACGCGCATACCGCAATGCTGGTCGGCGCCGCCAAAGCGCTGTGCGCGCGGCGCGAAAGCTTGCCGGGCACGATCGTCTTCATGTTCCAGCCGGGCGAGGAAGGACATCACGGCGCGCGCTTCATGATCGAGGACGGGTTGCTTGACGATCCCCGGCCCGAGGCGGCGTTCGCGCTGCACATCTCGCCCAACATCCCGGCCGGTACGATCGTCAGCCGCACTGGCGCGCTGCTTGCCTCGACCGACACGCTGACCGCGACGATCACCGGGCGCGGTGGCCACGCGGCAATGCCGCACGACTGCATCGACCCGATCCCGGTCGCGTGCGAGATCGTCACCGCGCTGCAGACCTTCCTCGCGCGGCAGGTTCCGGTCAGCGATCCGGCGGTGCTGACCATCGCCAAGATCAATGCCGGCAGTGCGCACAACATCATTCCGGGCGAAGCGACGATGCTCGGCACGTTGCGCACCCTGTCGGAGCGAACCCGCGCGACGATGCGCGAAGGGTTCGTGCGCATCGTCGAGAATATCGCCGCGGCCCACGGTGCGACCGGCGTCGCGCATATCGATCCGGGCTATCCGGTGACGATGAACGACGCGCGCGCGACCGAGCTGATGCGGTCCTGCGCGGTGTCGCTGGGCGGCGATCAGGCGTGGCAGGTGATGCCGGCGCCGATGATGGGCGCGGAGGATTTCGCCTATGTGCTGCGCGACGTGCCCGGCGCTATGGCGTTCATCGGTGTCGCGCCCGAGGGCAGCGACGCGCGCACCAACCCGCCGCTGCACAATACGAAGATGACAATCCGCGAGGACGCGATGGCGCTGGGCGTGGCGATGCATTGCGCACTGGCCGAGCGGTTCCTGAACGGCGGGTTCGATTGAGCGGGCGCTCCCTGTTCCGGTGTGATTCTCCCTGTTTCTCCCTGTTATTCGGCATTATATTTTTTGAGGCGGACAGAGAGCGTTTGGGCGTAGATTCACGCCATTATTCAACGCGTTATGATCATTCGCCCTGTTATCGATAACAGGGAGACTTGCGGGCCGTAACAGGGAGTATCTGGGAGATAACAGGGAGCGGCGGCGAAATCGCCGTCAGTTGTGAGTCTTCAACATGAGAAAGAGCGGGTCGAAACCTTGTACGCGTGACGCTGCATGAATTGGCTCGCGAGTTGAATCATTTCGTCGGAAAAAAGGGGCTTCATGCGGTGGCCATTACCGGACGTTTTGCGCCTAATCCAATGATCGCCACCGAAGCGACCAGTGCGAAGGCGCCAGCGATCACGAAGGCGATCGTGTAGCTGCCAGTCTGCTCGCGGATCAGGCCGGCGCCGAACGCAGCGGTCGCCGCGCCGAGCTGGTGCCCGACCAGCACCCAACCGAACACGATCGGCGCCTCGCGCTCGCCGAAGGAGAGGTTGGCGAGTTTCACCGTCGGCGGCACGGTCGCGATCCAGTCCAGGCCGAAGAAGATCGCGAAGATCGTCAGGCTCGCCGGGCTGAAATCGAGAAAGGGCAGCGCAAGCAGCGAGAGGCCGCGCAGGCCGTAATAGACGAACAGCAATTTGCGCGGATCATAACGATCGGTGAGCCAGCCCGAGGCCGTGGTGCCGACGAGATCGAACAGGCCCATCATCGACAACAGGCCGGCCGCGGCGATCGGCGCGATGCCATGATCGCCGCAAAAGGCGATCATGTGCGTGCCGATCAGTCCGTTGGTGGTCAGGCCGCAGACGAAGAAGGTGCCGAACAACAGCCAGAACACCGGCTGCTTCGCCGCGCGGAACAACGCGGCGAAAGCAAGCATGGGCGAGGCGGCCTGTTTCAGTGGCGGAGGCGGTTCGCTTTCGTCGGTCTCGCCGAAGCGGCGCGTGCCGACATCGCCGGGCCGTTCGGGTACGATCCAGGCGACCAGCGGGATCAGCACGAGGCAGGCGATGCTGACCGCCATCACCACTGGCCGCCATGCGCCTTCACGCGCGAGCCAGGCAAGCAGCGGCAGGAAGACCAGCGCGCCGGTCGCGGTGCTTGCGCTGAGCAGGCCCATCACCAGCCCCTGGCGTGTGGCGAACCAGCGATTGACCACCGCCGCGCCGAGCACCGAGGCGACCGCGCCGCTGCCGACGCCGGAGATCACGCCCCAGCTGAGCACATAATGCCAGGGCAGGGTCATCCACAGGCTGGCAAAGGTCGAAGCGGACATCAGCGCGAGCCCGGCGAGCATGGTGCGCCGGATCCCGAATGAGACCATCAGCGCGGCGGCGAACGGGCCGACCAGCCCGTAGAGCAACAGGCCGACGGCGGCGGAGAAGGATATGGTCGCGCGGTCCCAGCCGAAATTGACCTCAAGCGGGACCATCAGCACGCCGGGCGCGGAGCGCAGCCCGGCCGAGATGAGAAGTGCGAGGAAGGTCACTGCGACGACGACATAGGCGTAGCTGCGCGCGGGCAGGCGGATCGTGGTCACCGCGCGTCTCCTGCAATCGCGGTCAGCGTGCGCAACATATTCTCCAGCGTTTGCCAGTCCTTCGCGCCGAATTCACCCAGTATGCGCGCCTGTGCCGCCTCCCATGGGGCGGTCGCGCGCAGCATCGCTGCACGGCCGGCTTCCGTCAGCGACGCGATCCTTGCCCGGCCTTCCGGGGCAGGGGTGACCGACGCCCATTGCTGCCGCTCCAGCGGGATGAGCGCCCGGTAGAGCGAGGTGCGGTCCATCACCAGCTGCTCGGCGAGCCGACTGAGCGGCACCTCGCCGGCGCGCCAGATGTGGCGCAGGATGGAGAATTGCGCGATGGTCATGCCGGTATCGACAAGCGCGGCGTCATAGACGCCCGACAAGGCGCGTGACGCCTTGCGCAGGGCCGTGCAGGCGCAGGCGGCCTCGGCGATCGAATCTTCGTGATGCATATACATGATGTATTTGCATCATAAATAGCGGTCAACCGGGAAGATCGACCGTCGGACAAGTTCGGACCGTGCTGCGCCTTTGCCAATAGAAGGGAGAGGGGCGGCTGACCGCCCCTCCCGACATCAGAATGCCGCGCGCAGGGTTACCTGATACAGCGGGCCGGCATTTTCGCGCTCCAGCTCATATTCCTTGAGGACGCCGGCGCGGCGGTTGGCGAGAATTTCCTGATAGGAATCGCCGTCATATTTCAGGAATGCCTCCTTCTTCGACCGGCGCAGGATGTCCTGTACCGAGAAGCGCAGCACGAAATGCTTGCCCAGCCGCTTTTCGACGAATGCCTCCAGATCGGGATCATAGGTCAGGTCAATGGTTTCATCGAAATTGGACTCGCTTGCCTTGCTGCGTCCCGAGACCGTCGCACCGAAACTGGCGTCGAGCTTGTTCAGCGTGTGGATGAAGCCGGCATTATAGACATGGTGCGGCTGGTTGTTGAATCGCCGCTTCTCACCGGTGAAGGGGTCGCGGATCGAGCTGTCGAGATAGGTGTAATTGGCGAACAGGCCGGTGTCGGGCAGGCCGATCACGTCCAGCGGCGCGGAGAAGTCGACCTCGAAGCCCCAGGTCTTGCCCTTGCCGATATTGCGCGGCTCGAGGATGTCGAAGCTGTCGTTGCCGTTCACATAATTGGTGTTCGTGTCGACCGTTTCGATGACGTCGATGATGTCGCGGTAGAAGAAGTTGATGCCGAAGATACCCTTGCGGCCCAACTTGCGTTCGTAACCGACATCGACGCCCCAGGCGCGTTCGTTGCGCAACAGCGGATTGCCGCGCGTCACATTTTCATCGGCCGGTTCTTCTTCCTGCAGATAAGGCGTGATCAGGTCGTAATTCGGCCGGCGCACGGTGCGGGCGATCGAGGCGCGGAACTGATCGGCGCTGGTCGGGGCGTAACGGAGATGCAGCGACGGGTTGAGCGCTTCGGTATTGTAGCGCGCGCTCTGCGTCAGATTGGCGGCGCCGGCCAGATTGCTGAGAACGTTGCGGCGCGTGATTTCGTAGCGGAGCCCCGCGTCGATCGTCAGCATCGCATTGGGCTCGAACGTCAGTCGGGCATAGGGATCGTAGCGCTTCTCGCGAATACGGAACACCGAGCCCGCGATCGGTCCCTCCAGCTCGCTGTCGTCGTCAAAGGTGAAATTGGTGCCGTTGCGGGTCTTGTTCAGGACGTCGATGCCGGCCTTGAAGCGCAGGCTGTCCGTGCCGACCGCGTAATAGAGCGTGCCGGTATATTCGTCGTCCTTGATGCGCAGCGTCTCGGTGCCGGCAAGCGTCGCATTGGCCGCGGTGCTGCCTTCATCGCTGCGCACCTTGGTGTTCTCTCGATAGCCCGACCAGCTTCCGGCGATGCCGACCTGTCCGCCGCCCAGATCGAAGGCGCCATCGGCGTTGATCGCATAGGTTTGCTGCTTGATCTTCTCATGCTGCAGCTCGACCCCGTCCGGAGTCAGCTTGGCACCCTTGAAGGTCGATGAGACTTCATTCTCGTCGCGATTGGTATCGACGAAGAAGCCCTGAAGCCGCAGGAAGCTCTTGCCGCCGAAATCATGACGAATCTCGGCGCTGCCCGATAGATCGCTGCCGTCGCGCGTATCGTCCTGCAGCTCGGTATTCTTGAACTGCGGATCGGCCGCATCGAGCGAACCGGTGGTGAATTTCTTGAAGCGCAGCGAAACCTTCTTCTTGGCGTTGCGACGCTCCTGATAATTGAGGGCGCCCCAATAGGTTGTGTCTTCTCCGATGCGGCCGGCATAGGCAGCGCCGAGCGACGGGCGGACCTTGCCGTCCTTGTTGATCAGCGCACCGAGCTTGGCGAAGCCGCCCTCGAAGGTCGCGGCTTCCTTGGTGACGATGTTGAGCGTGCCGGCGACGCCTTCGCTGGGCTGGTCGGCACGCGGCGAACGGACGATCTCGATCTTCTCGACCAGTTCGGCCGGGATGCGGTCGACGAAGAAGCTGCGATCGGCCTCGCCGCCGGGTGCGCGGCGGCCGTTGATCAGCACCTGGGTATAGCCGGGCGGCAGGCCGCGGAACTGCACCGCGTCATATTCGAGCACGTCGGATGTGAAGGTCACGCCGGGCACGCGCTTGAGCATCTCGCCGACCGAGACGGGTTCGAAACGCTGGAAATATTCGAGATCATAGGACAGCACCGGATTTGGGTCCTCGGTCCGGTTGCGGAAGATGATCGTGCCGTTGACGATGATGTCGCTGGATTGCTGCTGATCCTCGGCAGCCGGTTCTGCCGGCGCAGCCACAGGCGTTTCGTTCGGGCCGGTCTGAGCAACTGCCAGTGTTGGCAAAATCAATGCTCCAAAGGCGCATCCGGCGAGAAGTATCCGCGTGTCGATCATCATGACCCCCGTTGATTATTATGAAATTGACCGGGGAAACGCTGCGTGCCAACGGGCCCCTTCGGCAGCGCAGTTAGGTAATGATTATGACAGGGTCGCGGAATTCAGGTTTCACTTCGGTTACACTTTTGGTGACAGTTTTGTTACTTGGCGGATGCGCGGCCGCTGAAGTCCCGGTGGAAACGCGTATTGCCAATGCCTTGCCGGCCAAGACCGTCCAGGCGGCGGGCGAGACCGAGGCGGTGGCGACCGCCAACGCCGATGCGGCGGATGATCCCGCGATCTGGCGCAACCCGGCCAACCCGGCGGGGAGCCTGATCGTCGGCACCGACAAGAAGGCCGGGCTGTATGTATATGGCCTGGACGGCAAGGCGCGCGATTTCGTCGATGCCGGTCGGGTCAACAATGTCGATCTCGCCACCGTCGGCGAGCGGATCATCGTCGCGGCAAGCGACCGCAACGATCTCGCCAATGCGCAGATCACGCTGTTCGCGCTCGACGGCGCAACCGCGAAGCTGACCCCGCTGGGCAAGGTCGCGGCCGGGGCTGGCGAGGCTTATGGCATCTGCCTCTACCGTGCTGCCGATGCGCTGTACGCGTTCATGGTGGTGAAGGACGGTACGATCCGCCAGGTCGCGATCGATTTGAGCGGCGCGACACCGACGGGCAAAGTGGTGCGGGTGATGAAGCTCGGTACGCAATCCGAGGGCTGTGCGGTCGATCCGGCCAGCGCGCGGCTTTATGTGGCGGAGGAGGATGCCGGACTGTGGCGCTTCGACGCGCGCGCCGATGGTCCGGTCGAGCCGGTCAAGGTCGCCGCCGCCGATGGCAAGGCAATCGTCGCCGATGCCGAAGGGGTCGCGGTGGCCGACGGCTATGTCGTGGTGTCGAGCCAGGGCGACAATGCCTATGCGGTCTATCGCCTGTCGGACGAGACCTATGTGGGCCGTTTCCGCATCGCGCCGGGCACGTTCGGATCGACCGAGGAGACCGACGGGATCGAGGTCGTGGCGGGCGATTTCGGCCCGTCTTTTCCCGACGGCATCATGGTCGCGCAGGACGGCATGAACGCGCCGCGCGCGCAGAATTTCAAGCTGGTGCGCTGGGGCGAGATCAAGGCGGCGCTGGGGCTCTAAGGGTTGGGGTTTCCTGTTCTTCATTCCCGCGAAAGCGGGAATGACGGGGGAAGCGGGGCGATGTGAAGCATTGCACCGGCGCCGGGGAGGGCATAGCCTTACCGCACTCTTGAAGGAGATCGGGTTATGCGCGGCGGAACGATAGCGATCCTGGGCGCGAGCCTGGTCCTGGCGGCGGCGACCGGCGCCAATGCCGGCGGGCAGACTGGCCCCGCCGTATCGACGCCCCCGGCAGCGGCGAGCGTGCCGGTCGATCCGGCGGCGATCGTGGCCGGGCGCAAGGCGGCATTCCTGCTTTCCGCGGCCAATTTCGGTGGCATGAAGGCCGTGATCGACAGTGGCGGCGACGTCGCCGGCCAAGCCTTTGCCGCGCGGTCGCTGGCCAATTGGGCAAAGGCGCTGCCGGCGATGTTCCCGCCGGGCAGCAATGTCGCGCCGACCGAAGCGCTGCCCAATGTGTGGACCGACCGCGCCGGATTCGAGGCGAAGGCGGCCGCCTATGCCGAGGCGGCGGGCAAGCTCGCCGCGCTGGCCAAGGCGGGCGACAAGCCGGGCTTCGCCGCGCAATGGAGCGAGTTGCGCAAGACCTGTGGCGGGTGCCATGAGGCATACCGCAAGGAAGACAAGAAGGGCTGATGCGGCCAGGCTTCGGGCCGGGCCAGCTGGTTTTTCTGTCATGTCAAAGCACATTCGGGTGCATTCCCGCGTGCCGATCGGCGCCCTCAAGTCCGGGGCGGCCGCCAATCACCCTGTCCGACATTGGCAGATGATTTCGGCCTGTGTCGGAGCAAGGCCGCGGCCATGCTGATGCGCCACAAGCCGAACGGCACCAGCGAGACACCTGATAGTCGGTCCAGCAGCGGGTCGACATGCAGCACCGCCCAGATCCCGAGCGCGGCGAGCGCGAGCCCGGCCACGATGTTCAGCATGCTGCCGCCGATCCACTGAAGCTGCACGGACCGGGCCGCGAGGGTCAGGATCCGATCGGTGATCGCGAGGTCGAATTGGCTGGCCAGCGTGCCGAGCCCGACCAGCAGCCACGGGACGACCGCCAGCCCGATCAGGATGAGTGCAATGACGGTGATCACACCATCCATGAGAGACCGGCCTTTCGCTGTCGCGGCGGAAATTATCGCTGGTTTGATGTCAAAGAGCGGGTCGGCGACTGACGGGCCGCCGGTTGGAGCGACAATGGGTGCAATTGCGGCGGGTTTGAATCGGGCAGAGGGGGCGCGCCGATGCTGCGCGCGATCAGCACATCGGCGCGATTGATCGAACTGCTTCTGGCGATTTCTGCGGGAATTTTACCGGGTGCTCGCGGGCCTGTCGGGAATTGGCACGGCGATCCGTCAGGGGGCGTCGGTTTTCGTCCATTGCCGGAGCACGGCAACGCCCCTGAAAATCCGCCACAAGCCGAACGGCACCAGCGCAGCGCTCAGGATACGATGCAGCAGCGGGTCGAAATGCAGCACCGCCCAGATCCCGAGCGCGGCGAGCGCGAGGCCGGCGAGGACATTCACCACGCCGCCGCTGATCCATTGCAGCGTCACGAGGCGGACCGCGACGGCCAGGATCGGACCGGCGATCCCGAGGTCGAAATAGCTGGCCAGCGCGCCGAGCGCGACCAGCAGCAGCGGGATGACCGCCAATCCGATCAGGATGAACGCCATGATGGTGATCATATGGTCGAGCAGCGGGTTCATGAGCGGCGGCCTTTGGCGGTTGTGGCGGAAAGCTGCTCCATGGGCCGCGCTATGGCGCGAAATCGGGTGAGGGTCATTCGGTATCGTCATGTCAAAGAGCGGGCCGGCGGCCGGGAAGACACCGGACGAGCGACAATGCGCGCGATTGCCGCCGGGCTGAATCGCGTGAGTGCCGCACCGCCGGCGCCGGCGTCGACGCTGCGCGGCGGGTGCGGGGAGAGATATGGGACACCGGATTGTCGCATATCCCGGGGGCTGGACGGGCGGGCATTGTCGTTGATGGGCCGGATATCGGTGGTCGACCGGTCTGAATGGTCGGAAATTAAATTAAATAATATCAAACGGTTGGGTGAATGTTGGATGTGTCCCATATCTCGGCTGGGGAGATATTGCGCGCCTTTCAGCGCCGTCCGGGTATAGGTCGGCATACGCGATCCGTGCGCCCGGGTCGGGATGGAGGATCTTGTGCTCGGCTTCAAATTGCGCAGCCGGGAAGCCAGAGTCAGATGGCTTTGGTTTAACCCATCCCGTCATTCCCGCGAAAGCGGGAATCCCGCTTCTTCTTCTGAGTGCGGGCTAGGCAGCGGGAATCCGCTTTCGCGGGGATGACGGAAGAGGTCTAACGAAGGCCTCCAATGGGGAGCTGTTTCCCACAAACGAGAAGGGCGCGCCGGTATGAGCGAACTGACCATCTGGACCTATGACTGGGTTCCCGAAGGCCCGCGTGGCTTCGTGCGTGATCTCCGGCTGAGATGGGCGTGCGAGGAAGCCGGTCTCAACTACACGGTCGGAACGGTGCCGTTCGATGGCCGCGAGACCAATCATCTGGCGCATCAGCCCTTCGGGCAGGTCCCGTATCTGCAGGACGGCGGCGTGGAGCTGTTCGAAAGCGGCGCCGGGCTGCTGCATCTGGCGCGGAAAAGCGACACGCTGATGCCGCGCGATCCGGTCGGTGAAGCGCAGACATTGCAATGGACGATCGCTGCGCTCAATTCGATCGAGATGGTCAGCGTGCCATGGTGGTTCCTGAAGATCTGTGGCGACGATGATAATGGCCTGACCGGATGGCTGCGCCAGCGGCTCGACCATCTGGAACGGGTGCTGGGCGAGCGGGAATGGCTCGCCGCCGATCGCTTCACCATCGCGGACCTGCTGATGGCGGATGTGCTTCGCGTGTCGCTGGTTCGCGCCTTTGACGACCGCCCGGCGACCGAGGCCTATGTGAAGCGTGTCACCGATCGTCCCGCGTTCAAAAAGGCCAGGGCCGACCAGATGAGTCATTTCGAGGCGGCCGACCGGGTGAGAGAGACGGCGAGCTGACGCGCGGCCTGATTCCCGCCACTGTGCCACGAGCCGGATCGTTACGATGGCCGTGTCCGTTGTAACGGTCCGGCCGCTCGATTGGAGGAGACGCAACATGGACCAGTTCACCGGTGGCTGCCTGTGCGGCAATGTCCGGATCATGGCCTCGGGGCTGCCATATCGGGTCGGGATTTGTCATTGTCTCGACTGCCGCAAGCATCATGGCGCGCTGTTCGAGGCGAGCGCGATCTTCCCGGAAGATGCTGTGACGATCGAGGGTGAGACGCACGACCATGCCGGGCGGTTCTTCTGCCCCCGCTGCGGCTCATCCCTGTTCGCGCGCAGCGGCGACGAGGTCGAACTATATCTGGGATCGCTGGACTCCCCCCGACCAGCTGGTGCCGACCTATGAAAGCTGGACCATTCGTCGCGAGTCCTGGCTGCCGCCATTCCCGCTTGCGAGGCAGTATGAGCGGGATCGTGAGGGGACGGGGCGGTTCGAGGGGTAGCATAAGCGATGTGCCCGAAGCAGGGGCGAACCTCCCAATTGCAATGAGGTCATGATACGATATGCTCGCACCGGGAGGTCGACCCATGAGCCTGTTTCCACGCATTCAGAGCCCTTGCCCGTACAAGGGCAACCTGTCCGACATCATGGACGGCAGCCAGTGCCGGCTGTGCAAGCGCGAGGTCCACGACCTGACCGCGCTGAGCGTCGGCGAGCGGCAGGCGCTGCTGAGCGGCTGCGAAACGGAAATCTGCGTCAGCTATGCGGTGAGCGCGCGTTCGGTTCTCGCCGCCGCTGCGCTGGCGGCCACGGCTATCGCCATCCCTGCCCATGCGCAACAGGCGGAGCCGGCCGCTTCAGTCGACGAAGAGGTGGACTATATCATTGTCGGCGGGCTGCGTGCGCCGAAAAATGCGCAATGGGTGAAGGACGAGCCGGTGAGCGACGCGCCGGCGCTTCCGGTCACGTATGACGACCCGGCCCCTGCTCAGGCGGCGGGGCAGGCGGTCACGATGCCGGCACCGGTGACGCCGGCCGCTTCCTGACTTCGGTCATTCCCCGCCAGTCCAGCAGACCGGCGACCTGCGTCGCTGCACCGATCGCCCAAGGTTCGCCATCGCCGATCGCAAGCGCGATATGCGACGCGTCGAAGGTCCCGAACGAGATGTCGAAGCTTTTCCACGACCCATCGACATAAGCGACCACCCAGCTGTGCGGCATGAACGCGTTCCTTGCGCCATGATAGCGTTCGCGCGAATAGATCAGGCCGCTGGCGACGCGCGCCGGGATGCCGGCGGCGCGGGCGAGGCCGGCGAGCAGGGTCGCGTCCTCGGTGCAGTCGCCCGCCCGGCGGCGCCAGGATTGCAGTGCCGAATAATGGCCGTCGAAATCCTCATCTTTCAGGCGGCGGCGCGCGAGGCGCTCGAGCCGCTTCATCTTGCCGATATCATTCTGCGCGGCGGCGATGCCGCGAACGGCGCTGCGGAGTTCAGGCGCATCGCTCTCGATCCACGCCGATGGCCGCCGCCAGCGCGCCAGGTCGGACGGATCGGTCGACAGGCCGGGGCCGCAGGTCGCGCAGATATCGAGCCGCAGCCCGGTATCTTCGGCCGTGATCCCTTGTTCGCCGGTAACGGGCAAAGCCGGGCGGAAGGCGGCGGGCAGGCCGAATTGATACCGGATATGACCCTCCAGTGCGGTACGCGAGATCGCATAGGGCGACGCGATCATCTGGTGACGCGTGGTCGGCGCCTGCAATTCCTGTGGAGATATCGGTTGATCGGACCGTTGCAGGATCACGCTGTTGCCGGGCAGCGGCTGTTCGGCGCGCAGGATGCGGCCCTTGTCATCGAGCCGGATCGACCAGACCAGGCCGGGTAGCCCGTTTCGCCAGGCCGACAGGATCAGATCGCCCGTGCCTGCCCCATCGGTGCGTTGCCATCTTGTGGCGGAGGCCGGGCGAGGTGCCGTGTCGCCCGCCGCGAGCAACTCCTGCAGATACAGGATGGACTGGCCGTCTTCGTCTGCGGCCTCGACGGCGTTTTCGGGATCCGGCGTGCCCTTGTCGACGGCCGCAGCGTCATTCTGGACCGTGACCAGATGGAGGCGTCGCTTCTTGCCGTCCGATGTCTCGATCGAAACCCGGATCGTCCTGCCCTGGGCATCGAGCTCGCGCACGCTCCGTACATGCGAGCGGGACTCGTTATGCCCTTCGACGCGAAAGGCCATTTCCCTTTCCCGGGTGATCCGGGTGGTTGTCGCATCACTCTCTTTTGTCTCATGCTGCCAGCCGATCAGCTGGCCGCGCTGATCGACGATGGGAAACCACAGATCATCCTGCGCCTCCGCGGTGACGGGCCAGAGCAGCAGGAGTGCCGCGCCCAGTGCGAAATTCAGTCGTGGGCGCATGGGGCGATGGTTGTCATGCGGTCGGGTGCTGTCAAGTTTGGGTTCGATGCAGGCGACCTGCTGTAACGAGAAGCACCGCCTAACCAGCGGGCTTTTTCATGGTAACGAACGGCGTGAAGAGCTATTTCTTGATAGGCTTTGAAAGCGCGGAGCGCGCTCAAGCTGCCCTTTCGGACTTCTTCGCCGGCCAAAGCGGAGAGACTTGGGTGCTGTTCGCCAACGCCGACGATCCTATGGCTTACTTTTATCTCGGCACGAACGAATACGGAGAGTTCGAAGAGTTCGCGAAAGACGCAAACCTCATCCAAGCCGACATCAGTGGCCGGCACTTCAACGAAGACGATAAAATCGTCGCTGTCCTTGCTGGGTTACGGGACCGGATCGGCGGATACATCTTCAACGATGATGATATGAAGCTAAGGTAGTAGCGGGTTACACACGTATATAGGTCCCTCCCTCGAAAGGGAGGGACTGTGCCGATGTTACTCCGCCGCCACACCAGCCTGTGAGAACATATCCCCGCCAGCGTCCCCACCATTGGCATCCTCGTTCGCCGCCGGTCCCGCCTTCGCTTTCTGCCGCTTGTCGAAGCCGTCCCACACTTCGTTCCAGTTGCCGCGCGTCGCGGCCTTGGAATATTCCGTAGCGCGCTGTTCGAAGAAATTGGCGTGCTCGACACCATTCAGCATCGGGGCGAGCCAGGGCAAAGGATGGTCGTCGACCATGTAGATCGGCTTGAGGCCGAGCTGCCCCAGCCGCCAGTCGGCGATGTAGCGGATATACTTCTTGATCTCCTTCGGGGTCATGCCGTTGACCGGGCCCATTTCGAAGGCGAGATCGATGAAATTATCCTCGAGATGCACCGTGGTCTGGCACATGTCGCGAATGTCCTGCTTCACCGCCTTGGTGTAGCAATCGCGCTCCTTCACGAAGGTGTGGAACAGCTTGATGATGCCTTCGCAGTGCAGGCTTTCGTCGCGGATCGACCAGGTGACGATCTGGCCCATGCCCTTCATCTTGTTGAAGCGCGGGAAGTTCATCAGCATGGCGAAGCTGGCGAAGAGCTGAAGCCCCTCGGTGAAGCCGCCGAACATGGCGAGCGTCTTGGCGATATCCTCATCGGTATCGACGCCGAAGCCCTGCAGATAGTCGTGCTTGTCCTTCATCTCGCTATATTCGAGGAAGGCGCCGTACTCGCTTTCGGGCATGCCGATCGTGTCGAGCAGATGGCTGTACGCGGCGATGTGCACCGTCTCCATATTGGAGAAGGCGGCGAGCATCATCTTGATCTCGGTCGGCTTGAAGATGCGGCCATATTTCTCGTGGTAGCAATCCTGCACCTCGACATCGGCCTGCGTGAAGAAGCGGAAGATCTGCGTCAGCAGATTGCGCTCATGGTCGCTGAGCTTCTGCGCCCAGTCGCGGCAATCCTCGCCGAGCGGCACTTCCTCCGGCATCCAGTGGATCTGCTGCTGGCGCTTCCAGAAGTCGAACGCCCAGGGGTATTCGAACGGCTTGTACTGCTTGCGGGCTTCGGTGAGGGACATGGGGTTACGCCTTTCAGACTGAATGCAGGAATTGAATGAAGAAGGTCGCGGCAAGGAACAGCATCATGGCGCTGCCGAAACGTGCCGAAAATCTCGATGGAAGGCCGGAGTCATCCGGCCAGGCCAGCCAGCTGACGGCCACGCAGCAAAACACTGCGGCCAGCAGAAGATTGGACCAGTGGGGTGCGTCGATGCCCAGCCAATATTCCCTGGCCAGCGTAACGAGCGCAGCCAGTGACACCAGAATCTGGATCAGGCCGAGCGTTTGTCGCGGTTGCCGCCTGGGCGATGTGGCGCTTGTTGCCCTGGTCATGATGCTGCTCTCCGGTCGCAATGGTCGCCAGCAATATCCCCACGAGTCGCCGTCACCTTAGCACAGCACGCTGCCGCGAGGGTGCTTTCGAGCGGTCCGAACCGTGTCGGCGAAGCGAGGAGGACAGTAGGCGTGCTGCTGATCATGATGCCGCAGCCCTGAACAGGAGCGCTGCCTGGATGGCGGCGATCAGGAGTAAAAAAATGCCTGTGAGACGGTTGCCAAACGTTCTCATCTCGGGGTCGTAACGGCCGGCCACCAAGCAAAACAGGCCGCCCCCTCCGCAGAACAGAAGCACTATTACCCGGCCGGCCGCGATGGCGGCAGGGGTTTCGTGTACCCAGTTCCCGAAGCCGGTCAGCGTGAACACCAACTGCAACAACACGGCGATCACGGCGGTGATCAGTAGCAAGCGCAGGCGGGGCCAGAAGCGGCGCGTCATCGTAGCAATGCTCACGACGCAGCGCTCCAGCGCCACATCGCGGTCGCCGACATCGCGAGTACGACGCCGAGCGCCACAGCCATGATCCCGACCATGCGGAAGACATAGACTTTCGCAGGGCCGGCGGGCCGCAGCAGTGCCAGCAACAGGCCCGCGCCGATCAGGCTGAACAGCAGCGCGACCGCGTACATGATGGCGATCTGCAGCGTCATCGCGACCGGCGTCGATCGACATAGATCCGCCGCGAGCCGCGATGCGAGCCGACGCCGAACACGACGATGCCGAGGAAATAGCCGAAATCATACCAGCCGCCATTATTGGGCACGGCATAGACCGCGACGTCGGGCATGAAGAGCGACAGCACCCAGGCGACCGGGAAGATGAAACCGTGCCACAGGCCCAGCAGGAAGCCGGGCGCGGTGGGTGCGACTGCCGCGGGTACCTGATGCGCGCAAGCGGCGAGCGTCGCGGCAAGAGTGAGCGCGAAAGCCAGACGCAGATATGGGGTCGTGGTCAGCATGGCGAGCTCGCCGGTGCATCCATTCGCGCCGGCACGCGTTCAATTGCGGCAACCATAACCAAGGAGCGACGAGCATGGCCGATCTGAGCGCAGTCAAGGAACATATGGACGTCATCGGCGCCGACGGCGTGCATGTCGGCACCGTCGACAAGGTCGAGGGCGACCGGATCAAGCTGACCAAGGCCGATAGCGGCCAGGGGAGCCATGAAGGGCATCATCACTTCATCTCGGGCGGACTGGTTGCCGATGTCGAGGGTGATACGGTGCGGCTGAGCGCCAATGCCGACGTCGCGGTGAGCTTCGAAGAAGAAGCGTGAGCTCACTTTCCCTCTCCCCTTGTGGGAGAGGGAGGGAGCGACGCAGTCGCGGAAGGGTGAGGGGGACGGGGCGAGCGTCACGTGCGATCACTCCCCCTCATTCGGCGCTTCGCGCCACCTTCTCCCACAGGGGGAGAAGGAATTTGAGCTGCGATCGTTGTGACTACGCCGTCGAGGTTTTCGAGGATGTCGTTGTTCCCGAAGCGCATCACTTGGTAGCCTTCGCCTTCCAGGAAGCGCGTGCGGCGGGCATCCGCTTCAGCGTCGATCGCGTGCTGGCCGCCATCGGCTTCGATGATCAGCTTTGCGCCGTGTGAGCAGAAATCCACGAAGAAACGTCCCATCGGAACCTGGAAGCGGGATTTCGCTGCCGGGAATGTTTCGCGTAGCGCTCCCAGCAGGCGTTTCTCAGCTTCCGTGGCATTGCGGCGGAGGTCCCGAGCTCGGGCGGTAGTGTTCGCAGGCAGCAGCTGGCGCTTGGTCAGGCCTTCCGCATTCCCCCTCATCTTCCCACGCTTCGCGTGGGCCCAGTGATGGGTGAACAGCGCCCCGCGCTGTTCAGGCAATGCCGGGGGCATTGCCGACCCATCACTTTCTCCCACAATGGGAGAAGAGTTTTCAGCAGTCGCGTTCGCTGATCCCGCTCCCCTTGTGGGATCGGGAGGGAGCGACGTAGTCGCGGAAGGGTGAGGGGGACTTAAAGACGCCACCTCACTGGCACGCCAAACACTCGTCATAATCCTTCGATTCGACCTGGATTTCGCGCAGGTCGATCGTGTTGTCGGCCTCCACCCCGCCGGCGAAACCGGCGCGCTGGATCGACTTGGACCGGAGATAGTAGAGCGACTTGATGCCCAGCTCCCAGGCGCGAAAGTGCAGCATCAGCAGGTCCCATTTCTCGACATCGGCCGGGATGAACAGGTTCAGCGACTGCGACTGGTCGATATAGGGCGTGCGATCGGCGGCGAGCTCGATCAGCCAGCGCTGGTCGATCTCGAAGCTGGTCTTGTAGCAATCCTTTTCCTCAGTGCTGAGGAAGTCGAGATGCTGGACGCTGCCGCCCTGTTCCAGGATCGAGTTCCACACCGCGTCGCTGTTCTTCGATTTTTCGATCAGCAGCTTTTCGAGATAGGGATTCTTGATCGAGAAGCTGCCCGACAGCGTCTTGTGCGTGTAGATATTGGCCGGGATCGGCTCGATGCACGCGCTGGTGCCGCCGCAGATGATGCTGATCGACGCGGTCGGCGCGATCGCCATCTTGCAGCTGAAGCGTTCCATCGCGCCCTGATCGGCGGCGTCGGGGCAGGGGCCGCGCTCGACCGCGAGCTGCATCGAGGCTTCGTCGACCTGCGCCTTGATGTGCTTGAACATCTTCAGGTTCCACGACTTGGCCATCGCGCCTTCGAAGGCGAGGCCGCGGGCCTGGAGGAAGCTGTGATAGCCCATCACGCCGAGGCCGACCGAACGCTCGCGCATTGCCGAATAGGCGGCGCGCTCCATGCCGGGTTCGGCACGGTCGATATAATCCTGCAGCACATTGTCGAGGAAACGCATCACGTCCTCGATGAACCCCTTCTGGTCCTTCCACTGGTCCCAGGTTTCGAGGTTGAGCGAGGACAGGCAGCATACCGCGGTGCGGTCATTGCCGAGATGGTCCTTGCCGGTCGGCAGGGTGATTTCGGAACACAGGTTCGAGGTCGAGACCTTGAGCCCGAGCTCGCGGTGATGCTTGGGCATCGCCTTGTTCACATGGTCGGAGAAGACGATGTACGGCTCGCCGGTGGCGAGACGGGTCTCGACCAGCTTCTGGAACAGGCTGCGCGCATCGACCTTGCCGCGCTCCGACTGATCCTTCGGGCTGCGCAGCGTCCATTCCTTGCCGTCGCGGACGCATTCCATGAATTCGTCGGTGATCAGCACGCCGTGGTGCAGGTTGAGCGCCTTGCGGTTGAAATCGCCCGAGGGTTTACGGATCTCGAGGAACTCCTCGATTTCCGGGTGGCTGACGTCGAGATAGCAGGCGGCCGAGCCGCGGCGCAGCGAGCCCTGGCTGATCGCCAGCGTCAGCGAATCCATCACGCGCACGAACGGAATGATGCCGCTGGTCTTGCCGTTCAGGCCGACCGGCTCGCCAATGCCGCGCACATTGCCCCAATAGGTGCCGATGCCGCCGCCGCGCGAGGCGAGCCAGACATTCTCGTTCCAGGTGTCGACGATGCCGTTGAGACTGTCCGGCACCGAATTGAGATAGCAGCTGATCGGCAGGCCGCGGCCGGTGCCGCCGTTGGACAGCACGGGGGTCGCGGGCATGAACCAGAGCTGCGAGATCGCGTCATAGAGGCGCTGCGCGTGCGCGGCATCGTCGGCATAGGCCGAGGCGACGCGCACGAAGAGATCCTGGTAGCGCTCGCCCGGCAGCAGATAGCGGTCGGTCAGCGTGTCCTTGCCGAAATCGGTGAGCAGGGCGTCGCGCGAATGATCGACCTCGACCGGGTAAAGCTGTGGCTTCACTTCCTTCGAATCGCCGCGCGCGTCGAGCTTGCGCTTCGCCGTTCCCTTGCCCTTGTCCTTATCCTGAGCAAGCGCCTCGTCGGGGGTGCCGGTGATCGCGTCCATCGCGTCGGTTGCCATGTTTACGCTCGCTTCCTGACCGTCTCTGAAGTCCATCGAATGCCGCCCTTGTCTCAAATATGTTACCCGACCGGTGTTCCCGGTCCGTTCGAATCGGGGCGAACCCCCAAGCTACCATTTCCGGGCGTCCCAGTGAGAACAAAATCTCACCCCTCGCGCCACCGTGATGGCGCGTGCGGGCATGCTCGCAATATGGTGTTGCGACTGATGTTCTACCAGCTCTTGGGTTCGCCCCCGAACTCAACCCCTACAGATTGTGCCCATTCTGGTCCCGAGGCAAGACAGTAAATGACAAATTAGAGACTCGGTTCGTCGCTATTTTGAGTCGGTTCACGGCAAGCGCCAGGTACCGCAGCGCAGCGACGCGTGGTCAAAGCTGGCTTTGCCGAAAGGCAAGAGGACGAATACGGAACGGAGAAAAATTTCGCAAAATAATTTGCGCGGATTCCGGTGCTGATTCAGATCAGGAAGACGCGGCGCAGACGATATTGAACGCTATCGTTCGAGCTGCCCGGCGAGCCCGATGAAGCTGTCGGCGCGATAGTCCCAGTCCTGCGCCAGATTCGCGTCGGGGGCGATTCGGCCGCCATATTCCTGCGGCCTGTGGACATAGGCCGTCATCAGGCCGCACGCCCGCGCAGCGGCGAGGTCGCTGTGATGTGCGGCGACCAGGCACAAGGCGCCGGGCGCGATGCCGAGGATATCGGCGGTGCCGAGATAGGCCTGTGGCAGCGGCTTGTAGTGACCGGTCGATTCGGCGCCGAGGATCGTGTCCCAGGGCAGGCCGGCGCGCCGGGCCATTTCGAGCGTGAGCGCGGTATTGCCGTTGGACAGAGTGACGATGGGGAAGCGGACTTTCAGCCGGGTCAGTCCCTCGACCGCATCGGGCCAGGGATCGAGCCGCCGCCAGGCACGGGCAAAGCGGTCGAGCGCCGCGTCTTCGATGCCGGACGGGTCGATGTCGTGGCGGGCGAGCAGGGCTTCGAGCGTCTCGCGGTTGAGAATGTCGAGCCGCGTATAGGGGCGGCGCCCGCTGCGGCATTCCTCCATCGCCGGCTGGTAGAGACCACGCCACTGGTCGGCGAACTGCGCGCCGTCGATTTCATGCCCGAGTGCTGCAAAGAAGGCGTCGGCCTCGCGCGCGATGCTAGTGCGCCAGTCGACCACCGTGCCGAACACGTCGAAAGCGAGAGCAAGGGGTTGGGGCATGAACGTCTCCGGACTATCCACCTGCTTTGACGAAATCGATGAACGCCCGCAACGGCGCGGGCATGTGGCGGCGGCTGTGATAGTAAAGCGAGGGGCCGGGGAAATCCTCCTGCCAGTCGCTCAGTACCTGGACCAGCGCGCCGCGATCGATCTCCGGCTGGAGATATTCGGCGAAGCTGGCGATCAGGCCAAGCCCGGCCAGCGCTGCGGCCATGCCGATCGCGTGCGACGAGGAGATCAGCGGACCTTCCGGCGCGATGCGGAAGCGCTTGGCGCCACGCTCGAAATCCCACAGCGCGAGATGGCCGCTGGCGAAGCGATGGCCGATCCGGGCGTGATCGGCGAGATCGCGGGGATGTTTCGGCACGCCGTGCGCGGCGAGATAGGCGGGCGAGCCGGCGACCGCGAAGCGCTGATATTTCGGGCCGATCGGGATCGCAATCATGTCCCTGGCGATGCTTTCCTCATAGCGGATGCCGGCATCGAAGCCGTGCGCAAGCACGTCGAGGAAGGTGTCCTCGGCAATGATCTCCATGCGGATGCCGGGATGCGCGGCGAGGAAGCGCGCGATGATCGGCGGCAGGATATAGTGCGCAACGACGGTCGGCACGTTGAGCCGCAGCGTACCGCTCGGCTGGCCGTCGCGCACCGCCAGGCCGTCGAGCGCGTCGGAGATTTCGGCCAGCGCAGGGCGCAGCCGTTCGAGCAGGCGCTGGCCCGCCTCGGTCGGCGTTACGCTGCGCGTGGTGCGATTGAGCAGGCGCACGCCGAGATCGCCTTCGAGCCGGCGCACCGCGTCGCTGAGCGAGGAAGCGGAGACGTTGCGGTCCTGCGCTGCGCTGCGAAAGCCGCCGGCCTCCGCGACGCTCGCGAAGAGTCGGATATCATCGAGATTGGGCGTGGTCATTGTCCGAATTCCCGCACGGGCTGTTCCAATAACATCGGCTTATTGCACGATCCCCGGTGTGGCATAAGCGGGCAAGCGATTTTGAGGAAACGGATCATGGAACAGCGCAACCTGGGCAGAAACGGCCCGGCGACATCGGCGATCGGGCTTGGCTGCATGGGCATGTCGGGCATGTACGGCCCGTCCGACCGGGCGGAGAGCATCGCGACGATCCATGCCGCGCTCGACGCCGGTGTGACTCTGCTCGACACCGGCGATTTCTACGGCATGGGGCATAACGAGATGTTGATCGGCGAGGCGGTGAAAGGCCTGTCGCGCGACAGCTATCAGCTCAGCGTCAAGTTCGGCGCGATGCGCGATGCGGCGGGTGGCTGGTCGAAATATGATGCGCGGCCCGAGGCGGTGAAGAACTTCCTTGCTTACTCGCTGCAGCGGCTCGGCACCGACTATATCGATGTGTATCGCCCGGCGCGACTCGACCCGGACGTGCCGATCGAGGAGACGATCGGTGCGATCGCCGAAATGGTGAAGGCTGGCTATGTCCGGCATATCGGGCTCAGCGAAATGGGCGCGGAAACGATCCGGCGCGCGGCGGCGGTGCATCCGATCTGCGATCTGCAGATCGAATATTCGCTGATTTCGCGCGCGCCGGAAGAGGCGATTTTTCCGACCACGCAGGAGCTCGGGATCGGCGTGACCGCCTATGGCGTGCTGTCGCGCGGCCTGATCAGCGGGCATTGGCAGAAGGATGCCAGCCGGGCGGGCGACTTCCGCGCAATGAGCCCGCGATTCCAGTCCGGGAATGTCGATGCCAATCTGGCGCTGGTCGATGCGTTGCAGGCGGTGGCGGCGGCGAAGGGTGCGACGGTGGCGCAGATCGCCATTGCCTGGGTCGCGGAGCAGGGTCGGGATATCGTGCCGCTGGTCGGCGCGCGGCGGCGCGACCGGTTGAGCGAGGCGCTCGGGGCGCTGGATGTGGTGCTGAGCGGCGAGGATCTGGCCGCGATCGAGCACGCGGTGCCCAAGGGCGCGGCGGCGGGCGATCGGTATCCGACGCCGCTGATGGCGCATCTCGATAGCGAACGGGGATGACCCTCTAACTCCTCTCTCGCATGGCGGGGGACGAGTTAGAGGGCTGCTGGCAACCTCACGGTCACCTGCAGTCCACTGCTCTCCGCCGCATCCAGCGACAGAGTCCCGCCATAAAGCTCGGCCAGTTCGCGCGCGATCGACAGGCCGAAGCCATGGCCGTCGCCGGACTCGTCGAGGCGACGGCCCGGCTGCATCGCCGCGACGCGTTCGGCGTCGGGGATGCCGGGGCCGTCATCGGTGATGATCAGCCGGACCCTTTGCGCGTCGCGTTCGGCGCTCACCATAATACGCCTCGCCGCCCAGCGCCACGCATTGTCGAGCAGATTGCCGGCGAGTTCATCCAGGTCCTGCGGATCGAGCGCAACCGACAGGCCGGGGTCGATCGCGATGTCGGCGGTGACTGGCCGGGCGGCATGGATGCGGCCCAGCGCCTCGGCAAGCCCCTCGATCGCCGGGCGCAGTGGCGTCGCGACCCGCGTGACGCCGCCCGGCGTGCCGGTGCGGGCGCGGCCGAGATGGTGGCGGACCGCTTGATCGATGCGATCGAGCTGCGCACCGAGCGACCCGTCGGGGTCGCGCTCGCGCAGCGCAAGGGCGAGCGTGGCGAGCGGCGTCTTCAACCCATGCGCGAGATTGGCGACATGGCCGCGCGCATTGGCCAGCGCCGCGTCGTTCGCATCGAGCAGCGCGTTGATCTCATCTGCCAGTGGCGCGAGTTCGGTCGGCTGGTCGGGTGGAACGCGCGCGTCACTGCCGCGCCGTACCGCCGCCAGCGCCTCGCGCAGCTGGCCGAGCGGGCGCAGGCCGATGCGCAGCTGGATCAGGGTGGACAGCGCCAGCGCGATGCCGAGCAGGGCGAGCGAGCCAAGCAGCGGGATCATCGCCGCCCGGATCGGGCGTTCGACGATGGCGCGCGGCGCGGACGCGGTGATCCGGACGATGCCGGCCGAGGTTGGAACGGTCAGCGCGCGGGCGTGGTAGGCATGACCGTCAGCGGCCCGCCAGAGGAGCGGGCGCGGCTCGTCCGAGCGATCGTTCCGGTCAGGACGCAAGTGGGGCGGCGGCTCGTCGAGCCGAAACGGCCCCGGATCGGGTGCGGCGGGCGAGCGGATCGTGCCGGCGGGTGCGTCGATCCGCCAGCCCCAGCCGGAATCGGCCCGGTCATAGGGTGGGGCGAGTGAGATGCGCCCGCGATCGATCGCGCCGTCCGGCCCGATCGCGGTGGCGAGGATCGCGATCTGGGCATCGAGCTGTTGGTCGAGTCCGTGCATCACGAAGCGTTCGAGCACAGCACCGATCGCGACTGCGGCGAAAGCAAGCGCGGCCAGCGTCGCGAGCAGCGCTGTGGCGAGCAGCCGGCCGTAAAGCGATTTCGGCATCAGCCTCATTGCGGCGCCTCGGTCAGGCGATAGCCGCGCCCGCGCACCGTTTCGATCAGGTCTCGGCCGACCTTCTTGCGCAGCCGGCCGATAATCACTTCGAGCGAGTTGGAGTCCGGGTTGGCATCGCCGTCATACACCCGTTCCATCAGGTCGAGCCGGTCGATCACCACGTCCTTGCGCAGCATCAGCGCGGAGAGCACGCGCCATTCGAGCGCGGTGAGGCGCAGCGGCAGGCCGTCAAGTTCGAACTGGCCGGTCTGTGCGTCGAACGACACGGGGCCGCAGCTGACGATGCTTGCGGCATGACCCGAAGCGCGGCGGACCAGCGCGCGCAGCCGCATGACCAGTTCCTCGAGCCGGAACGGCTTGGTCAGATAATCGTCGGCCCCGGCGCGGAAGCCCTCGACCTTGTCCGACCAGCCATCGCGCGCGGTGAGGATCAGCACCGGGTGCGCACGGCCCGCCGCGCGCCATTCCTTCAGCACCGTTATGCCGGGCTTCACCGGCAGGCCAAGATCGAGCACCGCGGCGTCGTACAGCCCGGTGTCACCGAGATGCGCGCCGTCCTCTCCATTCGTGGCAGTGTCGACGGCGAAATGCTCGGCGCGCAACGCGCGGGCGATGCCCTCGGCGAGCGCCATATCGTCCTCAACCAGCAGGATGCGCATTCTCGTCCTTTCAACCTGCGGGCTAGGATCCTGCGTTAAACCGAAACTGAACAGGAAGGTTCAGCGGGCCGTGGGTGCGACTCGCTAGAAACTGCCATCGACACAGATGGAGTGACCATAATGACCGAAGAAACCAAGACCAGCCGCACACTGTTCAAGGCATCGCTCGCTGCCGTGGCGTTGCTTGGCGTCGGCGTTGCCGCCGGGGCGGCCGCGATCAAGGTGAGCGGGCCGTCGATCGAGATGGCGCCGATCAAGCCGATGGCGATCTCCGGCCTGACCGACAGCACGAACGTCATAACGCTGCGCGGGAAAGTGGCCGAAGTCTATGGCCCGATGTTCGTGATGCAGGACGGCAGCGGCAAGGCGCTGATCGATGGGGGGCGCCGGCATGGAATGCTGGGCATGAGTTCGAATAGCCCGGTCGCGACCGGTGCGATGGTGACGATCCAGGGCAGATTCCATGACGGCATCGTCCATGCCTCCTTCCTGATCGGTGCGGATGGCAAAGTGACGGAGCTGGGCGGCCCTCCGCATGGTCCAAGGGGCACGGCGCATGATGGACCGGATCGCGGGCCGGAAGGGCGTGACGGTCCTCCGCCACCCCCGCCGGCCGATGGTTCGGCACCGCCGGCACCTGCCGCTCAGTCGCCGGTTACGCCGGCTGCGATCGGCAACCGCGCCGGCTGATCAGAAAAAGGGCGGCGACCTGTCCGGTCGCCGCCCCATTTCAGCTTAGCGGCAGATGCGCACGCGACGGCCGTAGCGCCAGTCGGTCCAGCAACGGCGATAGCCATTGTTCCAGCCGTAGCGACGGCCGCGATCCCAGCGGTCACCACGCCAGCCGCGATCACCACGCCAGCGACGGTCGCCGCGCCAACCGCGATCACCACGCCAGCCACGATCGCCGCGCCAGCGGCGGTCGCCGCGATCACCGCGCCAACCACGATCACCACGCCAGTTACGGTCGCCGCGATCATAACGGTCATGATAGCCATCGCGACCATGGTCGTAGCGCTGGGCGTTTGCGGTGCCGCTCACGCTCATCGCCGCGACCATCAGGCCGATAGCAACGAGAAATTTGGGCATTCTCATGGGGTACATCCTTTCCAGCCCGCCACGTCGGGCATGTCGGGAAGAATACGCGCATGATTGAATCCTGTTCCTGAACCGGGCGGTTATCCGACGTTCAGGCTTAGCCCAGCCGTACCGACTGCCCGCCATCGACCGGCAGCAGCGCACCAGTCACGAAGCGCGCATCGTCCGACGCCAGCCACAGCGCGGCGTGCGCCACGTCCCACGCGGTGCCCATCCGCCCCATCGGCACGCGCGCGTCGCGCTTGGCGCGCAGTTCCGCCTGCGCCTCGCCGGTCAGGCCGGCCCAGCCCTGGATCGCCATCGGTGTGTCGATCAGGCCAGGCAGGATCGCGTTGCAGCGAATCTGGTGCCGGGCATTGAGGGCCGCAACGCTGGTGGTGAGCTTGTTCACGCCCGCCTTCGACACTTCATAGGCAATGATCCCGGCCGGCGCGATCGCGGCAAGCGAGGAAATGTTGACGATCGCGCCTTGCCCTTGCGCGCGCATCACGGGCAAGGCGTGCTTGATTGTCTGCATCATCGCGGTGAGGTTGAGATGGAGGATCGCGTCGAACCGTGCGGGATCGGTCGCCTCGACCGATGCGTCTCCCGCGCCGCCGCCAACATTGTTGTGGAGAATGTCGAACCGGCCGAGTGCGGCGACGCCCGCCGCGATCAGCGCCGCGCATTCCGCCTCGTCGCGGATATCGGCGGCATGCGCGTGGGCGGTGCCGCCTTCACCGGCGATCAGCGCAGCGGTTTCCCCGGCCCGGTCGAGATTGCGATCGACGCAGAATACCGCTGCGCCCTCGCGGGCGAACAGCATCGCCGTCGCCCGGCCATTGCCGATCGTGTCGCCCGGCGTCTGCCCGGCGCCGATGAGGATCGCGGTCTTGCCAGCCAGCCGGCCGGTCATGCGCGGCGGTCCAGGTCGGGGTCGAGCACCAGGCCCTTGTCGAGCTGCACGCCGAAGCTGTTCAGCAGCATCGACACCTGGGTGTACTGACCGACGGTATAGACCAGGTCCATGCACTGTTCGGTGCGGAAGTGGTGGCCAAGTGCTGCCCAATGCGCGTCAGTGATGAAATGGTCGCGGGTCAAGTCGTCGCACGCATCGAGGATCGCAGCATCAGCACTGCTCCAGCCGGGCGAGGCGCTGCCCGTCTTGATCCGCGCGATCTCTTCGCCGGTCAGCCCGGCGCGCTTGCCGATCACGACATGCTGCGCCCATTCATAGCCCGAGCCGCAATTGAAGCCGGTGCGCAATATGGCGAGTTCGCGCTCGCGTTCCGGCAGCGTGTTGTACTTGCCGAGGATGTAATTGCCCCATTTGAGGAATCGGTCGAGCGCACCGGGGTGTCGCGCCATGGTGCGGAAGATGTTGAGGACGAAGTTGCGTTCGACGAACGGCGCGAGGACTTGCTTCTGCGCATCGGTCGCCTCGGCATCCGATAGCGGTTCGATCCGTGCTTTGCCCAGGCGCATGCGACTCTCCCGTTTTTGAATTACGGGTATGCTAGTCCGTCGAGCTGGCCGAGTCTCGATCCAATTGAGCGACCATCGCTTCATACGCCATCTGAAGTCGAACGGCGACGCTCGCGCGTCCCGTGGACGGTGTGCCGAGATGCGCGGTGCGGAGCTCGTCCATGAAGTCCGTCCACATCTCCGGCCCGCCCTCTTCGAGCAATTGTGCGCGGATCGCGAGATCGGGCGTGACGGGCAAATGGCGACGGCCCCAAGCGCCAAGCTGGACGATCAGCGGCACGAGTTGGATCGCCGGCTCGGTCAGGCTGTAGATATGCTTCTGTTTGTGGCTGGGATCGTCAGTGATCGCCAGAAAGCCTGCCGCGACCAGTTTCTTGAGCCGGTCGGCAAGGATGTTCGACGCGATGCGCTCTTCCGACGCGACGAGTAGTTCGCGGAAATGGCGGCGATTACCGAACATCACGTCACGAATGACGATCAGGCTCCAGCGGTCGCCCAGCGCCTGAATCGTGAGGTTGATCGGGCAGCCCGATCGAGGGTCGTCGATATGGATCGTCATGACTGGTTGCAATATAGGATCAGTTGTGTAGAAAGCAACTGCTTTTGATTCGCAATCGGTTTGAAAAGGACGGATGATGACGAAGATTCGCGTTGGCGGTTACTCGATCTCAGTGGATGGTTTTGGCGCCGGCCCCGATCAGGACCTCGACAATCCGCTCGGCGTGCGCGGCAAAGAGCTGCACGAATGGGCTTTCGGCACCAAGACCTTCCGCACGATGTTCGGCGAGGAAGGCGGCTCCACCGGCATCGATGAGAGTTATGCCGCTCGGGCGATGCACGGCATGGGGGCATGGATCCTCGGCCGCAACATGTTCGGGCCAGTGCGGGGCGCGTGGCCGAGCGAGGGGCCGAACGCGGACTGGAAGGGCTGGTGGGGCGACACGCCGCCCTATCATTGCCCGGTGTTCGTCCTGACGCATCATGCCCGGGCGTCGATCGAGATGAACGGCGGCACCGTGTTCCATTTCGTGACTGGCGGGATCGATGAAGCGCTGGCGCGGGCGAAAGAAGCGGCGGGCGCCCGCGATATCCGCATCGGCGGGGGCCCGGCGACCATCCGTCAGTATCTGCAGGCCGGCGTGATCGACGAGCTGCATTTCGCGGTTGCGCCGGTGGTGCTCGGCGGCGGTGAGGCGATGTTCGCCGGGATCGACCTCCCCGCGCTCGGCTATAAGGTGACCGAGCAGACCCAGGGCGAGAACGCGATGCACATCGTGCTGACGAAATAGGTGGAGAGAGATGGCGATTAAAATCTATGCGCACCCCTTGTCGTCCTACTGCCAGAAAGTGTTGATCGCGCTATACGAGAGCGGCACGCCGTTTGACTATCGCGAGCTTGGGCCGGACACGCCCGACTATGCCAGGGAGTTTGCGGCGCTCTGGCCGATGCAGCACATGCCGTTGCTGGTCGATGGAGAGCGCTCAGTCGCCGAGACCAGCGTGATCATTGAATATCTCGACCGATATCATCCCGGTGTGGCTCCGATGATTCCGGCCGACATCGAGGCTGCGCTGGAAGCGCGCTTCATGGACCGCTTCTTCGACAATTATGTCATGACCCCGTTGCAGACCGTGGTGTTCGAGCGTCGACGGCCCGAGGGTAATGCCGACCCCTATGGCGTCGGGAAGGCGCGGGAGATGCTGGCCAGGGCCTATGGCTGGCTCGATACGGTGATGGCGACGCGGGAATGGGCGGCAGGAGACGCGTTCGGCCTGGCCGATTGTGCGGCGGCGCCGTCGCTGCTCTATGCGAAACATGCGCTGCCGTTTGACGGGTTTCCCAATGTCGTGGGGTATCACCAACGGCTCGAGGCACGGCCCTCGGTGGCGCGGACGCGAGAAGAGGGCAAGCCGTTCTGGGACTGGTTTCCGCTGGCGAACGGGTAGAGGGATCAGCCCCCGCCATTCCGACCTGAGCTGATCCCCGGCAAAGGCCGGGGCCCAGTCGGAATGACCAACGTAACGAGACGCAACGACTCTTACCGCCTTTTCCCGCCTGAGCCCCCGCCTTCGTCGGGGAAGCGGGAGTGAGGGGGTTAGCTCCTTACCCCGAACGGCGGATCGCGGGGGCCTGAGCGACCGGGTTGAGCCGTTCCATGTTGAACGTCTGCGCAAACTCGATGCCAGCCTTGCCATCGGCGGCCCAGCGCAGCTTGGCGGGGAACATCTGCCCCTCGAGCAGTTCGATCAACAGATCTATGCCGTCGACCTCGCCATCGATCTCGATCCCGTCGATCATCGCGCCGGTTGAGGACATGTTGCGGATGCGGACTTCGCCTTCGATGCCTTCGGTCGCGACGCGCGCGGTACGCAGCATCTTGGTCCGCGGCGAGCGGCTGACGCGGTAGCCAGTGGCGGTGGCCATGCCGCCCTTTGCCGCAAGCTGCTCGAGCACGGCCGAGGCGCGGGCAGCCTTGCCATAGACATAGCCCTGGATGTGGCTGCAGCCCAGTTCGCGGATCAGCGCGATCTCATCCTGCACTTCGACACCCTCGGCAGTGGTTTCCATGCCGAGCGTATCGGCCAGCGTGACGATCGCCTTGATGATTGCGGCGTTGCGGTTGCCCGCGACCGCTGCGCCGCGCACGAAGCTCTGGTCGATCTTGATCTTGTCGAACGGCGCCTTCTTCAGATAGCCGAGCGAGGAATAGCCGGTGCCGAAATCGTCGAGCGCGAGACGCACGCCGATCGTCTTCAGATTCTTGAACATCTGCTCGGATGAGGCATCCTCATTGTTGAGGAACACGCCTTCGGTGATTTCGAGTTCGAGGCGGTCCGGGCGAATGCCCGACCGCGCCAGCGCATTGGTCACCACAGCAGGCAAAGCCGGGTTGGCGAACTGGATCGGCGAGACATTGACCGCGACGCGGATGTCGCGCGGCCAGGTCGCTGCATCGGCGCAGGCGGTGCGCAGGACCCATTCGCCGATCGCTTCGATCAGCCCGCAATCCTCGGCGACGGGGATGAACTCAGCCGGGCTTACCGCGCCGCGCGTCGGGTGATTCCAGCGCAGCAGCGCTTCATAGCCGACGATCCGCTCGCTTTTTGTGCTGACTACCGGCTGATAGGCGACATGGAATTCATTTTGCGGGAGCGCGTTGCGCAAATCATCCTCGAGTTGCTTGCGGTTCTGCGCGCCGTGCAGCAACTCCTCGCGGTAGAAGCGGTGGATGCCGCGCCCATCGGCCTTGGCAGCGTAAAGCGCGAGATCGGCATTGCGCACCAGCGTTTCCGAATCCTCGCCGTCGACCGGCGCGATGGAAATGCCGATCGAGCAACCGATTGTGATCGATGATCCGTCGATGAAATAGGGCTGTGACAGCGACGCGATGATCGCGCGCGCCAGTTCGGCGAGCCGGTCGCGATTGGCCTCGCGCGGCAGCACGACCTGGAATTCGTCGCCGCCGAGCCGGCCCACCAGCCCCGCATCGCCGACGCTGCGCAGCAAACGCTGGCTGACCTGTTTGAGCAGTGCGTCGCCGGTCTGGTGACCCAGCGTGTCGTTGACCGCCTTGAACCGGTCGAGATCGAGCAGCAGCAATGCGGGCGAACCAAAGCCGCCACCTTGCGGTGCGAGCGTCTGATCGAGTGCGAGGCGCATGCGCTGACGGTTTGCGAGCCCGGTGAGGCCGTCGAACAAGGCAAGGCGCGTGATCTCGGCCTCCGACTTGCGCTTTTCGGTCAGGTCGCTGCCATTGCCGATAAAACCCTGGAAGCGATTCAGGCCGTCGAGGATCGGCCGGCCGGAGATCGACCACCAGCGTTCCGTCCCGCCGGCCGCGGCGCGCACCGAATAACCGGAGAAGGAGGTGCGCGAGGATAGATGGAAGCCCAAGGTGCGCTCCGTATCGGGCGACGCGCTGTCGACCTTGAACACCGCGGTGAGCATGGCGCCGATCGCTTCATTGTCCGGCGTGCTGACCTCGTTGGCGACCTGGGGCGACAAATAGACCAGCCGGCCCTGCCGGTCGGTCTGCCAGAACCAGCCGCTGCCATGATCCTCGAACTCGCGGATCAGGCGCAGCGCGAGATTGCCGTCATTGGTATCGGCGTCTCGCGCCTCCGCCTGGGCCCGATCGAGCCGTGCCAGGCCGCTGGTGGCGATGATCAGGCAAGCGAGAAACACCGCCGCGATGCTCGTAACGACACCCAGGCCGTTGTGCAGCGCAATGGTCGCGACCAGCGCGCCGGCATAGCCGAGCGTTGCGGCGCGCAATGCCTGAAGCGCCATGGCGGTGACGATGACCGCGCCAAATACGGCGACGAAGCCGGCGAGTTGCAGCGTGCCGTTGGAGACGTGCGTCGTCATCCACAACATCGAGAACAGGCCGGCACCCAATCCCGTGGCGTAGATCAGTGAAAGCCGCACCTTGATATGCGGCGGCCAGTTGCGTGGCGCGGATAATTTGAGCAGTGCCAGCGCGACCACGCCGAGCAGGACGACCAGTCCGCCGCGCACCGCGATCGGTGCGAGCAGGTCATGGAGCCCGACGGTCATCGCGGTGGCGAGCAGCATGGCCGCAGCGAGGATCTGCGTGAGCAGGGCGGCGGGCCAGGCGGTTGCGGCCTGTTCGAACTGCAATTGATGCGCGTCGGGCGCCCTGTCCTCGTCAACGCCGAGCGACAGATCGCTCCACAACGAGGTCATCGATCCGAGAATATCGGACAGGGGATTGAACGGCCGGCGCATCGATTATTTTCGATAACGACAAGGCATTCGGATTTGCTTGCCGTTGATGGTTAACAAGGCGTGCCGACAATGGTGATGATGAAGGTGCACCAAGCCTCTTGGCCACCTGGCACGCTCGGCATATGGACGGCGCCAAGCGAGTGCCGGGAACCGACCATGACAGTGATTATCCGCGAAGACGATTTGATCGAAAGCGTCGCCGACGCGTTGCAGTTCATCAGCTACTACCATCCGATGGATTATATTCGCGCGCTCGGCGTCGCCTATGAGGCGGAACAGAGTCCGGCTGCGAAGGACGCCATCGCGCAGATCCTGACCAACAGCCGTATGTGTGCCGAGGGTCATCGCCCGATCTGCCAGGATACCGGCATCGTCACGATATTCATCAAATGGGGCCAGGATTGCCGGCTGGAAAAGGGCGACCGGTCTTTGCAGGAAGTGGTCGATGAGGGCGTGCGTCGCGCCTATCTCAACCCCGAGAACAAGCTGCGCGCTTCGATCCTTGCCGATCCGGCCTTTACGCGCCGCAACACCAAGGACAACACGCCGAGCGTGCTCAATGTCGAGATGGTGCCGGGCAAGACGGTGTCGATCGACGTCGCGGCGAAGGGCGGCGGCAGCGAGAACAAGTCCAAGTTCAAGATGATGAATCCGAGCGATTCGATCGTCGACTGGGTGCTCGAGATGCTGCCGCAAATGGGCGCCGGCTGGTGCCCGCCGGGCATGCTCGGCATCGGTATCGGCGGCACCGCCGAGAAATCGATGCTGCTCGCCAAGCAGAGCCTGATGGGTGCGATCGACATGGCGCAGCTGAAGGAGCGCGGGCCCGAGAACGATATCGAGAAGCTGCGCATCGAGATCTACGACAAGGTCAATGCGCTGGGCATCGGTGCGCAGGGACTTGGCGGACTGTCGACCATTCTCGACGTCAAGATTTTCGACTGGCCGACGCACGCCGCGTCGAAACCGGTGGCGATGATCCCCAATTGCGCGGCTACGCGCCACGCCCATTTCACGCTCGACGGCTCCGGCCCGGCCTATCTCGAAGCGCCCAAGCTGGAGGAATGGCCCGACGTCAACTGGACACCCGACAAGGCGGCGATCCGCGTCGATCTCGACACGCTGACGCCGGAGGTGGTGCAGGGCTGGAAACAGGGCGACCGGTTGCTGCTCAACGGCAAGATGCTCACCGGGCGGGATGCCGCGCACAAGCGCATTAAGGACATGCTCGACGCGGGCGAAAAGCTGCCGGTCGAGTTCAAGGGGCGCGTGATCTATTATGTCGGCCCGGTCGATCCGGTGGGTGAGGAAGTGGTCGGTCCGGCCGGCCCGACCACCGCGACGCGGATGGACAAATTCACGCGCATGATGCTCGACCAGGGCCTGCTCGCGATGGTCGGCAAGGCCGAGCGCGGCCCGGCTGCGACCGAGGCCATCGCCGAGGCGAAGAGCGCCTATCTGATGGCGGTGGGCGGCGCCGCCTATCTCGTTGCGCGTGCGATCAAGGGGTCGAAGATCGTCGGGTTCGAGGATCTCGGCATGGAGGCGATCTACGAATTCGAGGTGAGCGATTTCCCGGTCACCGTGGCGGTCGATTCGAGCGGCGCCAATGTGCACACACTTGCGCCGCTGGTGTGGAAGGAAAAGATCGCCAGACAGGCGCTGGAGAACGCGTGACGCAAGGGCCCTCCCGTGGCGAGTTGCGGATCGCGCGACTGAGTATCGCCGAAGGGCCGGCCTTTGACGATTTCTACGAGATATTTTGCGAGGCGCTTCCGGCGAGCGAGCGCAAGACGCGCGAGCAGATCGCGGCGCTTGTGACCAGGCCCGACTATCGCATCCTGATCGGCGAAATCGACGATCAGGTGATGTCGTTCGCGGTTCTTTTCCTGTCGGACCGCCACCCGATGGCGCTGCTGGAATATCTCGGAACCTCGGCCGCTGCGCGCGGGCGAGGGCTTGGCGCGGAGATGTTTCGCGCCGTGCTCGATCGGATCGGCAGTCATAGTCTGGTGATCGAAGTCGATAGCGATCGTCAGGACAGTAGCGACCGGGAGATGCGCCGTCGCCGCAAGCAATTCTACGCTCGATTGGGCGCGCGGCAGGTCATGGGCGTTGAGTATCGGATGCCCAGGATCGGTGCTGACTCGCCGCCCGAACTCGACTTGATGATCTGGCCTGGTGAAGGGCGAACCCAGGTCACGCGGGGCGAAGTAACGGCCTGGATCGAGGCTATATATCGCGGAGCCTATGACCGCGTCGTTCCTGACGACGAACTGGCGAAGATGGTCGATGCAATGCCGTCTCACGTCGATCTGACCCGTTGAAGCACCGCCGGCGATGATCGTCCTGCCGATCTGGCTGCCCGCGACGGTGTTCGCCGGCGCGTTGCAGGCATGGCGCACGGCGGTGCAGCGCAAGGTTGGCCGCGACCTGTCGGTCAATGCCGCCGGGCTGGTGCGTTATCTCTATGGCCTGCCGTTCGCGATCCTGTTCGTCCTCGCCTATCAATGGCTGATCGCGCCGGCGCCGTTCCCGGCGCTTGGTGCCAAGTTCTTGTTGTTCTGCGCAGCGGGGTGGGGTCGCGCAGATCATCGCGACCAATTTGCTGCTGATGGCGTTCGACGAGCGCAATTTCGTCGTCGGTACCGCCTATTCGAAGACCGAGGCAGTACAAAGCGCGCTCCTCTCCGTCGTGCTGCTGGGAGAGGGGCTGGGCCGCCTTACCTGGCTTGGCATCGGTTTTGGCGTCGCCGGGATCATGATGTTGTCGACCGGCGGCAAACGCATGAGCGCCGGAGACCTGATCCGTGCACTCGGCCAGCCAGCGGCGCGCTATGGCATTGCTTCGGGATTCTTCTTCGCTCTGACCACGATCGCGATCCGGCGCGCGACGTTCGAGGTCGCGACCGATGACAAACTGCGCGCGGCGCTGGTCGTGCTTGCGACAACCGTGGCGCTGCAGACGGTGCTGCAGGGCGGCTATATCGTGTGGCGCGAGCGTGAGCAGGTGGCGAAGGTGTTCGCCACCTGGCGCGTCGCGGGGCAAGTCGGATTGATGTCCTCGCTCGGATCGGCCTGCTGGTTCACTGGCTTTGCGACGGCGCCGGTCGCGCTGGTGCGGATCGTCGGCCAGGTCGAGGTGGCGTTCACCATGGGGTTCGCGCATTTCTATCTCGGCGAGCGGATTGTGCGCAGCGAGGCGATTGGGTTGTTGCTGGTGGCGGTCGGCGTGGCGCTGGCGCTCGCCGGATCGCTTTGAAGAGGGAAGGACGATGGCCCGCAGGATCATCCTTAGATCGCCGCTGGCTCCAGACGTATTGGCCAGGAAGTTGAAAGCGGTGCTGGGTGGACGTGGCAGGGAAATGAAGGCTGTGGGCGTGACCGGGCAGGGGACCGACCGGGATATGATGCTGTTCTATTTCCGGCCCGACGTGCGGAACGCTTTTCCAAGGTCTCTGATCGCGACCGTAGAGCCGGATGGCGATGGCTCCCGGATTGCGGGAAGGATTGGCGCGCCGCCCAGCGCGGCCGTTTTTCTCGGATGCTGGTTCGGCATCCTGACGCTCTTCCTCGCGCTTGCCGGGCGCTGGATGATCGAATCGGGTACGCCGCTCGGGGATGGCTGGCGGTTGATCGCGATCCCGCTCGCGCTGATGGCCTTTGGTGGCTGGCTGTACCGACGCAGTACCGCAACCGCGAAGGAGGACGAGGCTGCGATCCTCGCCTTTCTTGCCGACACGGTCTCTGCACGGCCGGTTTGATGCGTCTTGCCCGCCATGCTGCGTTCTGTGAGGCGCGCGCAATGAGTAGCGTTGTTCGGGTGCGAACGGCTTCATGACCGCCAGGGTCGGACAGCCGGTGACGATCGTGCCTATGCGGTACCGAAGCGGAAAACGCCGGTATCGCAGGAGGACGTTCTACGATGTGTCGAGGCATTGGGAGGCTTTACGCTGCGATAGGAAATGTCCGATATCGATACCTAATCCGGGCGCGGTGGGGCTTGGGCGCCGCGCCGCGCGGTGATAAGGTCGTTTCGCGGGGAGAACGGACTTGATCGAGCAGGTTGCGCTGCGTCGTTACGATACCACACTTGATCGCGCGGGACTGGCGCTGGGGACTGGCGGGCTGATGGGGGGCCTGTTCGCGGTTCCGCTCATCCTGCTCGGCGGATCATGGTCGTTATTGTCGCTGGTGGTGGGATTCATCGTCGGGGCGGTGATTTCGGCAATGGCGATCGTCGCGATTGGCGGGCCGCTCTGGATGGTGTGCCATGCGCTGGGCAGGCGCGGCCCGCTCGCTGCCGCCGTTGTCGGCGCGGTTGCCGGATTCGCCCTGTTCCTCGGCGGGCAGACCTATGGCTTCGGGCTGTTCGACATGCCCGTGTCCGACGCACGCACATTGATGTTCCGTATTCTCAGCGCGATCGCCACCAGCATCATCCTTGCAGGCTTCTCGGCGGCGATCGGGCTGGCGATGTGGCGTGTCGCGTATCGGCGTGTCGTTTAAAGGACTGCGGTCACCAATTGCCGGAACGCATCGGCGCGGTGGCTGATCGCGTGCTTTGCGTCTGGATCCATCTCGCCGAACGTCTCGCTACCGCCGTCAGGCAGGAACATCGCATCATAGCCGAAGCCGTTCGCGCCGCGGGGCGGCCAGACGAGCGCGCCTTCGACCCGTCCCTCGAACCATTCGACGTGACCGTCGGGCCAGGCAAGCGCGAGCGCGCAGACGAAATGTGCGTCCCGACTGATTTCCGGGAGCCCTGCTTCCGGCTCAAGCGCATCGAGCCGGTCGTTGACCAGGGACATCGCCACACCGAAATCGCGCGACTCCCCGGCCCAGCGTGCCGAGAAAATGCCCGGCTCACCGTTCAGCGCATCGACGCACAGGCCGCTATCGTCGGCCAGTGCGGGGAAGCCGGACAGGTCGGCCGCCTGCAGCGCCTTCAACTCGGCATTGGCGACGAAGGTGGTGCCGGTCTCCTCCGGTTCGGGCAGGTCGAGTTCGGCAGCCGAAATCGGCTCGATGCCGTACGGGCCGAGCAGCTCGCGAATCTCGCGCACCTTGCCCTCATTATGACTGGCGATGATCAGTTTGCCGGGGACGAGCTTGCGGATCGCCTGGGACCCGCTGCCTTCTCCACTCATTTCGCGACCGCCTTTGCCTGTGCCGCGAAGATGTCCGCGCAGCCGATGCGTGCCAAACGCAGCAGACGCAACAAGGCTTCCTCGTCATAAGTCGCGCCTTCGGCAGTGGCCTGTGCTTCGGCGATGTTGCCGTTTTCGAGCAGCACGAAATTGGCATCGGCGTCGGCGTTGGAATCCTCGTCATAATCGAGGTCGAGCACAGGCGTGCCCTGATAGATGCCGCACGACACCGCCGCGACCTTCTGGGTCAGCGGATCGGCGGTCAGCTTGCCCTCGGCCATCAGCCCGTCGATGGCGAGGCGCAGCGCGACCCATGCGCCGGAGATCGATGCGGTGCGCGTGCCGCCATCGGCCTGGATCACGTCGCAATCGAGTGTGATCTGGCGCTCGCCGAGCAGCTTCAGGTCGGTCACCGCGCGAAGGGAGCGCCCGATCAAGCGCTGGATTTCCTGGGTGCGGCCAGACTGCTTGCCTTTGGCCGCTTCACGGCTGCCGCGGGTGTGGGTGGCGCGGGGCAGCATGCCATATTCCGCGGTGACCCAGCCTTCGCCCTTGCCGCGCATCCATGGCGGCAGACGCTCCTCGACCGAAGCTGTCACCAGCACCTTGGTATCGCCGAAACCGATCAGCACCGATCCCTCGGCATGGCGGGTAAAGCGCGGTTCGATCGTGATCGTGCGCATCTGATCGGGGGTGCGGCCGGATGGGCGCATAGTTGTTCTCCAGAAAACGGGTCGGCACGCCACCTAGACGGGTCGCCTCGAACGCGCCAGTGTTGTGCGCAGTTTCGAACCGCTTGAGGAAACCCCGATGCGATCGACCGTCCTGCGCACTCTCCTGTCCTCCGCGCTTCTGCTTGCCGGATGCGCGGTAGCCCCGAAACCGGCCGAGCCGCAGACTGCTGAGCCGGGGGCGATCGTGTACGAAACCGCGCCCTGTTATGGCCTCTGCCCGGTTTATCGTGTCACGATCGCGTCGGACGGAACCGGGACGTTCACGGGCATGCAGCACACGGTGATCACCGGCGACCGCAAATTCGCCGCCTCGCCCGATCAATTCGCTGCCTTCGCCAAAGTGCTCGCGCCCTATCGGCCCAAGGGCACGCGCGACATCACCCCCGGCCAGCCCGATTGTGTTGACGCGGCGACCGATATGCCCAGCGTGGACGTGCAATGGAAATCAGGTACGGCGACCGACAAGCTGACGCTTTATTATGGCTGCAATCTGCAAACCGGCCAGGCGATGGCGGAGGCGTTGCGGACGGCACCGGAGATGCTGCCGATCGCCGACTTCATCGGCAAGCGTTGAGCCGCGCGTCGCGCCGCCCCATATGACCGGTATGTCCGCTCCCCCGATCAGCGATCTCAACGACCGCGCCCGCGATGTGTTTCGCGTGGTGGTCGAGAGCTATCTCGATACCGGCAGCCCGATCGGTTCACGCACGATCGCGCAACTGTCGGGACTCAACCTGTCGCCCGCGTCGATCCGCAACGTGATGCAGGATCTGGAGGAACTGGGCCTGCTCGCGGCACCCCATACCAGTGCGGGGCGGATGCCGACCGAAATCGGCCTGCGCTTGTTCGTCGACGGCATGATGCATGCACTCGAGCCCTCGGCGGAGGAGCGTGCCGCGATCGAATCGCGCGTGTCGCAGGTCGGACCGGTGGAGGAGGCGCTTGCTGCGACCACTGCGGCGCTGTCGGGTCTGTCGGCCTGTGCCGGGCTGGTGATGGTGCCCAAGCGCGAACTGGTGCTGCGCCAGATGAGTTTCGTGCCGCTGTCCGCGGACAAGGCGCTTGCGGTATTGGTCAGTGAGGATGGCGCGGTGGAGAATCGCGTGGTCGACCTGCCGATGGGCGTGTCTCCTTCTGCCCTGGTCGAGGCGGGCAATTACATGACCGCCATGCTGTCAGGGATGACCCTGACTCAGGCACGGACGCGGATCGAGCGCGAGATCGGCGAAGAACGAGCCTTGCTCGACAGCGTCGCGCGCACCCTGATCGAGCGCGGTCTTGCGGTGTGGAGCGAGGATAGTGATCGCCGCCCGGTCCTGATCGTGCGTGGGCAGGGGCGGCTGATCGACGCGGCAGCCGCGGCCGATCTGGAACGGATCGGCACTTTGCTCGATGACCTTGAAGGCAAGCAGGAGATCGCCCATCTGCTCGACAGCGCAAGCGCGGGGGATGCGACGCGGATCTTTATCGGGGCGGAGAACAAACTCTTCTCGCTGTCGGGATCCTCGGTCATCGCCAAGCCGTTTCGTGGGCTCGACGGGCGCGTCGTCGGCGTTGTCGGGGTCATTGGCCCGACAAGGTTGAACTATGCGCGGGTTGTGCCAATGGTTGATTTTACCGCCGCGACACTGGCGCGGCTGATGAGTTGAGGCCGGGCTGGCCGGAAACCTAACAGGACTGAAGCGAAGACATGATCGAAGACGAAAAGACCGAAGCGACCGAGACGATCGACATGGCGGAACCCACCCCGGCTGCATCGGACCCGATCGCCGAGGACCGCCTGGCCAGGCTGGAGGCCGAACTGGCCGAGGCCAAGTCCGGGCTGCTCTATGCGCACGCCGAAGCGCAGAATGTCCGCCGCCGCGCCGAAAAGGAGGCGGCCGATGCGCGCTCCTATGCCGCGACCGCTTTTGCCCGTGACCTGTTGTCGGTGGCCGACAATCTGGCGCGGGGACTCGACGCGATCCCGGCCGAATTGCGCGACGACGAGAAGATGAAAGGTCTGGTCGCAGGCCTGGAAGCGACCGGCCGCGAGCTCGAATCGGTGTTCCAGCGTCACGGCATTACCAGGATGACCGTGCTGGGCGAGACGCTCGATCCCAACCGTCATCAGGCGATGTTCGAAATACCGAGCGATGAGAAGCCGGGCACCGTCGTGCAGGAAATGCAGGCGGGTTACATGATCAAGGACCGGTTGCTGCGGCCGGCATTGGTCGGGGTCGCGAAGGCGGGGTGATCGGATCGGTAGCCCCGGCCCAGGAACCGCGCGCAGTCAACGCGCTGTTCATGCTGGGGCTGATCGCCTGGCCGATCATCTTCGTCTGGTTCCTGTTCTTGCCGGGCTATTCCCGCAGCTTGCGCGTGGCAGCGCTCTCCTATGCATTTGTTCTGCCGGTCCTGGCGGTTGTCGGATATGGACTCGAGTTCCTCGCCGCTTGGCTGAATGCAATGGCGCGTTAGAACCGATAGGAGGGCCGCGTGCCGATCAACCCGAACCTCACTACCGATCGCCCGACCTTCGTCACGCATCTCGAATGCTCGCTGACCGGCGAGCGCTATGAGGCGGACCAGCTTCACGGCCTCTCGCGAGCGGGGCGACCATTGCTCGTTCGCTATGACCTGCCCTCAATCCGGGCGGTTGCGCCGCGTGCGATGATCGCGGCGCGACCGACCGATCTGTGGCGCTGGCGTGAGCTGCTGCCGGTGCGGCGTACCAGCGATATCGTCAGTCTGGGTGAGATCGAGACGCCGCTGGTGCCGATCCCGAAATCCGGCGGGCCGAACGTGCTGGTCAAGGACGAAGGGCGGCTGCCGACGGGATCGTTCAAGGCGCGCGGGCTGGTCATGGCGGTGGCGATGGCCAAGGCGCTTGGCATTAAAAAGATCGCGATGCCGACCAACGGCAATGCCGGTGCGGCCCTGGCCGCCTATGCGACGCGCTGCGGGATCGAGACGATCGTCTTCTGTCCCGACGATACGCCGGAGATCAATGTCCGTGAAATCGCCGCTCAGGGTGCGCGCGTCTACCGCGTCAACGGGCTGATCGACGATTGCGGCGCGATCGTCGGCAAGGGCGCGGCGGAAGGGCTGTGGTTCGACTTTTCGACCCTCAAGGAGCCGTATCGGATCGAGGGCAAGAAGACGATGGGTCTGGAACTGGCCGCGCAGTTCGGCTGGAAGCTGCCGCAAGCGATCTTCTACCCGACCGGCGGCGGCACCGGGCTGATCGGTATGTGGAAGGCATTCGCCGAAATGGAGGCGCTGGGCTGGATCGGATCCGAGCGGCCCAAGATGTTCGCGATCCAGTCGTCGGGCTGCGCGCCGATCGTGCGCGCGTTCGAAGCGGGCGAGGAACATGCCGAGCGCTGGGAAGATGCGCATACCGTCGCGGCCGGAATCCGCGTACCGAAAGCGGTCGGCGACTTCCTGATCCTGCGCGCGGTGCGTGAAAGCGGCGGGCGAGCCATGGCGGTGGGCGACCCGGCGATCCTCCAGGCGGTCGAGGATGCGGCGTTGAAGGATGGCCTGCTGATATGTCCCGAGGGCGGCGCGACGCTGGCCGCTTATCGCGAGGCGTTGCGGCTTGGCCTGGTCGATGAAGACGAGAGTGCAGTGTTGTTTAACTGCGCAACGGGGCTCAAATATCCGATGGCGGATGCATCGAAGACGCTGGACCGGTTCGCTGAGATCGACCTTGCCGTGCTCTGATTAACCGAGCTTCGCCAATGCGAGTTTCGGCGCCAGGCGCGGCACATCGCCGCGCAGTATCGCCATGATGGGCAGCCGCAAGGCCGCGATCGACAGGCCGGCGATCATCAGCCCGCCGATCACGTCGATCAGGTAGTGGCAACCATGGACCGGCGTGGCGAAGAGCATGGCGACATTGATCGCCACCATTGGCCAGCGCAGCAGCTTCAGCGGCCAGGCGGCCCAGATGAAGAGCAATGCGGCGGCGGCATGGAAGCTGGGAAAGCTGATCAGCCCGGACAGCGTGGCAGGGTTGATGACCGTCATGGCACCGCTGCGCAGATTTGCGATGACCATGACATGGTCGAGGCCGATCGCCGGCATGAAGTCGGGTTTCCAGCCGATATAATAAAGCAGGGCGCCCTGGGCCGGGAACAGCGCGAAGGCGGCGACCGTCGCGGTCAGCGCGATGGCATAGGCCATCAGGAAGATGTGCGCGCGATCCCTGCGGCCGGTGACGACCAGCGCGACCAGGATGACCGCTGGCGAATAGAAGATGTTGGAATAGGCCAATATGGCGAGGTGCGCGACGGCGGGATTATGGGCGAAGAAGCGGTAGAACGCGACCCAGTCGAAGCCGAGCGACGCGTCGATCGCTGCGAGCAGGTGATCGACATAACCAGTGGTCGTCGCCGCCACGGCATAGCTGGCCAGGGCACCCAGGAGGCTGAGCAAAGAGAGCAGCCCCAGGCATTCCATGATGTCGGTCAGCGTACGGAGCACCATATTGTCGATCCGGTCGCGCCGCAGCGCGAGAAGGATCACGCTGGCCATCAGCACCCCGCGCATGCCGCTGCTCGCAAAGTCGATCGAGAGGCCGGCGGCCGCGAGGGCGCAGGTCACGCCGATCAAGGCGAGTGATGCATATAACCACAAACCCGCGCGAACGCTCATGCCCGGCTCCCAGTGAAGGGGAATTCAATCGCGGAAATTGGTTAAGCAATTGCCAAAATCGGGTGGCCGAAACGCTATTTGCGCTCTGATTTTTGTCCCGTTCCGAAGGGCAGGATCGATTCATATCGATCGAGATCCGGCGCCCCGGTCACGGGATGGCCGCAACGCAGCAAAAGGCGTGGCGCACGATCTCGGCCTGCTGCTCGATGCCGTAACGGTGGAACGGCAGGCCCGGCCGGATGGCGTAATCGTAGCGGCAAAAAGGGTGACGTCGAAGGGGCAGGAAAAGCCCGCGCTGGCTCTGCCAGATATGACAGAGTTCGTGCAGGAACAGTCCGCGCAGTTCGACATCCTCGATACTGAAATCTTCGCGCCACAGGTCGCTGTGCGGATGGAAATGAACATGGCCGGTCGGCGCCATGACGGTGTTGCGCGGTTGAAGGAAGAACCATTTCCGGCGGCGTATCTCGATCCCGCTCAGGTCGATGCCGTCATGGTACATCGACCGGGCAAGTGCGACCTCGCCCGGTGTCAGCGGCCGGCCGGTTCCCTGAGCTGTCGTCGTGTCGCGGTGCATGCCCGCCTAAATGGGGCGAATAAAGGCTCGACGATAGGGGGTGTTTGCGAGGTGGAGCATCCGGTTCATTGGCGCACCATTTCCCAGGGCGCTCGAATCTCCACGGCACTCACCTGATGCGTCGCGCGCATCTTCTCGGCGATCAGCGAAGCGCCCATTGGGTCGAGGCCTGGCTGGCGGATCGAGATGTCCAGCCAGGCGCCGTCGACCCGCGCCGTCAGGTCCGACGGCGTCAGGCCGCGCTGGGCGAAGTTGTTGACCAGCCGCAGCAGCGTCTGCACATCGGCCAGGGCGCGTATCCGAAATTCGACGACCGCCAGGTCACGCATGTATCGGTACCGGCCGCGCATCGGCGATGATTTGCCGGGCGAGGCCATCGGCGATGATGTTGGTCGGTTCACCCACTGCCGCCGCGCGCGCCAGGATGACCTGGAGGCGGTCGGGAATCTTCCGCACGCGTTCGTGCACCTGTCCCGGTGTCTCGCCCAGATATTCGGCGGCGACATTGATGATGCCACCGGCATTGACGACATAATCGGGAGCATAGGTGATGCCGCGGTCGAGCAGCATTTGCCCGTCGCTTTCGGTCGCCAGCTGATTGTTGGCCCCGCCGCAGACGATTCGGGCGCGGAGCCGCGGAATGCTGGCCGCATCGAGGACCCCGCCAAGGGCGCAGGGTGCGAAGACATCCGCCTCGACCCCGATGATCTCTTCCACGCTCACCGCGCGCGCGCCGAGGGCAAGGGTCACTTGCTCCACGCGATGCCGATCGACATCCGCAACGATGAGCTTTGCTCCTGCATCCGCGAGCAGACGGCACAAATGCATGCCGACATTACCGGTGCCCTGCACCGCGACGGTTAATCCCTTGAGCTCGGATCCGAGCGCAAAGCGAGTAGTCGCCTTCATCGATTCGAAGATTCCCAGCGCGGTCCAGGGCGAAGGGTCCCCGCCGGCCTTGCCGGGACGGGGCTCAAGCCCCGCCACATAGCGGGTGCGCTCACGGACGGCCTTCATGTCGGCGATGCTCGTACCGACATCCTCGGCCGTGATATAGGCGCCGTCCAGTGCCGCCACGGCGTCTGCGAACACGCGAAAGACCGTGGCGCGGTCGAATGACCCGGTGGGGCGGCGCAGCACCGCCTTGCCCCCGCCAAAGGGCAGGTCGGCCATGGCGTTCTTGTAGCTCATGCCGCGCGCCAGCCGGACGGCGTCGGCGTGCATCGCCGCCGGAGAGTCGTAATGCCAGAACCGGCACCCGCCGGCCGCGGGGCCGCGGGCCATTGAATGAATCGCAATGACCCCCTGAACACCGCTGGCCTTGTCGTCGATGACGTGCAGGCATTCCTCGAAATCGGCCGGACGCAGGGCTTGGGCGATCATCTGCTTCTCCTTCCGGTCGATAATTACCATGGGTGAAGCTGATAAAAATTGCGCAATTGAGCTAAATCGGCTCTATTTCAGTATAAAAATATTGTAGATTGTAGATTGAAAGAATAAATGATGCTTGATGACTTGGATGAGTTCGATCTGAAGATTCTGGAGATTCTGCAGGCTGATTCTTCGCGTTCGACAAGTGAGATCGCCGACATGGTCGGCCTGTCGCAGCCGCCATGCTGGCGCCGAATCAACAAGCTGAAAGAGGCGGGCTACATCAAGGCGCAGGTCAGCCTGCTCGATCGCCGTAAGGTCGGCCTCAACGCGCAGATCTTCGCACAGGTCAAGCTCAGCGCCCATGGCCGGTCCAATCTCGCCGAATTCTCCGAAGCGATTCAAAGCTTTCCGGAGGTGCTCGATTGCTTCGTGATGATGGGCAGCGTCGATTTCATGCTGCGTATCGTCGCCCGGGACATCGAGGCCTATGAACGGTTCTTCTTCGACAAATTGTCGCAGGTGCCCGGGGTCCAGGAAATCAATTCCATGGTGGCCTTGTCCGAAATCAAATCGACCACGCAACTGCCACTGCGATGAAGTCCGTCGCTCAGAATTCGGGCGCCGGATCGCCAGCGCCGATCGCTCGTGCCCTATAGTCCACCCGCTGGCCATTGGTGAAGGTAAAGGTCAGCGGCACGACCGCACCGGGCTTGATCCCCGGATTGACGTCGAACAACATGACGTGCTTTCCGCCGGGCGTGAATGCCAGCGTCCCTTGCGCCGGTAACGGCAAGTCGCTGATCGGTTTCATCGTCATGCCGGCTCCGGCCTTCATCGATTCGTGCATCTCGGATTTGATCGCGACAGTCGAATCGACGCTCATCAGCGTCGCATCCGAGGCGCCGCCATGGAGCGTGAAATACGCCGCGGCCGGGCGTCCCTTCACCGCAGCGAGGCGGACATAGCCGTCGCGCGCCTCGATTTCCGCAGGGGGCGAGCAGGCGCTGAGCACCAGCGCAGCGGCGGTAAGCAGGATCGCAAGGCGCATCATAGTCTCTCACTTCGGGAAAGCTGAGCCCCAACTACGCAAGCGAAAATCTTGCGGCAAGCGAAAGCCCCCCTATATCGCCTTCTGTAACGTATCGTGTCTCGATCATCGGGATGCGGTCGGAAGGCATTTTTTTAGAACGACGGGGGTCAGAGGACCAAATGGCTAAAGTAATCGGTATTGATCTGGGCACGACCAATAGCTGCGTTTCCGTGATGGAAGGCGGCAAGCCCAAGGTGATCGAGAATGCGGAAGGCGCGCGCACCACGCCGTCGATCGTCGCGTTCGCCAAGGATGGCGAGCGACTGGTCGGCCAGCCGGCCAAGCGCCAGGCAGTGACGAATCCGGAAAACACCATCTTTGCGGTGAAGCGCCTGATCGGCCGCCGCTTCGACGATCCGGTGACCAAGAAGGACACCGAACTGGTGCCCTACACCATCGTCAAGGGCGCGAATGGCGACGCCTGGGTGCAGGCCGGCGGCAAGGATTATTCGCCGTCGCAGATCAGCGCCTTCACCTTGCAGAAGATGAAGGAAACTGCCGAAGCCTATCTCGGCGAGACGGTGACCCAGGCGGTCATCACCGTGCCGGCATACTTCAACGACGCACAGCGTCAGGCGACCAAGGACGCCGGCCAGATCGCCGGTCTCGAAGTGCTGCGCATCATCAACGAGCCGACCGCGGCAGCGCTGGCTTACGGTCTCGACAAGGACAGCAACAAGACGATCGCGGTCTATGACCTTGGCGGCGGCACCTTCGATATCTCGATCCTCGAGATTGGCGACGGCGTATTCGAAGTGAAGGCGACCAATGGCGACACGTTCCTGGGCGGCGAGGATTTCGACGACAAGCTGTTGCGGTTCCTGGCCGAAGATTTCAAAAAGGCCGAAGGCATCGACCTGACCAAGGACAAGCTGGCGCTCCAGCGCCTCAAGGAAGGCGCCGAAAAGGCCAAGATCGAGCTGTCCTCGGCAGCCACGACCGAGGTGAATTTGCCCTTTATCACCGCTGATCAGAATGGGCCGAAGCATCTCGTCAAGACGATTACGCGTGCCGATCTGGAGCGGCTGGTCGAGGACCTGATCCAGCGTACGCTTGAGCCGTGCCGCAAGGCGCTGGCCGATGCCGGCGTGAAGTCGAACCAGATCGACGAAGTCGTGCTGGTTGGTGGCATGACGCGCATGCCCAAGGTGCGTCAGGTCGTGAAGGATTTCTTCGGCAAGGAGCCGCATTCGGGCGTCAATCCGGATGAAGTCGTGGCGATGGGCGCTGCAATCCAGGCCGGCGTGCTGCAAGGCGACGTCAAGGACGTGCTGCTGCTTGACGTGACGCCGCTGTCGCTCGGCATTGAGACGCTGGGTGGCGTGTTCACCCGCATGATCGATCGCAACACGACGATCCCGACCAAGAAGAGCCAGACCTATTCCACCGCTGACGACAATCAGCAGGCGGTGACGATCCGCGTGTTCCAGGGCGAGCGCGAAATGGCGGCGGACAACAAGATGCTCGGCCAGTTCGACCTGGTCGGTATCCCGCCGGCGCCGCGCGGCGTGCCGCAGATCGAGGTCACCTTCGACATCGATGCCAACGGCATCGTCAATGTGTCGGCGCGGGATAAGGGCACCGGCAAGGAGCAGCAAATTCGCATCCAGGCCTCGGGCGGTCTCAGCGACAAGGACATCGATCAGATGGTCCGCGACGCGGAGCAGTTCGCCGAGGACGACAAGAAGCGCCGTGAGGCGGCCGAGGCGAAGAACAATGCCGACAGCCTGATCCACACGACCGAGCGCCAGATTGCCGAGCATGGCGACAAGGTCGACGCCACACTGAAGGGTGAGATCGAAGCGGCGATCGCTGATGCCAAGACCGCGGTCGAAGGCGGTGATCCCGAGGCGATGAAGGAAAAGACCAACGCGCTGGCGCAGGTCGCGATGAAGCTCGGTCAGGCAATCTACGAGAAGCAGGCAGCGTCGGAAGCGTCGCCTGCGGCTGACGCGGATGCCGAAGCGGCACCTGCCGAAGATGTGGTCGACGCCGAGTTCTCGGAAGTCGACGACAACCAGAAAGCGTAACTCAGTAGATGCGTACCCCCCGTCATGTCGGATTCATCCGGGATGACGGGGAGGGCGGGGGCCCAATATGACCACCGAAGTCGATTTCTACGAACTGCTCGAGATCGAGCGCGGCGCCGACGATGCGACGATCAAATCGTCGTACCGCAAGCTCGCCATGAAATATCACCCCGACAAGAATTCCGGGTGCAAGGATTCTGAAGGCCGGTTCAAGGCGATCAGCGAGGCGTATGAATGCCTCAAGGATCCGCAGAAGCGTGCGGCCTATGACCGGTTCGGCCATGCGGCATTCCGCAATGGGCAGGGCGGCGGTGGGGGCGGCCAGGACTTCAACGCTTTCAGCGATATCTTCGAAAATATTTTCGGCGAGTTCATGGGCGGCGGCCAGCGTGGCGGCCAGCGCGGCCCGCGGCGCGGCGCCGATTTGCGCTATGACATGGAAATCACGCTCGAAGAGGCGTTCCAGGGCAAATCGACCGACGTGACGGTGGATGTCTCGGCCGCCTGCGACACCTGTTCCGGGTCGGGCGCGAAGCCAGGTACCAGCGCGAAGAATTGCTCGACCTGCGGTGGTGCCGGCAAGGTGCGTGCGCAGCAGGGCTTCTTCGTGGTCGAGCGCGCCTGCCCGAGCTGCCATGGTCAGGGCCAGGTGATCAGCGATCCGTGCAACGCCTGTCACGGCGAAGGCCGGGTCGAGAAGACCAAGACGCTGACGGTCAACATTCCGCCCGGCGTCGATGAGGGCACGCGTGTGCGCCTGACCGGCGAGGGAGAGGCAGGCGCGCGCGGTGCACCGGCGGGGGACCTCTATATCTTCCTGCATGTTGTCCGGCATTCGATCTTCGAACGCGAGGGAACGACATTGTTCGCGCGTGCGCCGATCAGCTTCACCACCGCATCGCTGGGCGGCGAGATTCACATCCCGGGGCCGGACGGGGACTTGCACAGCATCAAGATCCCGGCCGGTACCCAATCGGGGCGCGAGCTGCGCCAGCGCGGCGCCGGCATGCCGGTGCTGCAAGGGCGAGGTCGCGGCGATCTGGTCGTCCGGATCGAGGTCGAGACACCGACCAGCCTGACGTCGCGCCAACGCGAATTGCTTGAACAATTCCGTGCGACCGAAACGGGCAAGGAACATCCGCAGACCACGGGCTTCTTCAACAAGATGAAGAAAGCGGTCGCGGGATAATGTGATGATGATCCCGGCCGTGTCCGCCCCTCCTGCAAGAAGGGGCGGTCCGGCTGATGGATCAGAAGGTCGTGATGACCAACCCGACCACCAGCGCCTGGGCCGCAACTGCCAGCACGCTGCTGACCACGGCTTCCAAACTACGCATGGGTCGTCTCCGAATACCGGTTAAGTCCGGTCCGGCCGAAATACAATTATTATGCTGCGGTGCAACATTGTTGCGCACAGTCGCGAATGCAGAAAACGCAATCGTTACGGCAGGGATATGGTTTCGGAAGCGTCAATGCCCATTGTCGGACCAGTGCGGTGGATCGGCTGGCAGATAGGCGAATTTGATCACGCCGTAGGTTGCGCCGATCGCGTGCAGTGCAGTGTTGTTTTCCCCGCTGCGCGGCGTATCGAGCGAGCGCTCGACGCCGGTTGCATCCTTTACCACGATCGTGCCGGTCCAGCTGACCGTCATGTCGATCGCGCGGCCCATGGTGTGTAGTGACAGGCCGGTCGAGGGCTTGCGGACGATGCCGAATTTTCTGACCATCTCGCGCGCGGTCTTTTTCGATTTGGCCAGATCGCCATGATCCCAATTGATCGCGCAGCCCGGGATCACCGGCACCGCATTCGGTGCACGCTCGCCATTGGCGACTTCCCAGCTGTAGAGCATCAGCTTCGCGCGCACCGGGCTGCGCAGTGTCGATCCCACGCTGATCCGCGCACCGCCGGCCTTTAGCGCATTGGTGAAGGCGATCACTTTCTCGCGAAACGGCGAGGCGAGATCGGCGAGCTTGCTGCTGTTGGGATATTTCGCCTGGTTGGCGTCCCACCACGCAGCCCCACTGAGCGGGGCGCTCCTGGTGGCCGGCGCGGGGGGCTTTGCCGGCTTGAGGCATTGTCCTGCCGCCAGCGCGGCCCAGCTGCGGCCGCCGGGGTCGATCCGGCCGTCGGGAAGCGCTGCGCCGAGCACTTTCGACTGATAGGCCTGGATGGCGAGAATTGTGCCCGGACCACAATCGCCGTCTTCGACCAGCCTCGCGAGGCCAAATGTGGGGATGCAGGCGTTGAGCAGATGTTGAACGGTGATGACATCGGCTTCGTCATTGAAGCCGCCCAGTCCTACCGAAGCACCGATCGTCGCCATGTCGTCATTCGCCCCGAATGATTGATGCGCCAAGGCGTACATCAATCAGTATCGGGCGCGAATGATTCTCCTCATTCGCCGAACACGCGCGCGAAGATCGTATCGACATGCTTCAGATGATAGCCAAGGTCGAACTTGTCGTCGATTTCGGCGACCGACAGGGCCGCGGTGACTTCGGGGTCGGCCTTGAGCAATTCCTGCAGCGACAGTGCGCCGTCCGATTCCCACACCCGCATCGCATTGCGCTGGACCAGGCGATAGGCGTCCTCGCGGCTGACCCCGGCCTGAGTCAGCGCGAGCAGCACGCGCTGGGAATGGACCAGGCCGCCCATCTTGTTGAGATTCTTCTCCATCCGCGCCGGATAGACGACCAGCTTGTCCATCACGCCGGTCAGGCGCGCGAGTGCGAAGTCGAGTGTGATCGTCGCGTCGGGGCCGATATAGCGCTCGACCGAGGAATGGCTGATGTCGCGCTCGTGCCACAGCGCGACATTCTCCAGGGCGGGCGTGACAAATCCGCGCACCATGCGCGCCAGGCCGGTGAGATTTTCGGTCAGCACCGGATTGCGCTTGTGCGGCATCGCCGACGACCCCTTCTGCCCGGGCGAGAAATATTCCTCCGCCTCGAGCACTTCGGTGCGCTGCAAATGACGGATCTCGGTCGCGAGCCGCTCGATCGATGAGGCGATCACGCCGAGCGTTGCGAAGAACATCGCATGGCGGTCGCGCGGGATGACCTGGGTCGAGACGGGCTCGATGCTCAGCCCCATCTTCTCCGCGACATGCGCTTCGACGAACGGGTCGATATTGGCGAACGTGCCGACCGCGCCGGAGATCGCGCAGGTGGCGATGTCGGCGCGCGCTGCGACGAGGCGCGCGCGGTTGCGGTCGAATTCGGCATAGGCCTGAGCCAGCTTCAGCCCGAAGGTCACCGGTTCGGCGTGGATGCCGTGGCTGCGGCCGATCGTCGGGGTCAGCTTATGCTCGACCGCGCGGCGCTTCAGCACCGCCAGCAGCGCGTCGATATCGGCGATGAGGATATCGGAGGCGCGGGCGAGCTGCACCGCAAGGCAGGTGTCGAGCACGTCCGAGCTGGTCATTCCCTGATGCATGAAGCGCGCTTCGGGGCCGACATGCTCGGCAACGTTGGTCAGGAAGGCGATCACGTCATGCTTGGTCTCGCGCTCGATCTCGTCGATGCGGTCGACCTCGAACGCGCCCTTGGCCCAGATTGCGGCGGCGGCTTCTTTTGGCACCACGCCGAGTTCGGCAAGCGCATCGGTTGCATGCGCCTCGATCTCGAACCAGATGCGGAATCGGGCCTCCGGAGTCCAGAGAGCGACCATGTCGGGGCGGGAATAGCGTGGCACCATTGCAACGGTTCCTGAAAATCGGAGTTCTGTTCATCGTGAATCGCGAACGGACTCGCGATGAAGCGCGCGTTAGCAGGGACGAGCCGACGCTTCAAATCGTGAAAATATGAACTATCTGGATAGTGGGAGGTTGATACCTTTGAGTGCTCTGGAGGGTAGTGATAACGCCATCGAGCATTCCGATACTATTTATTCGGAGAGAAATCATGTTGAAATATATTCTTCTTGCCGGTGCGATGACTATTACTGTTCCTGCTCTGGCTCAAGATAAGCCGGTGTCGGGCGATCCTGCAACTCCTGCAGCAACAACTTCGCAACCGACGACGCAGACTGCAACAAGTCCGGCTCCTGCCGAGAGCCAGACTGCGCCTGATGCAATGGCAGCGACCGATCAGGCCGCCACGGGCACGCCGGCGGCGCAAGATTCTGCCGTAGCGCAGACCACGCCGACGGATTCTGCTGCGGCGCCCGCCGAACAGGCGGTCGCGCAGCAGCCCGCACCCGCCACCAGCAAGGCGGAACAGGTCGCGCAGGTCGTGAACACCGAGTTCCCGTCTTATGACAAGGACGCGAATGGCGATCTCAGCGAAACCGAGTTCGCATCGTGGATGGTCGCGCTGAAGACTGCCAGCGATCCGGCAACCAAGTCGGACAGTGCCGAGGTCAAGAAGTGGATCGGCCAGGCCTTCGCCACCGCCGATGCCGACAAGAGCAAGTCGGTTTCGAAGACCGAGCTGACGGGCTTCCTGTCGCAGGGCTAACCGCTAGCGTCAGGGAAATGTCCCTCCGGGGCGGCCGCCATATCCCAGGATATGGCGGCCGTTCTGATTCCGGGAGCCAATTCCGGAAACTTCGAATCAGCCAGCGCCGCATTTGGCTCGCTCTTCAATGCCTATGCGCGCAGGACGCCCGATCAGCGGTGCGCCACAAGCCTGAAATCTGTCTGGTAATAGCCAGGGCCCGCAAGATAGGCGCTTTTATTGTATACGGAGGACCACCCGGCATTTTTCGGCCGGAGCTTGGTCAGGGCGATTTCCCATTCGCGGCCCGTCTGGCAGAACTCGCCGCCGATCCGCTTGCCGGCGGCGTCACGCTTAGGGACACAGACGACACGATCCTGGTCCGCCGCGGCCAGGACACTGTTCTTGGCAACGGCCGGGGCGGGCAATGCCGCCACTGCAGCGATGACGATAATCGAGCGAAACATCGATTTCTCTCCCAAGCTTATCGGATCGAAAGATAATCTCTTCCGGCACTGTCCGCAATGAACCTTGGCGGTCGTGTAAGCTTGGTCAATGCAACGTGTCGCGCCGCAAGGCGCTTCCAGCCATGCGGCTCATATCAGCCCCAGCGCCCTCAGGCTCGCATGTCCGCTGGTGCCCATGATGATATGATCATGCACCGCGATGCCCATCCGTTTGCCCGCCTCGACGATGTTGCGGGTCAGGTCGATATCGGCGCGGCTCGGGGTCGGGTCGCCGCTTGGATGGTTGTGCACCAGGATGATCGCTGCCGAGCCCAGCTCGATCGCGCGGCGGATCACTTCGCGGACATAGACCGCCGCTTCGTCGATCGACCCCTGGCTCATCAATTCGTCGCGAATCAGCATGTTGCGGGTGTTGAGGTGGAGCACCCGCACGCGCTCGATCGAATGATGTGCCATATCGGCATGGAGATAATCGAGCAGCGCCTGCCAGTTGCCGAGCAGCGGGCGCTGCTTGACCTCGGCCTGGAGCATGCGCAGCGCGGCGGCATTGGCGATCTTGATCGCGGCGATCGCGGTTTCGCCCATGCCCGAGATGCGCGCCAGCGAAGTCGGGTCGGCCACCAGCACCCCGCCGATGCCGCCGAATTCCGCCAGCAATGTCTTGGCCAGCGGCTTGGTGTCGCGGCGCGGAATGGCGAGCGCGAGGAGATATTCGATCAGTTCATGATCCAGCAGCCCATCGCCGCCATGCTCGTTGAGCCGCTTGCGCAAGCGGGCGCGGTGGCCGGTAGCATCACCGGCTGTATCGGGGTCGGGAACGCTCATCTGTTCCATGAATTACCCATTGGCGGCGGCTGCGCAATTGCGCGAAGCGGCCAAGCGTCTATTCTAGGCCCAGTCGTGACGCCATCCAGGAGTATCGAACGGCGTGACGGCTGACCCAGTTGACCTGCCAGACGCCGCACCGGAGCGCCGGAGGCGCCGCCGTGCGCTCCCCAGGCTGGGGCGTGGGGCGCGGATCATTGCGGTCATCGCGCTGGTTCTGCTCGGCGCTCTGATGGCGCTCTGGACTCAGCGCAAGACGATTGCGTCCAATTATGTCGACAGCTTTCTGGCCGAAAACCATGTGCCCGCGCGATATTCCATCGCTGATCTCGGCTTCGACCGGCAGCGGCTGACCAATGTCGTGCTCGGCGATCCGGCCCATCCCGATCTGGTGGCGGACTGGATCGAACTGCGCACCAATGTCGGCTTTTCCGGCGCGTCGGTCGATGCGGTGCGGGCGGGGCATGTGCGGCTGCGCGGCAAACTGATCGATGGCAAAATATCGCTGGGCGCGCTCGATCGCCTGCTGCCGGCGCCGAGCGGCAAGCCCTTCGCGCTTCCCGCGATCGGCCTGGATGTCGCCGATGGCCGCATGCGGCTGGAAACGCCGCACGGTGTGATCGGGTTGAAGCTCAGCGGGCGCGGCCGGCTGGATGATGGCTTTGCCGGCACGCTGGCGGCGGTGTCGGACCGGCTCGACGCCGGCAGCTGCATCGCCGAGAAGCCGGCGGCGGCGCTGAAGATCAGGATCACGAAAGCAAGGCCTTCGCTGACCGGACCGGTTCGTGCCGTGGCGGTCACGTGCGGCGACACGCGAGTCGCTGGGCTGGGCGGCGATCTCGGCTTGGCACTGAGCGAAACGCTGGACCGCTGGACCGGCAAGGCGCGGCTGGCGGTGGCGACCGTGCGGCACCCGCAGGCGCAACTGGCTGCGATCAGCGGCACGATCGGCTTTGCCGGCACCGCCGCCGAGACGAAGGGACGGGTCGATCTCGCCGCGAGCCGCTTCGGCAGCGCGGTGGCAAGCGGGTCCTCACTGGCCATCGCCGGCGACTATCGGATCGCCAGCCAGAGTGGCTTCACCGGCACGATCGGTGCGGGGACGGTTGCGCTGGCCAAATCCTATCTCGCCCCGATCGGGCAATTGGCGACCATGGGACAGGGGACGCCGGTCGGGCCGATCGTGGCGCAACTGGCCAAAGCGGCGATCACGGCCGGCAACGCGTTCAGCGTCAACGGCGATGTTGCAGCGGTGATCGGCGGCAATTCGGGCCGGGTCGATGTTTCGAAAGTCGCCCTTTCCTCGCCGTCCGGCCTGGAAGCCACGCTCGACAACGCGGCTCTCTCCTATGGCTGGCCCAAAGACGGCGTGCGCATCGCCGGGCAGCTCGATATCGGTGGCGGAGGCTTCCCTCTCATGTCGGCCACGCTGGCGCAATCGGCGCCGGGCAAGCCGGTCACCGGCGTCGCCACGCTGCGCCAGCCCTATACGGCGAACGGCGCCAGCCTGGCGCTGACCCCGGTCCGGTTCAGCGCGACCCCGGGCGGTAATACGCGCGTCTCGACCAGGGCCACGCTGTCGGGTCCGCTCGGCGACGGGCGCGTGGATGGCTTGAGCGTCGCGCTCGACGGCGCATGGAACGGCGGCTCGCGGCTGTTGCTCAATCCCGTCTGCACGCCTTTGTCGTTCCAGCGGCTGGCGGTGTCCGGCCTGGTGCTGCGCCCGGCGAGCCTCGATCTCTGCCCGGTCGGTGGCGCGCTGATGCGCCTCGACAATGGGCGGCTGGGCGGCGGCGCGACGATTGCCGCACCTCGCCTCGCCGGTAATCTCGGCAGCACACCGGTCACGCTGGCGGCCGCCGGTTCGCGCATCACGCTCGGCGATACCGGCTTCGGCCTGACCGATCTGGCGGTGCGGCTCGGCACCGAGGAGCGGCTGACCCGGCTCGACTTCGCCACGCTCGACGGACGGCTCGACGGCAACATCGTCAGGGGCAGCTTCGCCGGTGGCGCGGGCCAGATCGGCAAGGTGCCGCTGCTGATGTCGGCGGCGGCGGGCGACTGGACGCTCGAGGGTGGCCGGCTCGGTCTGCACGGCGCGATGAGTGTGGCCGATGCCGAACCGGATCCGCGCTTCAAGCCGCTTGCCGCGCGCGATGTCGTGCTGACGCTGGTCGACAGCAAGATCGCCGCGACCGGCACCCTGGTGCATCCCGAAAAGGGCGTGCAGGTTGCGACCGTCGCGATCGTGCATGACTTGTCGGACGGTGCCGGCAAGGCCGACCTCGCCGTCGCCGGCTTGAATTTCAACGACAAGTTCCAGCCCGACGAACTGACCCGGCTGACCTTTGGCGTGATCGCCAATGTCGCGGGCACGGTGGCCGGCACCGGCCAGATCCGCTGGAATGCCGATGCGGTGACCAGCGACGGCGTGTTCCGCACCGCCAATGTCGATCTGGCCGCTGCCTTTGGTCCGGTCACCGGCATTGCGGGCGAGATTCACTTCACCGACCTGCTCAACCTGGAAAGCGCACCGGGGCAGGTCGTCACGATCAAGACGATCAACCCGGGCATCCCGGTCAATGAGGGGCGCATCGTCTTTCGCACCCTCGCCGGCACCCGCGTGCAGGTGGAAAGCGGCGACTGGCCGCTGGCTGGCGGCCAACTGGTGCTGGAGCCGACCCTGCTCGACTTCACCGAGGCGCAGCAGCGCCGCATGACGTTCCGCGTGACCGGCATGGATGCGGGCAAGTTCCTGCAGCAGTTCGATTTCGACAATCTCAACGCGACCGGCACGTTCGACGGCAGCATGCCGATGATCTTCGACCAGGCCGGCGGTCGAATCGAGAATGGGCATTTGACCATGCGCGCCGGGGGCGGGACGGTCGCCTATCTCGGCGAAGTGACTCAGGAGGATGTCGGCTTCTGGGGCAATCTCGCCTTCCAGGCGCTGAAATCCCTGCGCTACCGCAATCTCGAGGTGATCATGAACGGGCCGCTGGCCGGCGAAATGATCACCGAGGTGCGCTTTGCGGGCGTCGGGCAGGGCGATGGGGCGAAGCGCAATTTCCTGTTCGACCGGCTGCAGAAACTGCCCTTCGTGTTCAATGTCCGCATCACGGCGCCGTTTCGGCAGTTGATCGATTCGGCTCAATCCTTCTACGATCCGAAACGGCTGATCGAGCGGAACCTGCCGGCGTTGATCGAGGAACAGAAGAAACGCGCCACCCCGCCTCAAGGAACGCCACCGATACAGGCTCCCAGACTGCCCCCGGGCAGCCCGGGGCCATTCAGCCTCAAGAAAGCAGGACCGTGCCATGACAGATGCAGTGATCTGGAAACGAAGTAGAACGATGACCCTTGGGGTGGTGGCACTGTCCGGTCTGGCGGGATGCGTGAATGTCAGCGCGCCCGACAAGCCGATTGTGATCAACCTCAACATCAACGTGAAACAGGAGGTCGTGTACCGTCTCGATGGTGAGGCGAAAACGACCATCCAGGCCAATCCGGGAATTTTCTGATGAAGACGATGGACAAGATGATGATTGCGGCGGGCCTGGTGCTCGCTTCTGTTTCAAGCATGGCCCTGGCGCAGCGCGACCCGGCCTATCAGGCCGCGCGCGACGCCGGCCAGGTGGGCGAACAACCCGACGGCTATCTCGGCGTGGTCGGTGCGGGTACGCCGCAGCTGCGGGCGATGGTCTCCAACATCAACATTCAGCGCAAGGCGACCTATACCCAAAAGGCCGCGGCCGCGAACGTGACGGTGATCGACCAGGGCCTGACCTTTGGCTGCAACCTGATCACGCAGACCAAGCCGGGCGAGAAATATATGGCGCCCGACGGCAGCTGGAAGACGCGCACATCCGCGCCCCCGGAACGCGACCCGCGCTGCCCGTAAGGTGCGCCGTCAGTTGAGCGATAAGAAAGGGGCCGCGATGCGAATCGCGGCCCTTTTTGGTGTCGGCTGGAACAGATCCTGAGCTGGCCCACTCCCAGCGCAAACCAACGTCGCTCCAGAATTGGGCGGCTTCAGATATACCCTCCCACTGTCATCCCCGCGAAAGCGGGGATCCCGCTTTTTCTTCCGCGAGGCGTGACGCAAGGCAGCGGGATTCCCGCTTTCGCGGGAATGACGGCGGTGGGTTAATCAAAAGCCTTCCTGCTAGAACTTCGCGCTGATCGTCCCGAACCACTGGCGCGGTGCGAGCGGGAATTGATTGAACGTCCCCGATGCGGCGCCGATGCTCAGCGTCGACGCGGCCTTCTTGTCGGTGATGTTGGTGACGTTGAGGCTGATATTCAGCTCCTTCACGAACGCGCTGTCGCCAAGCGGAATCGCCGCGCCGAGCCGCCCCGAAAGCGTGAAATAGCTCGGGACCGACAGGTCGTTGGTATAGGTCGCATAACGCTTGCCGAGATAGTCGCCGACCAGCTGCACGTCGAAAATGCTGTAATTCGCGCTGGCGATGAATTTATAGACCCAGTCCGGTGATCCCGGCACCTTCTTGCCCGCGGTCGGCACCGTGGTGGTGCCGCTGACATAATTGTCCTGATATTTCGACACATTGTAGGACAGCGCATTGTAGAGTGAGAAATGCGATCCGACGCGCAGCGTGCCGGCGATATCCACCCCGTCGGTCTTCACGCCGCCGACATTGTTGATCAGCGGTGAGCCGCTGACGATCGAGGTGATCACCGGGGTCGGGCTGACCGACAGCAGCCGGTTGCTGAAATCGACATGATAATAGCTGATCTGGCCGTCAAAGCTGATCCCGCCGCCGAACGACTGTTGCGCACGAACACCGGCTTCATAGGTCCAGCTGGTTTCGGGCTTTGCCGTATCGCGGAAGATATCGAACGCTTTCTGGCTGCCCAAAGCGAAGGGCGACAGGCCGCTCGCCGCGCTGGTCTGGAACTGGCGGATATTCTTCTGCGCATTGGCGAACAGCTGGATATGGTCGCCGGCCTCCCACAACACGCCGAGCTGCGGCAGGAACCAGGTGTTGGTGCTGATCTCGCCATTGGGCAGCGCCGTCGATCCGGTGAAGGATCCCGGTATCGGCTGCACCTTCATCAACTGCCGCGCGCGCTGGAACGTGCTCTTGAAGCCGGCCTGGACGGTCAGTGTCGGGATTGGCTTCCAGCTGTCCTGGATATGCGTCTGGAGTTCATCGACGCGCACTTCGCTCCAATATTGCGTGATCAGCGGGGTCAGCGTGTCGTTCGGCCGCTGATAGGGCGTGGACGGATTGCTGACGTCCAGCGCGTACCAGCGGCGCTTGGCCGACGAGCTCTGACGCTCGTACCAGCCGCCGATCTCGATCTGGTGATTGCCCAGCTCGACCTGCACGCTCGACAACAGGCCGCCGCGGTCGATGCGATATTCCGTGGTCCGGGTCGCCAGGCCGGACCCGCCGAACAAATTGCTCAGGCGGGTGAGGTTTTCTGTTGTCGTCGGCAGGCCGGTCCCGGGAAAATAATAGGAGAAAAGCTGCGGCAGGCCGGCAACCTTGATCGGGCCGGCGACCACGCCGACGCCGTCGTCGTGATGGTAATAGACCTGGTTGGAGAAGGTCACCTTGTCGCTGATATGCCAGTCATATTTGGCATAGCCGAGCCAGTCGGTGCGCTGCGCGTCGCTGTAATAATTGCGATAATTGGGGTTTTTGTCATCGAACGTGACGGGCGAGAAATAGGGCAGCGCGGCCTGGAAATTGGGATAGAGGAACGGGCGCGCATACGGCGCGGTGGCGCGATTGGCGAGATTGATCACCGTCGCGTCCTCATTCGGCTCGATCTTGTCCGAATAGGCGGCATAGAGCGTCAGCTTGCCGGTCGAATCGTCATGCACGAACTTGGCGTCGGCCTGGTATCCGCCCTGCTTGCCGTTGAAATCCCATGCCTTCGCCTTGTGGCGCAGGCCGGAGATATAGAAGCTGTTGCCATTGCCGAATGTGCCGCTGTCGAGCCGGACATAAGTGCGCTGCGTGTCATAACTGCCCAGCGTCTGCGCGATCGTCGCACCCATTTCCGACTTGGGGTCGCTGGAGAAGGTGTCGATCGTGCCGCCGAGATTGCTGGTCGATGCAGTGCCGAGATCGCCGGCACCCGAAGCGAGCGTGACGCGGCCGACATCTTCCGAAATGATCGCGCGCTGCGGCGACAGGCCGTTATAATTGCCATAGGTCTGGTCGCCGAGCGGCACGCCGTCGAGCGTGTAGCCAAGCTGCTGCGCATTGAAGCCATGGATGAACAGCGAGATATTCTGCTCGTTATTGCCCCAGGGGTCAGCAGTCAGGAAGGTCACGCCGGGCAGTGTCTGGATTGCCTTGAGCGGGGAGACGCCGGGCAGGATTTTCTGGATGTCGGTGCCGGTGACCTGAGTCACCGACCGCGTGGTACGCGCGGTGACGATGATCGCATCGTCGGCCCCGTCCACGGGAGCATCCGTGGTAGCGTCGGCGGCCGGGGTCGCCGGGGCGGCAACCTCATCCTTGGCCAGGGCAGGGGAGGCCGCCGCCAGCGCCATCACTGCCGCGCCGCTCAGCCAGAAAACTCGTTTGTCGAAAAAGATCATTGCCGTCCCTGCCAATTATGTTGCGCCGCACAACGGCGACCGGCAGGCCTGTAGCGAGGTAAAAAAACGGCATGATTGCCGATTTATGAAGCTTCGGGGTCAGTTATTGTCGGGATTGATGACAGCGGGTGCTGCGGTACTGGCTGGGCATCAGGCAATAGCCCAGATCGTCATAGGCGACGCTCCGCCACCCTCGCATCCTTGAAGAACACCCGATCGCGCCGGTTACTGCGCTACGTCACATGGTGCGAATGCTGGGCCGGACGATACGGGCGAGTCTGGCCATTGGCTAAGGCTAGCGACGCACTACGCCGAGTAAAGGGGTTGTTGCACGTGTTACCGTAATTCAATTCGGTAATCCCGTAATCCGGGCTCTCGCCATCGCTGCCCGCCGTGATGTCCTGCTGGGGAGTGTAGGATGGCGCTTGGCGTCACGCGTTAAAAACAATACTTTCAAATTCTAACTCTAAAGCTTCTCCTTTACTTATATCGCATCCATTGGTGTAAGAAGAACTATCAATGAATTGGCAAATAAATTTAAACCACTGAGAGAATGAATAAAATTTTTCTGTAAATACCGATTCCGAAACTAATCTTATATCGCCATCTTTGCTTAACTCTATAAAATATGATTTTTCAAAAAAAGATACACAGGAAACTTTTAACCAAAAATCATCTACAACATCTAAATAACTTTTCACATTTATGCCGGATCTGTTTTTTAAAGAAATAGCGTTTTGATCATTGAGAAGAATACTTCTTTTTAAATTATCTCTAAGTCCGAATATTTGAAAAGTATTGTCGAATAAACTTGCTCCAGAATACGATCTCATAAATTCCAAATAATCTCGATGGATATAGAAGTTCCGTAAGGAATTTAAAGAAGATGATGATGATCCTCCATATAGAACATGAAGATATCCAAGGTTATTTTCTGCAATTTTGTGGATAAATTTATTATCACTTTCTGTGGTTACAATCTCACTTTCGTCGAATTTATTCATCATATGAGATAAATACTCGAACAAATGATCGTCGCTGTGCGGGGTTTGTGTCATAGTCGCCATATTCCCAGGTTTCTATTACGGTAACACGTGCAATAACCCCTAATTCTCCGGCACCGGCCCGCGCTTGCGCGGCGCGCGGGGCAGGGCGCTGCGGGCTTCCATGTCGGTGAGCCATTCCTTCGATCCGACCGGATGACCGAAGCTCTGCGCCTTGCGGAGCATGGCATAGCGCATTGCGCCGTCAAACACTGCGCCCAGGAACGTCGTTAACCACCGACCGCTCCAGTGCTGGCGCGATATCCGTGAAACGATCGCTCTTTCCCGCGATAAGTACGCATTGGCCAGCGCTACGCCTCATCCTCACTCTCCCCCGACATTGGTCGCACCACCGCCACCCCCGATACCCCGTCGATCAGGATATCGTCGTCGCTCGTCCATAACGGCACGTATCCGCGTTGCTCGGCGCAATAGCGCTCATTCACGCCGCCGCGTTCCAGCATATTGAACAGGGCGACCTGCGCGTCCTTCTGCTCCTGCTCGGCCAATCGCACGATCGCGGTCCAGCGCTGCTGCGCGAGCTGGTTGCCCCGCATCGCCGCTGCGGTCAGCGCCCGGAACACTGCCTGGTTCGCCGGCATCTCGATCTCGCCGTCCGCATCCTCCACCCGCACCATTCGATAGGCTTCCTCCAGGATCATCGCCCGGGTCGGCTGGTCCGCGCCGGGCAGGCGGTCGCCACGCGCGCCCGTCGCACGGCGACCGGGTGGCCGCCCGGCGGGGTTGCCGGATATGCCTTTGACAAAACGCCTTCCCGGCCCGTGCCTGCGCTCGCGCGTCTCTATCGCGGCCGGCGTTTCTCCGGCGGTGTCCTGCGCCTCGTTCGATTCAAGCGTCTGTTCGTTCATGGTACAGCCTCGCTGATGGATGATCCCAGACCCCCGAAAGCCGATTTCGCCGATCGGTTGAATCGATCGCTGGCTGTTCCGGCGCACCGGCTGGCTGTTCCGGCCCGATTGCTGGCTGTTATGCTGGCTGTTCCGTTCGCTGTTCGGTGGCTGTTATCGAATAACAGCCAGGGGGTATCAACATGCTGATTTATCGGCAGGAATCGAGGTTTGGCGGCGGCAATAACAGCCAGCAAAAAACATATTGCCGGATAACAGCGAATAACAGCCAGCATGACGGGCGACCGGAGTGTCCATGCCGGGTTTCGAATCGGGGCTCGCATGGTTTGTCGGGGCGGGTAGGGGCAGATCATCCCCGCCGTTCACACCGGTTGACTCAGGACCCCCCCTTTTCTAAACGGACGCCGCAACGGGGGCCCTGTGCAGCAGTTCTCCCAGGTTTCTCGTCGCCGTGCGCAAGCCCGGCGGCGTTTTCTTATCAGGATGCTTTCGCGTTGGTCGACGACCGCCAGACCGATGACCTCGATCTCCGCATCGCCAAGGCGCGTGCGGCGGAAGAGGCGCGTGCCGGTGATGTCGGCGTGGCGAAGCCGGCCAAGGGCTATGCGCAAGGGTCGCGCGTGCTGGCCGAGCTGATCGGCGCCCCGCTTGGCGGCGGCGTGCTCGGCTGGGCGCTGGACCAATGGTTCGGCACCAAGCCGTGGATCATGCTGATCCTGATCGCGCTGGCCATTGTCGTGGCCTTCCGTAACATCTTCCGTATTTCGAAGGAGCGCGCAGAGTGAGCGCCGGCAAAATCGATCCGATGGAACAGTTCCTGGTTGAGCCCGTGCTCGGCCGCCATATCGAACTGTTCGGGTACGACGTCTCGTTCACCAACTCGGCGCTGTTCATGGTCGTCGTGTTCGTGTTGCTCGCCGTCTTCATGTCGGGCGGGCTGAAGCGTCAGCTGATTCCCGGCCGCTGGCAGGTTGCCGCCGAAGGCGCGGTGAGCTTCATCGACAATATGGTGAAGGTGAATATCGGCTCGGGCGGCAAGAAGTTCGCGCCGTACATCTTCTCGCTGTTCTTCTTCATCCTGTTCGCCAATCTGGTCGGCGTGCTGCCGCTGGCGATCCTGCCCGGTCTGCACACCTTCGCGGTAACCAGCCATATCACTGTCACTGCGGTGCTGGCGTTCCTGTCGTTCGGCATCGTGCTGCTGGTCGGCCTGTGGAAGCATGGCCTGAAATTCTTCTCGCTGTTCGTACCGCACGGCACGCCGCTGTGGCTGATGTGGCTGATCCCCCCGGTCGAACTGCTGTCGTTCCTGGTGCGCCCGTTCAGCCTTGGGCTGCGACTGTTCGTCGCGATGACCGCCGGGCACATCCTGCTCGAAGTGTTCGGCAGCTTCGTCGTTCAGGGCCTCAACGCCGGTGGCGCGATGGGCCCGGTCGTCAGCTTGCTCAGCTTCGTGATGATCGTCGGCGTCAGCGCACTCGAATTGCTGGTCTGCGCGATTCAGGCCTATGTCTTCGCGCTGCTCACCTCGCTTTACCTTCATGACGCGGTGCATCTGCACTAAGTTCTGATTTTTCCACCACTTGAAGATTATTTTGGGAGTTTTGACATGACTGATCTTGGTGCAATGTACATCGGTGCCGGCCTCGCGGCGATCGGCGTTGGCCTGGCCGCGCTCGGCGTGGGCAACGTGTTCGGCTCGTTCCTCGAAGGCGCGCTGCGCAATCCTGGTGCGGCTGACGGTCAGCAGGGCCGCCTGTTCATCGGCTTCGCGGCATCCGAGCTGCTCGGCCTGATCGCGTTCGTCGTCGCGATCCTCATCCTCTTCGTCGTCAAGTAAGAGCGAGCGCCTCCAATGCCTCAGTTATCCCAGATCGGAGAGATCTACGCGTCGCAGCTGTTCTGGCTCGCGATCGTATTCGCCCTGATCTATTTCGGGATCGGCAAGGCGATGGTGCCCAAGATCGAGCGGACGATCGATGATCGTACCGCCCGCATCTCGGGCGACATCGCCGCGGCGGAGGCGGCGCGCGCGACCGCCCAGGCTTCGGAAACCGAGTATCAGACGGGTCTGGACTCGGCCCGCAGCCAGGCGTTCAAGGCGGTGACCGAGGCCAAGGCCCGGGCCACCGCCAATGCCGAGACGCAGGTCAAGGCCGGCGATGCGGAGATCAACGACCGTATCGCCGCCGCGACGTCACGGATCGACGGCGCCCGGCAGCAGGCGATGACCGACATCGAAACATCGACCGTCGATGCGGTGCAGGACATCGTCGCGAAGCTTTCGGGCGTCGCGGTCGATCGTGCCGCGATCGAAAAGCAGGTAAAGGTGGAACTGGCGCATGGCTGAGGCGCATCCCGTAGAGACCGTGGCGCAGACCGGCGTGGTCGAGCTGCATCACGAGCCGACCGCATTCGGCGTGGCCGCACCCGGCTATGTCGCGCTGTCGATGCTCGTCGTCATCGCGATCCTGCTGTGGAAGAAAGTCCCGGCGATGATCGCGGGGATGCTCGATGCGAAGATCGCGGCGATCCGCACCGATCTCGATGAAGCCGCGCGGCTTCGTGCCGAGGCCGAGGCGCAGCTCGCCGAAGCCAGGGCGCGCAATGCGGCGAGCGCCGGCGATGCCGCCGCGATCGTCGCCCATGCCGAAGCGGAGGCGAAGCTGCTGCTCGCCAAGGCCGAGAGCGATGCGCAGGAACTGGTCGCACGTCGCGGCAAGATGGCCGAGGACAAGATCTCCGCCGCCGAGCGCGCTGCGATCGGTGAAGTCCGCGCCAAGGCAGCCGATGCCGCCGCCAAGGCCGCTGCCGCGATCATCGCCGAGCGTCATGGCGCGACCGCCGACAAGGCGCTGGTCGATCGCACGATCGCTGGCCTGGGCCGCCTGAACTGACATTTCGTTGCACTCGCCTCCGCGGGACGGGTGCAATCATTACATTTCGAAATGCCACTAATCCGGCTAAAGGCCGGATCTGCGGCGATTCTGCGCCGCTTTCTTTTGAAAGAGGCATTCCCAATGAAGTCTGTCGTCCTCGGCGCCGTCCTCGCACTTGCTGCCGCCGCTCCCGTCGCAGCCCAGACCGCGCCCGCCGCGGCACCGACCACGCCGGCGGCGCCTGCCGCCGCTGCTGCTGCGACCAAGTTCAACCTCGACACGCCGATCGAGACGATCGCTGCCGATCCGGCCGGCAAGGCCGTACTCGATACGGATCTGCCGGGTGTCACCACCCATGCGATGTACGACAGCTTCAAGGGCATGTCGCTGAACCAGCTTCAGCCGATGTCCGGCGGCGCGATCCCGCCCGAAGCTTTGGTCAAGGTCGGCGCCGACCTCGCCGCGATCAAGTGAGTACAGGCTCCGCTGCTGGCGCCGTTGCGCGGCGTCAGTAGCGGAGCATGATCCGCCGCGCGATCGCCGGCGAGACGTTGTAGACCGCATTGAGCACTGCAGTCATGCCGACATTGGCCTGATCCCGGCTCTTCTCCATCGCCACGACGATCTGTCGTGCGCATTCCGGCGCGGGCATCTTGCTGTGGTGGTTGTCCTCGGTCATCCGCGTCTCGACCACTGGCGGCAGTACCTCGAGCACATGGATCTTGCTGTCCGCCAGCTGCGCGCGCAGCGCCCGGGTAAAGCTGTGCAACCCCGCCTTGGTCGCGCAATAGACCGGCGTCGTGGCGGCCGGCGCGATCGCCAGGCCTGACGTGACATTGACGATCATCGCCTCGGGCCGGGTGCGCAGCGCATCGAGCATGCCGGCGATCAGGCGGATCGGGGCATTGAGGTTGAGGAAGATCGACTGGTCGACCACGCCCATGTCGATCGGCGCGGCGACATCGAACGGCACGCCCATGCCGGCATTGTTGACCAGGATGTCGATCGGCCGGCCGGCGACCGCCGCGAGCAGTTCGGCGCAGCCCGCCTCACGACTGAGGTCGGCGACAAGCGCCTCGAACCCCTCCGCCTGCGCTGCCGCGATGCGTTCGGCATTGCGGCCGACGACGATGACGGTCGACCCCGCTGCCTTGAGCCGGCGGGCCAGCGCAAGGCCGATGCCGTCGGTTCCGCCAGTGACCAGGATCGTCTTTCCCGCAAGCTGCATCGTCATTCCCCTCTGCTGCTCGATATAGCCGTTGTTGCCTGCGCGCCGGAGTCCTAAATGAAACGACACCATATGAGACAATGATGTCGTCGCCCAACGCCCCCGATCGTTTCAACGAAGAGAAATCGACCTTCACCGTCCGCGGCAGCGATGCGCCCGATCTGGAAGCGGGCGTGGCGGCGATCCGCAACGTGCTGGCGACGTTGCCGACGCGGCCGGGCGTCTATCGCATGCAGGATGCGCGCGGCGACGTGCTCTATGTCGGCAAGGCGCGCGCGCTGAAGAACCGCGTGACCAACTATGTCCAGGTCGACCGCTTGCCCAAAAGGCTGCAGCGCATGGTCGCGCAGACCCGCTCGATGACCATCGTCACGACCAATAACGAGGCCGAGGCGCTGCTGCTCGAGGCGCAACTGATCAAGCGCTACCGCCCCGCCTACAACGTGCTGCTGCGCGACGACAAAAGCTTCCCCTTCATCCTGCTGCGCGCCGATCATGATTACCCGCGCATCCAGAAGCATCGCGGCGCGCGGCGCGCCAAGGGCAATTATTACGGCCCCTTCGCCAGTGCCGGCTCAGTCAACAACACGCTCAACGCATTGCAGAAGCTGTTCCTGCTGCGCTCCTGCACCGACGGCTTCTTCAAGAACCGCGACCGGCCCTGCCTGCTCTACCAGATCAAGCGCTGCTCGGCGCCGTGCGTCGGGCGGATCGACGCGGCCGGCTACGACGAGCTCGTCACTGACGCGAAGTCATTCCTCGCCGGCAAATCGACTCAGGTGCAGACCAAGCTCGGCGGCCAGATGCAGGCGGCGGCGGAAGCGATGGATTTCGAACTCGCCGCGATCCTGCGCGACCGGCTGCGCGCGCTGACCTTCATACAGGGCACCCAGGCGATCAACGCCGAAGGGCTGGGCGATGCCGATATCTTCGCGCTTGCCTGCAAGAACGGCGTGATGGGCATCCAGGCCTTCTTCATTCGCGGGGGGCAGAATTGGGGCCATCGCAGTTTCTTTCCCGCGCACACCAACGACGTGCCCGAGGATGAGGTACTGAGCAGCTTCCTGACGCAATTCTATGAGGAGGTGCCACCACCGCGCACGATCTTCGTCGATCGCGAGCTGAACGAGGCCGCACTGCTGGGCGAGGCATTGGGCGCCGCGGCCGGGTTCAAGGTGACGCTGTCGATGCCGCAACGCGGTACGCGCCGCCGGTTGCTCGATCAGGCCAAGCGCAATGCCGAGGAAGCGCTCGACCGGCGGCTTGCCGAGAGTACGACCCAGGCGAAACTGCTGCAGGAGGTTGCCGACCTGTTCGACCTGGGTGAGCCGCCCGACCGAATCGAAATCTACGACAACAGTCATATCCAGGGCACCAACGCGCTCGGCGCGATGGTCGTCGCCGGGCCGGAGGGGTTCCGCAAGGGCCAGTACCGCAAGTTCAACATCAAGAACCCCGACACCGAGCCGGGCGATGACTTTGCGATGATGCGCGAGGTATTCGGCCGCCGTTTCGCCCGCGCGCAGGCGGAAGATCCTGATCGTGACGCGGGTGACTGGCCCGATCTGGTGCTGATCGACGGCGGGCGCGGCCAGCTCAACGCGGTGAAGGGCGTGATGGAGGAACTGGGCATCGAGGATGTCTGTCTGGTCGGCGTATCCAAGGGGCCGGATCGCCATGCCGGGCGCGAGGTGTTCCATATGCTCGACGGGCGCGAGTTTCAGTTGCCGGTCAATGCGCCGGTGCTGTTCTATCTCCAGCGCCTGCGCGACGAGGCGCATCGCTTCGCGATTGGCGCACACCGTGCCAAGCGCGCCAAGGCGATCGGTGCGTCGCCACTCGACGAAGTGCCGGGCATCGGGCCGGCGCGCAAAAAGGCGCTGCTGATGCATTTTGGCACAGGCCGCGCGGTGCGCAATGCAAGCCTGCAGGATCTGCAACAGGCGCCGGGCGTGTCGTCGGCGGTCGCGCAACAGGTCTATGATTTCTATCATAGCCGATAACGATGATTCCCCGTTTGCCGATCGCGGGCACTCGATTAGAGTCCGGCGCTTCGTCCGGGGGTAAGATCATGTTGCGGCCTATTTTCTTCACGGCACTCATTGCGGCAGCGAGTGCTGCTCAGGCGAGCGACAAGCCGATTTATGCGCCCGCACCCGACTGGATCAAGCCGGCTCCGGCGATCGACACGGCATCGATCAAGGATGAATCGCCGGTCTTCCTTCTGCTCGACGGCCAGCAATTGCTGAAAGACGGTCAGATCACCAGCTATGTCGAAACCGCTGCGCGAGTCGCCTCGACCCAGATGCTTGATCAGATCGGCTCGATCAAACTGCCCTGGCAGCCGGACAAGGGCGATCTGATCATCCACAAGCTGGAGATCATCCGAGGCTCCGAGCATGTCGACCTGATTGCCGCCGGTCAGCGCTTCTCGGTACTGCAGCGTGAAGAGCAGCTCGAACAGCGCATGCTCAATGGTGTGCTCACCGCAACGCTGGCGGTCGAAGGGCTGCGGGTCGGCGATGTCCTCCATATGAGTATCTCGATCACGCAGAAGGATCCGACGCTCAAGGGTAATCTCCAGACGATCTCGCTGTTGCCCACGGATCCCTTCAGGATCCAGTTCGGGCGGACCCGGCTGATCTGGCCGAAGGATGCGCCGATGCACTGGCGGCTCAATGTGGCGGGCCTTCAGCCAGAGGTGACGACCATCGGCGGCTATCGCGAACTCAGTCTCGCGCTGCCGCTCGCCAAACAGCCGGAAATGCCGAGTGATTCGCCGACACGGTTCCGACGGCTCCCGATGCTGGAAGCGACCAGCTTTGGCGACTGGGCATCGATCTCGTCGATCATGGCGCCCCTCTATGCCACCGATGGCCTCATTGCCCCAGGCAGCCCGTTGGCGGGCGAGGTCGCCAAGATCATGGCGGCGGACTCGGATCCTCTAAAGCGTACCGCGTTGGCGCTGGCGCTGGTTCAAGACAAGATCCGCTATCTCTTCAAAGGTATGGATGGTGGCAATTACGTACCCCAGACGCCGACCCAGACCTGGTCGCTACGCTATGGCGACTGCAAGGCGAAGACGCTGTTGCTGCTCGCCATGCTGCATCAAATGGGAATCGAGGCCGAACCGGTGCTGGCGAGCAGCCAGCTCGGCGATGCCTTGCCGGATCGGCTGCCCAGCCCGGGCGCCTTCGATCACGTCTTTGTGCGGGCAACGGTCGCGGGCGAGACCCTGTGGCTCGACGGTACCGGTGCCGGGACGCAGTTCGCCGATATCCGCGACACGCCGGCGTTCCGCAATGTATTGCCTTTGCGTACGGCAGGCGCAGCACTGATGCCGTTGCCGATGCGACCGAGCGCACGGCCCGAAATGGCGGCCGAGGTCGAGCTGGACGAATCGGCAGGCGCGAATTTCCCGGCTCCTTTCAAAGCCGCGATGACCATGCGCGGCCCTCTCGCGCAGCTCATGAAAGCCGGCGCAGCCCAGGCCAGCAAGGATCAGCTGACCGAGATGGCGAAGAAAATGAGCGAGAACCTCGTCACTTCGCCCACCATCATCACCCGCCGACTGAGCTTCGACGATGCGGCCGGCACCGCGACGCTGCATGCCTCCGGCGTGGCCTATCCCGACTGGACGCGTGAGAATGAGCGCTATCGCATCGCGATCGACAGCGGCGTCTCCGATCTGAGCTTCGCGCCGGATCGCACCCGCACCGCCTGGCGCGATATCCCGGTCTCGACCGGGGACGCGCAACACACCGCCATTCGCACGCGGATCATCCTGCCCGATGGCGGCAAGGGCTATACGCTGGAAGGCAATATGACTTTGTCCGACACTCTGGCGGGCACCAAAGTGGATCGCACCGCAACGCTGGCCAATGGCGTGATCACGACCGACGCGAAGGTGATCGAGAGCGGCGGGGAAATCGCGGCCGCCGATATCGGGGCGGTGCGCCAGCGGCTTGCCCAGGCCAAGCAGCATCTGCTTCGCGTGGTAGCACCGGCCGATCTGCCGCCCGCGTGGCAGATCGTCGAAGCGGGCAAGCGCGCGAAGAAGTTCGACGCCATTCTCGCACTGTACAAACAGGCGATCAGCGATGGGCCGGGCAAGGCCGAGCCCTATACCAACCGCGCCTGGTTCTTCGAGAAGATTTACGAACCGCGCCAGGCGATCGATGACGTGACCCGTGCGATCGCCATCGAACCGAGCGTCGACAGTTATTTGTGGCGTGCGCGATTGCTCAGCGGGCTCGGCGATCGCGACAAGGCGCTCGCCGACCTGACCACGGCGCGCAAGATCGACCCGGCGTCGAGCAGTGCAGTGACTCAGCTCGCAACGCTTTACGCCGATCGCGGCAACAAGGATCAGGCGCTCAGCCTGCTGGACGAGCGTATCGGTGAGGGCGGCAAGGACAAGGCCGACTTCATGGCGACCAAGGCCGTGATATTGGGGGAGGCCGGCGACAAGGAAGCGGCAATCGAGACGATCGATGCGGCGATTGCGACAAGCCCGGGCAACCCCGGATTGCTCAACAGCCGGTGCTGGCTGAAAGGCACCCTCGACACGATGCTCGACACCGCGTTGAAGGACTGCACCAAGTCGATCGAGCTGAGCGATTCGCCGCAGGAACCGCTCGACAGCCGCGCCATGGTATATTTCCGGCTCAACCGGCTTGACGATGCGCTGGCCGATTTGAACGCGGCGCTCGACCTGGAGCCGGATCGGCCGGAAAGCATCTATATGCGTGGAATGGTGCGCAAGCGGATGGGCGATGCCAAGGCAAGTGACGTCGACCTGGCTGCAGCGCGGATGATCTCGCCGATCATCGATCAGACCTATGCGAAATATGGCATCAAGCCGTGAGATGATGGGTCGCCATGTCGTCGTCGTTGGGAGAATCTTCACCACGCGCCGTTAGCTATGGGCCGCATGACCAGCGTTTTCCTCACTGTCGATACCGAGCTTGCCTGGCGGCATCATGCCGCATCGCTCGATGTCGAAACGATCTTCAAGCGCTCGCTCGAGCCGGCCGGCGTAGGCCTTGCCTATCAGCTCGACCGGCTTGCCCGGCATGGGCTAAAGGCCTGCTTCTTCGTCGATCCGTTGCCCGCTCTGTTGTTCGGCCTCGAGCCGATGAAGCGGATCGTCGGCGCAGTGATCGATGCGGGGCAGGAGGTGCAGCTTCACCTCCATCCCAACTGGACCGGCGCGGCGGCAGGCGATGGTGGCAAGACGCATGGCCGTTTCGAGCTGATCGATTTTCCGCAAGCGCAGCAGCGCGACCTGATTTCCGGCGCCACCGAGTTGCTGGTCGCGGCTGGTGCGCCGCACCCGATCGCGTTCCGTGCGGGCAGCTATAGCGCGAACGATGACACGCTGCGGGCACTGGCGAGCCTCGGCTTTGCCTATGATAGCAGCCATAATGGCGCCGAGCATCCCTGGCCGAGCGCAATCGGCCTGCCCGTTCGCCAGATCGCGCCGGTGTCGCGTGAGGGGCTGATCGAAGTCCCGGTAACCTTGATCGAGGACCGCCCGGGCGCCTTGCGCAATTTCCAGATTTGCGCGCTATCGGCGGGCGAGATGGCCGCGGCGCTCGACCATGCCATGGCCGAGGCGCATGCCGCGCTGACCATCGTCAGCCATAGTTTCGAACTCGCCAATCGCGCCGGGACGCGCCCCAATGCCGTCCATGTCCGTCGCTTCGACGCGTTGTGTGCGATGCTTGACGACCGCCGCGGCGATCTGCCCACCGTCCATTTCGCGGATCGGCCGGCGCTGGCGCTCGACCATGCCGACGCACCGCTGGGCCCCAATTCACTGCGCACCAGCTGGCGCCGTGCCGAACAGCTCTGGTCCAACATGATCGAGGAGCGTGCCGCATGACCGCCGTGCCACTGCCGCTGCGCTTCCAGATTGGCGCGCGGACGCTGGCGTCGATCCAGCGCCGGATGGTGCGGGTGCCGATGACTCTCGACGATGTACTGGAGGGGCGGCTGCCGGCCCTGCCGCCGCTTGGTCGCGACGCGCATGGCTATCAGATCACCTCATTGCCCGAGGCGAGCCGAGGCGCGATGATGCAGGCGGGCGGCGGGATGATCGCGTTCGTACGGCAACGCTACACGCGCCATTATGCCGACCTGACGATCGGCCATGATGACTGGCTCGCAACCATGTCGCCGAACGCGCGCAGCGGGATGAAGCGCAAGGCGAAGAAGGTCGCGACCGTGTCCGGTGGCGCACTCGACGTCCGGCGCTTCCGGACACCCGACGAGATGGCCGTCTTTCATGATATCGCGCGGCGGATCTCGGCCCGTACCTATCAGGAGAAACTGCTCGGGTCGGGCTTGCCCGACGACGCGGCATTTCTTCGCCAGATGTACAGCATGGCGGCGGCGGACGCGGTGCGCGGCTGGTTGCTCTATGTCGCCGGCGAGCCCGCCGCCTATCTCTATTGCCCGGTGGTCAACGGCACGGTGCGGTACGAGTATGTCGGGCATGATCCGGCATTCAACGAGCTGTCGCCGGGCGGCGTACTGCATATGGAAGCGATGCGCGATCTCTATGCCGAGGGCGGGGCAGAGGGAAAGCTGAAGCACTTCGATTTCACCGAAGGCGAGGGGCAGCACAAGCGTCAGTTCGCCACCGGCGGCGTGGCATGCCTCGACCTGCTGCTGTTCCGTCCCAGCGTGGTGAACCGGCTGACGATCGTCGCGCTGGGCAGTTTCGATCGGACCACCGCGCTGGGCAAGACGGTGGTGCAAAAACTGGGGTTGGGCAATCTGGCAAAGAAGTTGCGGCGGGCGTAAAGCCGAACTGCCCTGATCGGCCTGGAAGTTCCAATGCGCCTTTCGGTCGGCGGGAGTGCGCGGGAAAGGAAATGCTGCAACCATTCGGTGACGAGATCTGGATTGCGGAAGGCCCCATCGCAACCGTGGCGGGCTTCCGATATCCGACGCGAATGGCCGTCATCCGACTGTCCGACGGCACGCTGTTCATCTGGTCGCCGGTCGCGCTTGCCGATGGGCTTCGTGCGGCGGTCGATGCGCTTGGGCCGGTTCGCCACATCGTCGCGCCCAACTCGCTGCATCATCTGTTCATCGGCGACTGGCAGGCGGCCTATCCCGATGCAAGGCTCTACGCCCCGCCGGGACTGCGCAACCAGCGCAAGGACATCGTTTTCGATGCCGATCTCGATGATGATCCCGCGCCGGAATGGTCGGGGGAAATCGATCAGGTGGCCGTTCGGGGCAATGCGATCACCACCGAAGTGGTTTTCTTCCACCGGAATAGCCGCACGGCGATCTTCACCGATCTGATCCAGCATTTCGAGCCGGGATGGTTCACCGGCTGGAGGGCATTGGTGGCGAGGCTCGATCTCATGACAGCGCCCGAGCCGGCGGTGCCGCGGAAATTCCGCGGTGCGTTCACCAACCGAAGCGCAGCGCGTGCTGCCCTTCGCCGGATCCTGGAGTGGCCGGTGGAAAAGGTGCTCATGGCCCATGCCGCCCCGATTGAAGCGGGCGGCCAGGCCTTCATCGCGCGTAGCTTTGCCTGGCTGTTGACCTAGTGTCCGGCGGACCGGGGTTACGGTCATCGTTCGGTTGAATTAGGCACAAGGTGCGAGCCCGCCAATTCTGGAGTTTCATCTTGATCAGTCATCTCTCCATCGGCGTTTCCGATTTGGCCCGGTCGATCCTGTTCTACGATGCCGCACTCCGGTGCCTCGGCAGCTCACGCGTCTTCACCGGCGATGAATCGGTCGGCTATGGCCCAAGGCCGGATACCGAGGGTCTGGCGCTGAAGCAGCGCTCAAAAGAGGCTATCGGCCTGGATCAGGGGTTTCATCTGGCCTTTGACGCCGATGATGAGGACGCGGTCGATCAATTTCATGTAGCCGCGCTCGCCCATGGCGGGACCGATGACGGCGCGCCGGGCCTGCGGCCCGACTATGGCGACCATTATTATGCAGCCTTTGTCATCGACCCTGACGGCCATCGCCTGGAGGCAGTGTATCAGCGAGGCTGAGGTGACTCCATGGGCTAAGGGGCTTGGCGCGGCCAAGTCGGATCTCACGCATCGGCGGCACAGGACGCAAAGGACGAGCGGGGAGATATGGGACACCGGAATGTCGCATATCCTTTCCATCGTCACCTCTGTGAGAGGATGGTATAATACTGTTATATCAAATGCTTAATCTAAAAATAGAAGGATCTTGCCGTTTGTCCGCACGGCAGGCATGGTGGCCGTTCCAGTGTCGCCGGGCTATCAGATCAACGCGGAAGCGGCGGATCGAAAATGGTGCTTTCAATCGGACCGCAGTGGAACGATGTCACGGTGCCTTTGTCGGCCACCGCGCCGTCCCGTCCCAGCACATTCAGTTTGAAGGCGATCGTGAAGTCGCCGACCTTGCGATAGTCGCCGGCCTCCACCGTGGTCGGGGACGCGCCGTGGCGGTCAACCACGCGCTGGATCAGGTGGGTGCGACTGTCGAACCAGGCCTCGAAGGGTCGACCTCCCTGGGGCGTGATCTCGATCACATGAAGCCTCTTGCCGGCCTCCCGTACTTCGCGAAGATATTTGAACCTGGCCGGGAAGCGATCGGGGAAGAAGAACCCGTTTATGCTGAGGTAGTTTGTGACGATGCCTTCGCGGAGGGACGCCGGGTCGGATCGGACATCAACCTTGCCATCACCGGCAGCCAGCCAACTTGCTTTCCCGTTGAATCCCATCGAGCGGCTGGTGTCGCCGCGCTCGCTGTCGATACGCATCCCATAGCCGAAGAGCCTGAATCTCGTCCGATAGGAGATTGCGCCATCTGCGTGCGTACCCTGTTCGAAGCACCCTTGCGGTTTATTCCATGCGGTGCCGCCCGTCGCGCGTTTGGACGCTGCGATGATCGCTTCGGCCTTCGATGTCGGCGTGCGAGCTTGGCTGACACCGGCAAGGCCGGAGAAGACGAGAAACGCAAGCATGGCCTTCACGGATCTCGCCATCATATCCTCCCCGAATATTTGTGCCGGCTCTGGGACCAGGCGAGCAGCGCCGGCAGCACCACCGCCTGCAGGATCAGAGCATGGAATTCCGACGGCACGCCATCGATGCTCCAGACGATCGACAGCTGGATCGCCACCGCAACGCTGGCGACAAGGAGCGCAGCGCACCATGCGATGAGGAACCGGTGAAACTGTGTGCGGCTTAGAAACCAGGCTGCAGCGAGATGCGTACAGCCAAGGATGATGAAACAGCCGATGACGATCGGGCGAGCCGCTTCATAGCTCGCCATCAGTGCGGGACTCGCTCCATGATGCAGCAGGGCCTCGCTCATCCCGTCGCGAGCACCCAGAAGGGCGCGGATGCCATGCGCGGCGCAGGCGAACTGAACGACGGCAAACAGGCTCGTGACGATGGCGATCGACCATAGGCCGGCGGTAAATCGGGTGTCGAAATCGCACATCCGTTCGTGCAGGGCGGCCAGCAGGCAGCCGCCGGCATAGGCCAGCGCCGCGCGGTCATCTTCCGCGTGCGCGAGCTCGGCGGTCATCGCGTCGGCCCACGGCTTTCGTGCGGCCGGGAGCATGTGGCCAGCGACCCGGCACAGCGTGAAAGCCAGGCGATGCGTCATGCAGGGGCGATCCCGTGTCTGGGCCGTGCCTCAGCAGCGGCATCGATGCTGGCGTGCGCGAAGGCGAGGCCTGCCCGGGTAAGGCGATAGGCATGCCGTGCCGGCGTACCCGGACGGTCGGACACATGCCATTCGGACTCAAGCAGCCCCTGATCCGCCAACCGCATCAGCACGGGATAGAGCGTGCCCGATTTTAAGCCGATGTCCTTTGTCAGGTCATAACCGTACCGCCAATCGGCCGGACGGGACAGCAGGGCTTGCAACACGGCAAGTGTCTGGCGGGAAGGTTTACGGTGTCGCATTGCATCATAACTCTACATATATAGAGAAAACCGTCAAGCATCTGCATGGCCGCCCATGAAAGCGATGGGGTGAAGTCGCGCGCATCCCCGGCTACACCCCATCCATGCATCTCCGCGCCGAAGCCCTGATCCTCGCCGTTCGCCAGCACGGCGAACATGGTGCGGTGGTGCGGGCGCTAACCGCGGAACATGGATTGCAGCCCGGCTATGTCCGTGGCGGCAAGTCGCGGCGCATTCGCCCGATCCTGCAGCCGGCCAATCTGGTCCTTGGTGAATGGCGGGCACGGACCGACGATCAGCTTGCCGGACTGACCGTCGAGCTGATCCACAGCCGCGCACCGCTTTATGCCGAGCCATTGCCCGCTGCCGCGCTCGAATGGGTGACGGTGCTGACCGCGACCGCGCTGCCCGAAGCGCAGCCCTATCCGCGCCTCTATGCCGCGCTCGATGGGGTGATCGGTGCGATCGAGGCAGCGCCTGCCGCGCGCGGCTGGGCGCTGGCGCTGGCGCGCTATGAGCTGCTGCTGCTGGCTGAGCTTGGTTATGGTCTCGAGCTTGACGATCTGCCCGCCATCCTGCGCAGCGGGGGAGAAGCGGGCTGGAGCGATATCCTTGCCGCGCTGCGCATCACCGGCGAGGCGCTGGAGGTGGATATCCTGACCGATCGTCGTGCCGACACGCTCGCTGCGCGAGCCCGGCTGGTGGAAAGGCTCAAAAGGGCGGTTGCGTGAGCGACCGGGGGCGGGCATTGCCGCGGCGCCAACCTAGCGGAAGACGCCATGCTCATTGCCTTGCTGCCCGGAGACGGGATCGGTCCCGAAGTCGTCGCCGAAGCGCGCCGCGTGCTCGAAGCGCTGGATCTCGATCTGAGCTTCGAAGAGGCACTGGTGGGCGGCGCGGCCTATCATGCAACCGGGCATCCGTTGCCGCCGGAAACACTGGCATTGGCGAAGCGCGCCGATGCGATTCTGTTCGGCGCGGTCGGCGATCCGACATGCGACACGCTGGAGCGGCCGCTGCGTCCCGAACAGGCGCTTCTCGCCCTGCGCAAGGAACTGGGGCTGTTCGCCAATCTACGGCCGGCAACGCTCTTCCCCGGCCTGGAGGACGCGTCCACGCTTCGCCCCGAAATTGCCGCAGAGATCGACATGGTGATCGTGCGCGAGCTGACCGGTGACGTGTATTTTGGCGAAAAGGCCCGGCATATCACCAGCGATGGCCGACGCGAGGGCTATGATCGGATGTCCTATGCCGAGGACGAGGTGCGGCGGATCGCGATCGTCGCGTTCGAGATGGCGAAGCGGCGCGAACGAATCCTGTGCTCGGTCGACAAGGCCAATGTGCTGGAAACGTCGCAATTGTGGCGCGATGTCGTCAATGAGGTCGCGGCCGACTACCCCGAAGTGACGCTGACCCATATGTATGTCGACAACGCGGCGATGCAGCTTGTACGGAATCCGGGCCAGTTCGACGTCATACTCACGGGCAATCTGTTCGGCGACATCCTGTCGGATCAAGCGAGCATGTGCGCCGGGTCGATCGGCATGCTGCCCTCGGCCTCCTTGCGGGCATGGAGCGGCGAAAACGGCATGTATGAACCCATTCACGGCTCGGCTCCGGACATTGCCGGGCAAGGCAAGGCCAACCCCTGTGCGACGATCCTGTCGGCCGCGATGCTGTTGCGGCATTCGCTGGACCAGGAGGCGGCAGCGCAGCGGATCGAGGCGGCGGTTTCCGCTGCACTGGTCGCCGGCGCGCGGACGCTCGACCTGGGCGGCACGCTGTCGACCCGGGCGATGGGCGACGCGGTGCTCGCGGCGCTGAATTGAAGGCCGGCGCGTGAAGGATCTGCTCGAACTGGCGGTCGTCATTCCGACCTTCAACGAGATCGGCAATGTGCCGACTCTGGTCGCGAAGCTCGACGCGGCGCTGCAGGGCCGCAACTGGGAAGCGATCTTCGTCGATGACGACAGTCCCGACGGCACGGCGCAGGCGGCGCGCGAGATCGCGCGGTTAGACCGGCGTGTGCGGGTGATCCAGCGGATCGGCCGGCGCGGCCTGTCCTCGGCCTGTATCGAGGGCATGTGCGCGACCGCGGCCCCGGTGGTCGCGGTGATCGACGGCGATCTGCAGCATGACGAAACCATCCTGCCCAAGATGCTCGATGCGCTGCAGGCGGACGAAGCGCTCGACGTGGTGATCGGGTCGCGCTTCGTCGATGGTGGCTGCACCGGCGACTGGGATCGTGACCGGGTGGCGAAATCGGCGTTCGCCACAAAGCTTTCGCGGCGAGTCCTGAAGGCCGATCTGAGCGACCCGATGAGCGGTTTCTTCATGATCCGCACCCAGATCGTGCGCGAACTGTCGCCGCATCTCAATGCGATCGGCTTCAAGATCCTGCTCGACCTGATGACCGGCAGCCCCAAGCCGCTCAAATTCCTCGAGCTTCCCTACACCTTCCGCGTGCGCACCGAAGGCGAGAGCAAGCTCGATCATGTCGTCGCAATGGAATATCTCATCGCCATCTACGACCGGATGTTCGGGCGCGTCGTTCCGGTGCGGTTCGCGATGTTCTCCGCCATCGGCGCGCTTGGCGCCGGTGTGCATTTCCTGTTCCTCGGCATATTGTTCAAGGAACTGGGCATGAGCTTCATCGGCGCGACGATCGTTGCGACGATCGCGGCAATGACGTTCAATTTCTTCCTCAACAACGCGCTGACCTATCGCGACAGCCGGCTGAAGGGAGCAAAGGAATTGTTCGACGGCTGGGTGACCTTCTGCATCGTCTGCTCGGTCGGCGCGGTCGCCAATGTCGGCGTCGCTGCGTTCCTTTACGATGCGCGGGCGGACACCTGGGCCTTTTCGGCGCTGTCGGGAATCCTGGTCAGCGCGGTGTGGAACTATGCGCTTTCGTCGAGATTTACCTGGGGGCGCTATTAACTTTCGTTCCTCCCCGGAACGGGGAGGAGCAGGTTAGGGCCAGCTCCGCAACCACATCCAGTGCAGGAATGCCTGGTCGTTGGGCAATGCCGCGGCCGAGATGATCGGGTAGAACATCACGAAGAGCAGCGTGACCAGTGCGAGATAGGCCCAGTCCCAATGGCGCCATTTGCCGCGTCGGTGATCGATCAGCGCGGCCAGTGCGATGCACAGGAAAATGCTCGGCAAGTAATAATAATAGAAGAAACCCAGTGATTTGGGGATGACCGCCCAGATCGCATAGGACCCGATCCACAAGCCGGCGATGCCGAGGAATTTGAGCGATCGCCGGCGGATGCCGATGACCAGACAAGCCGCGACGGCCACCAGTCCGCCCCACAGGATCGCCGGGTTGCCGAGCAACAGGATGCCGCGCACCGCGCCATCGACCTTTTCGTAGAGATACCAGATCGGCCGGATCATCAGCGGCCAGCTCCACCAGCTCGACTGATAGGGGTGAGACGGCAGGACCTGAGTCTGTTGCGCATACATGTGAAGCTGGAACGGGATCAGCTGGCCCAGCGTCAGCGGTTCCTGGGCATAGAAAAAGGCCGGCGCGAAGGTCAGGAAATAGGTCGCGATGCTCACCGTCCCGAGGATCAGCAGGGCAGGGATCGGGCGCAGCCCCGGCCAGGCCGCCGCATCGCGCCGGCGCATCACCAGAAAGGCGATCGCGGCATAGGCGACGAACGGCGCCGCAGTCCATTTGGTCGCGACCGCCAGGCCGAGCAGCACGCTGCCCAGCACCCAGCGGCGCATCACCTTGCCGGGCGGGCTGCGCATTGCGCGCAGCAGCGCGACGATCGCCAGGATGACGAACGCCGCCATGAAACCGTCGAGCATCCCGATCCGCGCCTGGATGAAGACGGTGAAGTTGAAGATCACGAACAGCGCGCCGAACATTGCCGTGCGGGTGCGGTGGAACAACATCCACAGGATCGCGAACACGCCGATCACGATCGCTGTCGCTGCGATCGTCGACATGATCCGCCAGCCCAGCGCATTGTCGCCGAACAATGTCATGCCTGTCGCGATCAGCGCCTTGCCGAGCAGCGGATGCTCGGTGTTGGTCGGATAGGCGAGCTTCATCAGCACGCGCGCGGCCGGGACATAATGCGTCTCGTCGAACACGACCTTCGTTGGGCGGGTCAGATTCAGCGTGAAGAGAAACTGTGCCGCCGCACCGATTCCGCTGGCGATCAGCGTCGGGCGGGGCGGGGTGGCGGCGGTCTGCATCGCGCATCGCTATCCCTTCTTCGCGACCGGCTTTCAAGGGACGCCGACACGCCTGTTGGCCTGAGGGCATTGACGAGAGGTGACCCCACCCGGCAAAGCGGCGCCATGAAACGCCGTACCGGACAAAATCGCGACATCACCCGCACCTGGCGCCCAGCGACTCAGGCGATCCGTGGCGGCACCGCCCGCTCGGAATTCGGCGAGACGTCGGAAGCGCTCTTCCTGACGTCGGGCTATGCCTATGACTGCGCCGCCGATGCTGCCGCGCGGTTTGCCGGCGAACAGGTCGGCATGACCTATTCGCGACTGCAGAACCCGACGGTCGAGATGCTCGAACATCGAATCGCGCTGCTCGAAGGCGCCGAAGCATGCCGGTCGATGGCCACGGGCATGGCAGCGATGACCGCCGTGCTGCTGTGCCAGTTGCAGACCGGCGACCATCTGGTCGCGGGCCGCGCCGCATTCGGATCATGCCGCTGGCTGACCGACACGCTGCTGCCGAAATTCGGCATCGAGGTGACGATCGTCGACGCCCGCGATCCGCAACAGTTCGCCGATGCGGTGAAGCCCAATACCAAAGTCTTCTTCTTCGAGACCCCGGCCAATCCGACGATGGACGTGGTCGATCTGAAGGCGGTGTGCGACATCGCGCGCAGGCACGGCATCGTCAGCGTGGTCGACAATGCCTTCGCGACACCGGCGCTGCAGCGGCCGCTCGAATTCGGCGCCGACGTGACGGCCTATAGCGCGACCAAGATGATGGACGGGCAAGGCCGTGTGCTCGCCGGCGCAGTGTGCGGAACCGAGGATTTCATCAACAACACGCTGCTGCCCTTCACCCGCAATACCGGGCCGACGCTCAGCGCGTTCAATGCCTGGGTGGTGCTGAAGGGGCTCGAAACGCTCGATCTGCGTATCCGCCGCCAGAGCGAGAATGCGTTGAAGGTGGGCTCGTTCATCGAAAAGCGCGTACCGCGCATCCTCCATCCCGGCCTGGCCAGCCATCCGCAGCATAATCTGGCGATGAGCCAGATGGACGCCTGCGGGCCGATCTTCGCGTTCGAGGTCGAGGGCGGGCGCAAACAGGCGCACGGCCTGCTCGACGCCCTGGCGCTGATCGACATTTCGAACAATATCGGCGATTCACGGTCGCTGATGACTCATCCCTCCTCGACCACCCATTCCGGCGTTGCCGAGGACAAGCGGATCGAGATGGGCGTGACCGAGAATCTGCTGCGCCTCAATGTCGGCCTGGAAGATCCGCAGGACGTGATCGACGATCTCGATCAGGCGCTCAGGGCAGTCGGGTTGTGACCGGCCTGTCGGGCATGAAGGCACTGTTCCCCAATGTCGCGGAAACCCGCGGCGTCGTTGTGCGGGTTTCGGTCAGCTATCTGCCCGAACAATCCGAACCGCAGCGCGGCCGCTGGTTCTGGGCGTATCATATCCGTATCGAGAATGAAGGCGAGCAGGCGGTGCAGCTGCTCACCCGCCACTGGGTCATCACCGATGGGCGTGGCGCGCGCCATTCGGTCGAGGGCGAGGGTGTGGTCGGCGAACAGCCGCTGATCGCGCCGGGCGGGAGCTTCGACTATGTCTCGGGTTGCCCGCTGGCGACCCCCACGGGCTCGATGCAGGGCAGCTATCATATGATCGGCGAGGACGGATCGGGGTTCGATGTCGACATCCCCAAATTCGCGCTGCTCGCGCCGGCGGTGGGGGCATGAAGCGGACGCACCTCCCGCTCAATGGCCTGCGCGTGCTCGACGCGGCGGCGCGCCATTTGTCCTTCACCCGCGCCGCCGATGAACTTGCTGTCACGCCCGCCGCGGTCGGGCAGCAGATTCGCGCGTTGGAGGACACGCTGGGCGTGGTGCTGTTCCGCCGCACCACCAAGGGGCTTGAGCTCACGCCTGAGGGCGAGGCGGGGCTGGCGGCGTTGCGTCACGGCTTCCTGCAGTTCGAGGAAGCGGTGCGTGCCATGCAAGCGGGGCAGACCTCCAAGTCGTTGACCATCGCCGCGCCGCGCGACCTGACCGAGAAATGGCTGATGCCGCGTCTCGCCGAGATTGCGCGCAGCGATGGCGAGTTGCGCTTCGTGCTGGTGTCGGCGGACGAGGATGTCGATTTCACCGAAGCCAATCTCGATCTGGCGATCCGCTGGGGTGACGGCCCGGGCGAGCATGAGGGTGAAGCGATCGAGTCCGAAGGCATGATCACGATCGAGCGCCCGGGCGGCGGCATCGATACGCGTATTTCGTGGCCGGGCTGCGTCAATGATCCCGCAACATCGCTGGTGCGGGTCGGGGATGCCGGGCTCGCGCTCGATGCCGCGGCCCAAGGACTGGGCCGGGCGACCGTGCCCGAACTGCTCGCAGCCGCCGATATCGCGGCGGGACGCGTGGTCGCGATCGGCGACCCCAAGCCTTACCGGCTCGGTTACTGGCTGGTCGCGCCGCTGCCGCAATGGCGGCAGAAAAAGGTCAAGGCGCTGGTGGAAGCGCTGACCGCGTGAGCGCCGCGAGGCGCCTTGCCGCGCTTCTCGCGCCTTTGTGCCTCGTCGCCGCGCTGCCCGCCTCGGCGAGCACCTTCGCGCAAGTGACCAAGACCTGCCCGATCGGTGGCGAGAAATTCGAATTCGCCGAGCAGATGAGCGCCACGAGCTGGGGACAATTGCCGGACGGCATGAGGCTCGGCACCGGGCCCAACCCTGGATTGCTGCCGCAATGCCCGAAAAACGGCCTGGTCATGTACCGGGACTTCGATGCGGCGACGGTCAAGCGTCTCCAACCGCTGGTAGCGGACGACGAATATCAGGCGCTGCGCCAATCGGAGACGCCGCATTATCTCGCCTGGTGGCTGGCGAGCCGGCTCGGTGATGAGGATGCGCCGTGGCAGCTGCTCGCTGCGACCTGGGAAGCGAAGAACGCCGATCCGACAAGTGCGCAGGCGCGGCGCTATGCCGAAACTTTTGTCGCGCAGGTTCGCGCCATGCCGGTCGCGAACAGTGTCGACTCGGTCTCACTGCGTGCGCGTGCCGCCAACGCCCTGCGGGAGATTGGCGATTTCGCGGGCGCCGAGGCGCTTCGCGCCGCGATCATCATCGCCCCGGATATGGGCGGCAGCGATCAGGATGCGATCGACAACCGCAAGGGCCTGACGGATTTCCTGACCAGGCTGGCCGGGCCGATCGGGCGCAGCGACGCATCGCGCGCGCCAATCGACATGATGGGTAATCATGCGGCGGCGGAGCGCTGCCTCGAGCCGGGCATCAAGCGCGAGGCCGATGATCCACCGGCTGCCCCGCTGACGGCGTTCGAGGTCGATTATTGCGCCCGTCCGGCAATGATCGACGAGATCAAGCAGTTCAACGATGGCTTCGACGATCGGATGTCGTCCTGACATGACCGACGTGCAGTGGTTTGAAAGCGAGCGGCTGGTCATGCGGCCGCAGCGGATCGAGGATGCCGAGGCGCTGTTCGAGGCGTATCGCGATGCCGAGCTGATGCAATGGTGGTCGAGCGCTCCGCATGTGAGCGTCGAGGAAACGCGCAATTATCTGCTGCCGATGCTGGAGGGCGGGGACTGGCGCGGCTGGGCGATCACGCTGAAGGGCGACGACCGGGCGATCGGCACCATCGCCGCAGGCAAGCGCCGCACCGGCGTGGTGGAGATCGGTTACATGCTTGTGCGCAGCGCCTGGGGGCAGGGCTATGCGCATGAAGCGGTGACGCGTCTGCTCGACCTGCTGTTCGTGGAAGAAGGTAATCGCCGGGTCTTTGCCGATACCGATCCCGACAATGTCGCGTCGAACGCCCTGCTCGAGCGGCTCGGCTTCACCCGCGAGGCGCGGCTGCGCGGCGAATGGGAGACGCATATCGGCGTGCGCGACAGCTTCATCTGGGGATTGTTGCGCGACGAGTGGAAGGCCGCGTGATCCCGCCGCCTGATCTGGCCACGCCCGAAGGACGCGCAACCTATCGCGCGGAGTTGCGCGGCATTGCGCGGCCGATCCGTTATATGGGCGTGATTCTTATGCTGGTGGGCCTGGCGCTGGTGCTGTTCCGGCATTTTTCGATGCCGGCGCTGCCGTCGATCCTGCCGCTGGTGTTCATCATCCTCGGCGTGCTGCACATGCTGGCGGGGATTGTCGTGCGCCTGCGTTATCATCAACGGCGAATGAGTGGAGAATAGCCCGGGCCGAGCTGTTTCGACGCTCGTGCGGCGGGTTTGCTCAGGCGTGGACTGCCGGAGATATGTTACACCGGTCGTGTAAAATATCTCTCCGCCATCGCCTCGACGATGCGTCAATAAAGCAGTTATATATCAAGCATTTAATACGCCTGATGGCCTGCGCTTGGCGCGGGTGGACCGGATTCAGTACACGGCATGTTAGCTCCCCGCCGCCAGCTCCACCGCGCGCGCCATCAGTCCGGCGAAGCGGCCCTCGTCGACCGGTGCGGCAACGTCGTTCCAGCTTCCCGACATGGCATACCAGTGGCCATCCTTGCCCTGCAGCAGAAAGGTCATGGCGATGACCCCCGGTTCCGAGCCACCCTTGAAGCCGAGATACTGCCAGCGCCCCGCCGGGCCTGCGCCGACACCCGAATTCTTCGCCAGGATTTCCCGTGCGCGAGCGGCCGGGCCGCTCTCCGTGTGGCGGCGCAGCCAGTCCATCACCCGAACCATGTCGGCGGGGGATGCGAACCATTCGATGCTGCCGACGCGGATTGGCTTGCCGCTCGCAAACAATGCCGGATTGATGGCGGACACCGGCAGCCTCGCGACGTCGCCGTCGAGCAGCGCGCGTCGCCCCGCCTCGTCAAGGCCGGCCCAGCGCTCGCCGAGCGCACCGCCTGATGCGCCCTTGAGCTTGAAGAGCTCGAGCGTCGACAGAAACGGCCGCATGCCCGCGGGATCGGCGATGCCGACCGTGCCGAGCATCGCTTCGACCTTTGCGCGACCGGCGAGCTTGAGCAGGATATCGGTCGCGCTGTTGTCGCTGACCGAGATCATCTTTTCCGCCAGGTCATAGAGCGAGACCTTGGTCCCGGCGGGGCTCGACATATAGGCGCCGCCGGGCAACCCGGTGCCAGCCAGCGTGATCTCGTCCTCCCAGCGCCGCTCGCCGGCCGAGATCGAGCGGACCAGTTCGGCGAGAATCACCAGCTTGAATTCCGATCCGATTGCCAAGCCACGGTCCGGCGCGCGCGACTGCAGCATGACCGGACCGGCCGCGTCGAGCCTGGCAAAGGCGAACCCGGTCACCCCGGGCAGTTTCGCCAGCGTGTCGATCACGGCACCCAGCGTCGCTTCGCGTGCGGACATGCCGGTAATGAGCAGGCCGGTGATCTGGTGTGGTGGCGCCGGATCGGCCACGATCTGCATCGTCGCGATGCCGCGCTCATAACCGACCAGTACGACCGCGCTCCACGCGCTGGCCGGCGTGATGCGCTCGATCCCCGTAACCTTGCCATCCGATGTGGAGAGCTGCGTGCCGATTGTCGCAAACGTCTCTTTCGGAACCGCGGTTCGGAAGGCGGCCGAGAAACTGGCGTTATAATCGCCTCCACCCATGAGCAGCGTGGGAAGCTCGGCGATCCTTGCCTCGAGTTCAGGGGCGGCCTTCACGGATGCTGCCGGCGGCGTCTGCGCGGTCGCGACAATGGGCACGAGCAAGGTGGCGAACAGGGCAAGCAGCAAACGCATATCGGCTCCGTCAGGCGCACGGTTTTATCCGGAACGATTGCCGGAACACTGTCGCGTGAGGCGAACAGGATTGGCACGATCAGGCGTCGATCGCATCTTCCTCGATCCGAGCGGCATTTTCCTGGATGAAAGCGAAGCGGTGCGCAGGGTTGTTGCCCATCAGCCGGTCGACCAGATCCTTGACCACCGCGCGCTCCTCATATTCCTGCGGCAGGGTGATACGCAGCATCGAGCGCGTCTTCGGGTCCATCGTGGTTTCGCGCAGCTGCATCGGGTTCATCTCGCCAAGCCCCTTGAAGCGCGCGACATCGACCTTCTTGTTCTTGAAGGCGCCGGCCTCGATCTCCGCACGGTGCGCATCGTCCATCGCATAAAGCGACTTGGTGCCGGCGGTCAGGCGATAGAGCGGCGGCTGAGCGAGATAGAGGTGCCCGCGCCGCACCAGCTCGGGCATTTCCTGGAAGAAGAAGGTCATCAGCAAGGTCGCGATATGCGCACCGTCGACATCGGCGTCGGTCATGATGACGATGCGTTCGTAGCGCAGATTGTCGGGCAGGCAGTCCTTGCGCGTGCCACAACCGAGCGCCTGGATCAGGTCGGCGATTTCCTGGTTGGCGCCGATCTTGGCCGAGGTCGCGGAGGCGACATTGAGGATCTTGCCACGGATCGGCAGGATCGCCTGGGTCTTGCGATCGCGCGCCTGCTTGGCCGATCCGCCGGCCGAATCGCCCTCGACGATGAAGAGTTCGGTGCCCTTGGGGTCATCCGACGAACAGTCGGTCAGCTTGCCCGGCAGGCGCAGCTTGCGCGCGGAGGTCGCGGTCTTGCGCTTGACCTCGCGCTCCGCCTTGCGGCGCAGCCGGTCGTCCATCCGCTCCAGCACATAGCCAAGCAGCGCCTTGCCGCGTTCCATGTTGCGGCTGAGATAATGGTCGAAATGATCGCGCACCGCTTTTTCGACCAGCATTGTCGCCTCGGGCGAGGTCAGCCGGTCCTTGGTCTGGCTCTGGAATTGCGGTTCGCGGATGAACACAGAGAGCATCAGCTCGCACCCGACCATCACGTCGTCGGCGGTGATGTCCTTGGCTTTCTTCTGGCCGACCAGATCGCCGAAACCGCGAATGCCGCGCACCAGCGCCGCGCGCAGGCCCGCCTCGTGCGTGCCGCCATCGGGAGTGGGGATGGTGTTGCAATACCAGCTATAGGAGCCGTCGCTCCACAGCGGCCAGGCGACCGCCCATTCGACGCGACCCTGCTCGTTCGGAAAGTCCTGCGTGCCGGTGAAGAAGTCGGCGGTGGCGCATTCGCGCGTGCCGACCTGCTCGCGCAGATGGTCGGCGAGGCCGCCGGGGAACTGGAACACCGCCTCTGGCGGGGTGTCATCCGTGATCAGCTCGGGCGCGCATTTCCAGCGGATCTCGACCCCGGCGAACAGATAGGCCTTGGAGCGTGCGAGCTTGTGCAGGCGCGCCGGCTTGAAGTGCATCTCCGGCCCGAAAATCTCCTCGTCGGGCACGAAACTGACCGAGGTGCCACGCCGGTTGGGGGTTGGCCCGAGCGCTTCGAGCGGGCCGAGCGTCACGCCGCGCGAGAAACGCTGGCGGTAGATGGTCTTGTTGCGCGCCACTTCGATCGTCGTGTCGGACGACAGCGCATTGACCACGCTGACGCCGACGCCGTGCAGGCCGCCCGATGTCGCATAGGCCTTGCCGTCGAACTTGCCGCCCGAGTGCAGCATCGACATGATCACCTCGAGCGCCGATTTGTCCGGGAACTTCGGATGCGGGTCGACCGGCATGCCGCGGCCATTGTCGACGATCGTCAGCCGGTTGCCGGGTTCGAGCGTGATTTCGATCCGCGTCGCGTGCCCCGCGACCGCCTCGTCCATCGCATTGTCGAGCACTTCGGCGGCGAGGTGGTGCAGCGCGCGTTCGTCGGTCCCGCCGATATACATGCCGGGACGGCGACGAACGGGTTCAAGGCCTTCCAGGACCTCGATCGACGAAGCGTTGTAATCGGACCCGGCGGGAGTGGAGGAAGCGAACAGATCATCGGCCATGCCCCCGCTATAGGAGAGCAGGAGTCAGTCGGGCAAGCGCGAGCCGGTGCTGTGACTGGTTTGTCACACTCTCCCGTCAATGAGACGAACTGCGCGTCCATGTTGCAACTGCGAACGTTCCTGCCTTCGCTAACGCACCATTTGGAGTAACACGATGCGCAGCCTGTACATGCTTACCCTTGCCGCCGGCACTGCCGCTCTCGCGGTCGCCGCCCCGGCCTTTGCCCAGGATACCGAAAAGGCGCCGTTCGACGGCGTCTATGTCGGCGGGACGATCGGCTTCGACGCCCAGCCCAATGACGGCAATGAAACGATCCTGTTCGACCGCAATCTCGACGGCAAATTCGGCGACCCGGTCGTCACCTCGGGTGGCGCCAATGCCTTCTCGCCGGGATATTGCGGCGGCGCCGCGACTTCGACCGCCAATCTCGCCTGCCGCAACGACAAGGACAATATCAGCTATTCGGCGCGGATCGGCTTCGACAAGCAGTTCGGCAACATCGTCGCCGGCCTGGTCGGCGAATTCGGCAAGAGCCAGATTCGCGACAGCGTCTCGGCGTTCAGCACGACGCCCGCCAGCTATACGATGACGCGCGAAGTCGACTACAACGCCAATGTCCGCCTGCGTCTCGGCTATGCCGCCAACACGACCCTGTTCTATGCGACCGGTGGCCCGGCTTATGCCAAGCTCGACCACAGCTTCACCACCAGCAATGCCGTGAACAGCTTCACTGAGCGCGGCAAGAACAGCAGCTGGGGCTATGTCGCGGGTGGTGGTATCGAGCAGAAGCTCGGCCAGCATTTCTCGATCGGCCTCGAATATCTCTACAATCAGTACAAGGACGATGATTACCGGGTCCGCGCCGGTGCCGGTTCGGCGCCTGCCACCAACCCGTTCATCCTTGCACCCAACGCCACCGGAACCGACTTCGCGCGCAGCGGCGACCAGTTCCGCTGGCACAGCGTCCGCGCCACGGCGCAGTTCCGCTTCTAACGCCGGGTAGAAATGGGGAAAACGGCCGCCCGCGTGCGCGGGCGGCCGTTTTTCGTCAGGCGACCAGGCTCGCCATGCCGCAGCGCATGCCGGTCACCCGGACATCGGCCTGGCCATAATGGACACCAAGTGCGCCGGTGACCGTGTTGAGCAACCCGTCGACCAAGGGTGCGAGGATGGTGAGCTGAGAGCCCACCGCCGACAATAATCCGCCGAGCGGGAGCGGCAAGCCGATGATGACCGGGGTCAGATCCACATTGCTGACCAATGAGGCGGCGACACTTTGCACTGCGCTGCCGCTCGATACGGTTTTCGGGGTGGCGGCGGTGATCGCGGCATTGTCGAAGCGCAATGTCTGCCAGGGCTCCGACTGACCGAGGTTGAGACCGGCCCGGCCCTCGACGTCGATCAGCAGCGTATCGACGATCTTGGCATTGCTCAGCGTCACGGGATGCTGGAAATCGGCCAGCTGACTGGTGTTGTTGACGGCTGCGATCGCGGCCTGGCCGGGGTTGGGCTTGGCTTCGATCGTCACCCCGCGGCTCGCCTGAGTCGAACAATCTATGCCGCTCAGCCGCGCCTCCGCACTGGCCAGCTCGACGAACAGCGGTAATTTGATGGCGACCAAGTTGCCGACAACAGGCAGCGAGAGGTTGCCCACCTGCACCTCGGTATAGATGCGAGCCTGTGCGGTGCGGATGATCGGCGTACCATTGTCGCTGATCGCGATCCAGGGCGATTGCGCCGGCCGTTCGCCGATCGCGATCCACACCTTGGTCGAAACCAACCCGGCCACGCTCGCGCCGAGATCAAGCGCGACCTGGCGGCTGGGCGCAGCAAGCTGCAGAACCGTGCTGACAAAGGCCATGCTGTTGACCTTGACGAGACCGCGGCCGCCCGACGCCTGGCTACCGAATGTGCCTGGATCGATCAGCGTGTTGAGCGAGATGCTGCCCCCCGACACCTGTGTCGCCATGGTGCGCATCGCGCCGGCCGCGCTGGCGTTGCTGCCGTCGAGCGCATTGGCGAGTGCATTGAGGAGCTGCGAGCGGGTGACGCGTGCGTCGAGTACGTCCTGATAGGTCAGCGCATTGAGGCTGGCGGTCGTGCGCAACGCGTCGAGTGTCGCGAACAGGTCGACATCGGCGCCGGCCAGCGAGTTGTAATCCATCACCGACAGCGACAGGCTGCTGCCGGTCAGAGCCGACAGATAGGAATTGAGCAGGCCGCCATTGAGCGCGGCGAGGCGGCTGCCGACGCTGAACGCGGCAAGCCGCTCGCGCGCTGCGGTTGCAGTGCGTGCGATCGGGATCGAACGTTGCCCGAAGATGCGCGCGAAATAGGTTGGCGATGGCGTCTGCAGCGATACGCGAACCGCATCGGTCGCGCTGCTGCTGGGGGTGAACCGCGCACCGGGCGCGACGGCCGCGTCGCGGGTATAATCGCCGCGTGTCGCAACCACGGTGACCGCACGCGGCCAGCCGCTTTCCGCCACCGATGCCTGGGCAAGCGCCTGGGCCTGTTGCGGGTCGGCGGCGGCGGCCAGAGCGGCGGCATCGGCCAGCCCCTGCAACCGGCGTGTTTCCAGCGTGGCCGATCCGATATCGACCGCGAACGCGGCAAAGCCGAGGATCATCGGCAGGGCTGCGGCGGCGATCATGCCGACCCCGCCGCTCTGGTCGCGAACAAGCCGTTTCATAGCAAGATTTTTCATGAGACCCCTCCCGGACGAATGACCGCGCGCCGTTCGATCATCGGATCCGGCATCGGGATCATGGTATTGCGGAACATTGGCACCGTGCTGGCATCGAACCGCACACTTACGGTGACGACCTGCCCAGTTTCGGTGGTGGTGGTGGTGATCCGATTGGCGCGCAATTGAGGCAGCGAGGGCAGCGAGGCTGCGACACTGGCCGACGCGAGCGTCTGCCGTTCGGTGGCGGTCATCCCGGCAACCGTCGCACGGGCGGCATCATTGGCCAGCTGCTGAACACTGTGCGCGAGCAGGAAATACTGGCCATAGCCAAGGATGCCGTACAGCATGCAGGCGAACAGCGGCAGGATCAACGCGAACTCCACGACCGAAGTGCCGCGTTTGGCGCGAAGCAGGCGAGCGAAGGTCATTCCCAATTATCCCTGTGTTACAAAGGGATAATGGTCCGCTGAGGTTGCCGTTGAGAAAAGGGTTGAGGGAGCTGAGTTGCGTAAATTACGCATTTCCCACCTCCCCTAGCAGAAGACGGGTAGCGGCTTGGGGCGGCCCGGGCGCTTCGGGAGCGCGCGAAATAGTGCCTTACGAAGTAGTGGCGAACCTGAGTGAAGGGCGTCCGGACCGGAACCAGCGGTCCAATCCGTACGCCTTCGTTATCCTCTCACCCTTGAGCAAGAGGATAACTCCGTTCCGAACCCCAAATCCGCAATCCGCGTATTAGCGGTCCCGGAATCAGCAGCTTAGCGTGCGCGCACGCCGCCGAACGGCAGCGGTGGCGGAGGACGGCGGTCGCGGCGCGGCAACTGCGCCTGATAGGCATGACCGCAATGCGCCACGCAATATGGGAAGCCCGGGTTCACCTTCTCGCCGCAGAAATGGAAATCGGGCTCGCCCGGATGGCCGAGCGGCCATTTGCAGATCTTGTCGTTGAGATCGAGCAGGGTGGTCTTGCCTGCCATATCGGCAGACGGCTTGGCCGGAACCAGACGGCGGGGCGGGGCGGGGGTGATCGGTGCCTGCTGCTCGCCGGGCGCCTGGCGAAGAAAGCCGCCGGGGCCGACCGAGCGCATGATCGGCTGCGGCGCCGCGACAGGCCGCGCAACGGCGACGTCTTCGCCATCGTCATCCTCGTCTTCGTCGTCGGCAATCACCACTGGCGCGGGGGCAGGCGGGGGCGGAGGCGCTGCGACTCGCTCGACCGGCGGCTTGGGCGCGGGAGGGGGCGGTGCAGGCTTGGGCGCGGCCGGTGCGGCAGCAGCCGCTTTCGCATCGGGCTCATTGGCCTTTACCGGCGAGGGGCGCGATTGCAGGCCAAGGCGATGCGCCTTGCCGATCACCGCATTACGGCTGACGCCGCCCAGCTCTTCGGCGATCTGGCTCGCCGTGCTGCCCGATTCCCACATCTTCCTCAGCGTATCGATACGCTCGTCGGTCCAGCTCATCTCAAATCCTCAAATCTTGCCAACTGGCTTGCGGGCAGCGGCGGCAGTCATTAGCGCGTTCGCCATGAGCAGCCAGCCCCCATTCGGCCCAGAAACCAGTCATATTCAATCGGCGGTTGTTAACGCCCCAGGCGTTCCTGTCATCCGGAATGTCAATTGGGGCGGTCTTCGAACCCTCTATATCAAGGAGGTGCGCCGATTCTTCAAGGTGCAGCTCCAGACGATCTGGGCGCCGGCGATCCAAACCTTGCTGTATCTGATCGTTTTCACCGTCGCGATGGGCGGCCGCAGCGCAGTCCATGTCGGCGGAACCCAGGTCGCCTTTGCCGATTTTCTCGCCCCCGGCCTGATCGTGATGGGCATGCTGACCAATGCGTTCGCCAATGCCAGCTTCTCGCTGCTGGTGGGCAAGATCCAGGGCACGATCGTCGATTATCTGATGCCGCCGCTGTCGACTGCCGAATTGCTCGCGGCGCTGGTCGGCGGGGCGGTAACGCGCGCCTTTTGCGTCGGCTTTGCGGTGTGGCTGGCGATGCTGGTCTGGCCCGGCGTGCATGTCTTCCCGCATCACCCCATCGCGATCCTGTGGTTCGGCCTGCTCGGCGCGACCTTCCTCGCCCTGCTTGGCGTGCTGACCTCGATCTGGGCGGAAAAGTTCGATCATGCCGCAGCGGTGACCAATTTCGTCGTCGGCCCGCTGACCTTGTTGTCGGGCACCTTCTATTCGGTCGACAAGCTGGCGCCGACATTCCAGGCGATCAGTCACGCCAACCCGTTCTTCTACATCATCTCGGGCTTTCGCTACGGCTTTCTCGGCACCGCGGATTCGCCGATCTGGATCGGCAGCATCGTGATCCTGACGATCGACGTGGCGCTCGGGCTGCTTTGCTACGCGCTGCTCAAGGGCGGCTGGCGGTTGAAGAACTAGCGCGGTGGTCGGCGCGTACGATCGGGGCCGCGGGTGAAGACGCCGAAGATCGTCCTGGCCACGATTGGCTCGCTGGGCGACCTTCACCCTTTCATCGCCATCGCCCTTGCGCTCAAGGCGCGCGGGGTATCGCCGGTCCTCGCCGTGCCACAGGACCATGTCGACAAATGCCGCGCAGCAGGCGTGAAAGCCGAAGCGCTGTTGCCGACATTCGAAGAAGTGGGTCGCGCCACCGGTCTTGATGACGAGATGATCGTTCGCCAGGTCATCGACGATACCCATTTTTTGATCGACCATGTGCTGTTGCCGCCGCTTGCCGACAGCACCGATCGGCTGCTGCGGATTGCCGAGGGAGCGGACCTGCTGGTCGGATCGGCTTTCGCGCTTGCCGCGCCGATCGTCGCGGAGCGACTGGCGATCCCGTTCGTTTCGATCATCCTGCAGCCCATGTCGTGGTTCTCGCCGGGCGATCCTCCAGTGGCGCCTGGGTTTGCCGCGCTGGCCAGGCCACCGCTGGGCCTGATCGGGACAGGCTGGAACCGCTTTGTCCTTGGCGCGGTGAAGCTCGAGATGCGTCGCCGTTATGGCCGGCGCGTCAATCGGGTACGCGAAGCCCATGGGCTGGCGCGATCGCACGCGGCGCCGATCCTTGAACCCGGCACACCCCCCATGCTGTCGCTCGGCACCTATTCACCGGTACTGGCAGCGCTTCCCGCTGATGCGCCCAGGCCCGCGTCATTGACCGGCTTCCCATGGTTCGACAGTGCGGACGGCGCGCCCTCGATGCTCGATCCTGGGCTCGCTGCCTTCCTCGCGGAAGGGCCGCCACCGCTGATCGTCTCGCTCGGCTCCTTCCTCCCTTTTGCGGCGGCCGATTTCTACCGGCACAGTGCCGCCATCGCCGCCGAACTCGGGATGCGCGCGATATTGTTGACGGGGGAGGCGGTCACGGCGGCATCGCGTGATATCATGGTGTGCAGCTATGCCCCGCACTCGCTGCTGTTTCCCTGCGCCGCGGCGATCATCCATCATGGCGGTGTCGGGACGACCGGACAGGCACTCCGGGCCGGGAAGCCGCAACTGGTCGTCCCGTTCATGGGTGATCAGTTCGATCATGCCGATCGCATCACGCGGATCGGCGTCGGACTTTCAACCACGCCCCGGCGCTTCGCGACCGAGGGGGCATCGCTGATCCAAAGCCTCCTCGACCATCCCGGATTTTCTGCTTCCGCTGCCACGATCGGCAAGCGGGTGGCGGGCGAAGACGGCGCCAGCATCGCGGCCGAGAGGCTATTGGGGTTATTGGCGACTTCTCATCGGCACCGGGTTTCGTCGCGACCCTCTGCATAAGCGGCAGAGTCGGGCAGGCGCGCGAAGCGTTTCGGTGTGTCCGGGCCAGGCCCGGCAGTCCGAGGGTTGAGTGCAATCCAAACTATACTCATAAGGCTTCGCCATGCGCCCATGAGTATAGGGAGATGCCTGTGAAGTTTACCAAGCGATATCCGGGTTATGATGCGGTGCTCGACACGGACCGCTGCTCACCACGAAACAATGCGGACCTGAAGCTCACCCTGCGTATCGGATTCCGCCAGATCAACCCGATGGCCGGGGCGGCCACCGGCACCTATCCGGATTATGGCAGGTCGGGAGAGACACTGCGCCAGATCGTCAAATGGACGGCCGCCGACTGGGCTGCCTGGAAGCTGAATTTCTGCAATTCGGCGCAGAAATTCTGGGACAAGAAATTCTGGCTCGACAATCGGGCGGGCGATTTCGCGTTCCGGCAGGGAACCGAGATCTTCATCCCCAATATATTCTGCCGGTTCGAGCTGATCGGTAACGACGACACGGTTGGTACGCACCATGTCGTGATCGATGTCGTCCGCCTGGCCGCCACGGAGAATTTTTTTGGATCGCATTCGGTGCTGTTCGACAGCAAGGATACGAATCTGGTCCAGAAGGGAACCGACAGCAAGGGCAACAAGATCATGCAGCGCGCCCATGTGCATGAGGTGGGGCATCTGCTTGGCTTGGGACATGTCGCCATCGGATCGGCGGGATGCCCTGCAACGGGAGACACCAATATCAGCGCCTGTTACGGCGTGACCGATCAGGACAAGAACTCGGTGATGGGCGGCGGCATGCGCCTCGATGTGGTCCATGCCGCACCCTGGATAACCGCATTCAACGACCTGGCTGCCGCTCAGTCTGCCATGTCGCTGTTCAGGCTCTCGCCCAGTTTGCCGGTCTATTCGCCCCCGATCCTGAAAACGCGTCCGATCGTGGCGGTGATGTCGCAGATTTATCCGCGCAACGTCGCCGAGTTCGAGGCGGGCGCGGTACTGAAAACGCTCAAGCGCGGAAGGTAGACTCTCCATGATCACTGCATCGCGATCGATATTTCCCCGGCTGTCGTGCCTCGCCATGCTGCTCGCGGCGTGGTCCGGCCCGGTCATCGCCGCCAGTACATCGTCTTCAAAAAAGGATGCCGTCATGTCAGAACAGCGTTGCGCCAACGACCAGCTGGCCCGGTCGACCTGCATGATCCGGATCATTCTCGACGATCTCCATGCCAGCTTTCCGGGGGTGGATGAGGGCGGCATCTCGCAGATCAAGGCCGTGACCTCCACATCCTATATCGTCTCGCTTCCCCGCGAGGAGCGAATCCAGCAGCTTACCTACGAATTCGACGTGCGCGACGGCGTGGTGAAGCTCAAGCAGCGCTCGGAGTCGACCAAGAGCTTCTGACCATCTTCATCGCCGGGCGGCTCAGGTCCAGCCCGAGCCGGATATGTCCGTGCGCCCTGTGAACCAAATTCACACGGCGCACGGTGTTGCGCTCTTGCCCCAACCCGCTTAAAAATGCCGTTCGGGCGACCGCATGGGTCGCCCTTTGCTTTTTCAGGAGCATTGTCATGCCGATCACCCCACTCATGCCCGTCTATCCCCGCTGCGGGGTGCGGCCGGTGCGAGGCGAGGGCGTGTATCTCTATGGCGAACAGGGCGAGAAATATCTCGACTTCGCCAGCGGCATCGCGGTCAATGCACTCGGTCACGGTCATCCCAAGCTGGTCAAGGCGATCGCCGATCAGGCGGCGACCCTCATGCACGTGTCGAACCTGTACGGATCGCCACAAGGCGAGAAGTTCGCGCAGCGGCTGGTCGATGCCAGCTTTGCCGACACGGTGTTCTTCACCAATTCGGGCGCCGAGGCGGTCGAGTGCGCGATCAAGACCGCGCGGCGCTACCATTTCGTCAACGGCAACCCCGAACGCCACGACCTGATCACCTTCGATACGGCGTTCCATGGCCGCACGCTCGGCACGATCAGCGCGACCAACCAAGCGAAGATGCGCGACGGGTTCGAACCGCTGCTGCCGGGCTTCAAATACGCCAATTTCAACGACCTCGAAGGCGCGCTGGCGCTGATCGACGATAATACTGCCGGCTTCCTGGTCGAGCCGATCCAGGGCGAGGGCGGTATCCGTCCGGCGACCAAGGAATTCATCAAGGGCCTGCGCAAGGCGTGCGACGATCACGGCCTGCTGCTCGTGCTCGACGAAGTCCAGGCGGGTTATGGCCGCACCGGCAAGCTGTTTGCGCATGAACTGTACGGCGTGGTGCCGGACATCATCGCCGCAGCCAAGGGGATCGGCGGCGGCTTCCCGCTTGGCGCGTGCCTCGCGACCGAGGAAGCGGCCAAGGGCATGGTGATCGGCACGCACGGATCGACCTATGGCGGCAATCCGCTGGCGATGGCGGCGGGCGAAGCGGTGCTCGACGTGATCCTCGAGCCCGGTTTCCTCGAAAATGTCGAAAAGATGGGCGCACGGCTGCGCCAGGCGCTCGAGCAGATGCTGCCCAATCACGACCATCTCTTCGATCATGTGCGTGGTCATGGCCTGATGCTCGGCATCAAGCTCAAGTCGGACAGCCGCCGCTTCGTCGCGCATTGCCGCGACAATCACGGCCTGCTGACCGTGGCGGCCGGCGACAATGTCGTGCGCATCCTGCCGCCGCTGGTGATCGACGAGAGCCATATCGCGGAGTGCATCGAGCGGTTGAGCGAGGCGGCGCGGGTCTATGTGCCCGCCGCGGACGATTGAGCTACCGTCATTTCCTCGACCTGTCGGATGCCGGGGGCGACGGGATCGCGGCGATGATCGCCGACGCGCTGGACCGCAAGGCACTGCGCCAGGGCTGGCCAAAGGGTAAGGCCGACGCCGATGCCCCGCTTGCCGGCCATGTGCTGGGCATGGTGTTCGAAAAGAACTCGACCCGCACGCGCGTGTCCTATGACATGGCGATGCGGCAATTGGGCGGCAGTTCGATCGTGCTCGATGCGGGTACGACCCAACTCGGGCGCGGTGAGACGATCGCCGATACCGCGCGCGTCCTGTCGGGCTATTGCGACGCGATCATGATCCGCACCGACGATCACGCCAAGATCGAGCAGATGGCCGAATATGCCAGCGTGCCGGTGATCAACGGCCTGACCGACGCCTCGCATCCGAGCCAGATCATGGCCGATCTGCTGACCGTGATCGAGGCGGGCAAGCCGCTGCCCGGCCTGAAATGGGCGTGGCTCGGCGACGGCAACAATGTGCTGGCATCGATCATGGAAGCCGCCGCGCTGATGCATTTCGATGTCGTGGCGGCATGCCCGCAAGGGTTCATGCCGTCGGAAAGCGATGTCGCGCGGGGGCAGGGGCGTGCACGGGTCGTCGGTACCGCGGCGGAGGCGGTCGAGGGCGCCGATGTCGTGGTCACCGATACCTGGATCTCGATGGGCCAGGAGCATGCCGAGACCAAGCTCAAGGCGATGTGGCCCTATCAGGTGGACGAGACGCTGATGGGCAAGGCCAGGGCGGATGCGGTGTTCATGCACTGCCTGCCCGCGCATCGCGGCGAGGAAGTGACCGACGCGGTGATGGACGGGCCGCAATCGCTGATCTGGAAAGAGGCGGAGAACCGCATGCATGCGCAGAAATCGATCCTGCGCTGGTGCTTCGGGCAGATCGGCTGAGAGCTTGTTTGAAAATTCGCTCTTTCGTGAATTTTCAAACAGACTCTGACCAAGCCGGCGAGTTGTCTCGCAGATTGTAGCGCCTATCTTCCGTCATCCCCGCGAAAGCGGGGATCCCGCTGCCTTTGTGCAGCGTCAGTAGAAGAAGCGGGATTCCCGCTTTCGCGGGAATGACGATGGAAGACGATAACATTAGCGACACCGACCGCGCGCTCGGTTTCACCATTCCGGCGCGGCATGCGCGTGGGCGGATCGTGCGGCTCGGACCGGTGCTCGATACGATTCTCGCCGCGCATGCCTATCCGCCCGCGATCGAGGCTTTGCTGGCGGAGGCGCTGACGCTTGCCGCGCTGATCGGCTCGACCCTGAAGGATGCCGGCGGCCAGCTGACCCTGCAGGCGCAGACCGATGGTGGCGTGGTCAAGCTGCTGGTGTGCGATTACAAGGGCGGCGAGTTGCGCGGTTATGTCGATTTCGACGCAGAGCGCCTCGCGGCAGGACCGGAACAGCCGAGCCTGTTCGCGCTGTTCGGCGCCGGCTATCTCGCGATCACCTTCGATCAGGCGGCTACCCGCGAGCGTTATCAGGGCATTGTGCCGCTCGACGGCGATACGCTGGCGCAGGCGGCGCAGAATTATTTCGTCCAGTCGGAACAGATACCGACCCTGGTCAAGCTCGGCATTGCGCGCCGTGCCGATGGCAGCCATGTCGCGGGCGGGCTGTTCCTGCAGCATCTGCCTGAGGGCGAGGAGGGGCGTGAGCGCCTCCATACGCGGCTCGACCATCCGGAATGGGAGCATGTCGCGATTCTCGGCGGGACGATGGGCATCGACGAACTCGCCGATCCGGTCTTGTCGCTCGAAACGCTGATCTGGCGATTGTTCAACGAGGAAGACGAGGTACGCCTGCTGTCGGAGGTTGCGATGACGCGGGGTTGCCGTTGCTCGCCGGAGTATATCGCGCAGGTGTTGGGCAAGTTTCCGGTCGAGGAGCAGCGCGCCATGGCGGGGGACGACGGCATGATCACGGTCGATTGCGCCTTTTGCGCACAAAAATTTCCTGTCGCCGTGACAAATGTCGTTTTGTGACAATCAATGTCGTTTCGTGACCGTTATTGTAAGTCTCCGGCACGTTCCCCAAATGGCGAGGGGGTGCCGATAGGAGCCGCGTAGTTCGCGGCCATCGACGGGTGGAATTGAGAAGATGCGGGTTTCGACGATGATCCGCCCGGCACTGTTCGGGCTGCTGTTTCTGGGTGGTGTCGCTGCTGCCGAAGGGCCTGCCGCAGCACCGCATCTCGCTGCGCTCGATGCGATCGAACAGGGGCAGTGGCAGCTGCGTGAAGTCGGCGGACCCGGTTCGCGCAGCCTGTGCGTCGCCGATCCGCGCGTCCTGCTCCAGCTTCAGCACGGCAAGGCGCAATGCTCGCGGTTCGTCGTTGCCGATACGGCCAATTCGGCGATCGTCCATTATACCTGTCCGGGTTCGGGGCATGGACGCACCACCATTACCGTCGAAACGGGGCGTCTGTTCAAGCTGCAGACGCAGGGGATCGCCGACGGTGCGCCGTTCGACATGAGCTATGAAGCGCGTCGGACCGGCGCATGCGGCGCCGGAACTGCGTCCCGTTAAGAGCTTGTTTACCGTCAGGATGATAGGAATCTTGCGTGTCATTTACGGGCACGCTTTCTTCCCTAGAGGGCTCCGGGAGGAGCCACCCCTGGGTCGCTTACGGGCGGCCCGTTTTTTTGCTCAGGGTTGCGGTGGCGGGTCAATGGTCCTAGCGCGGGTCGCATAATGACATCTGCAGATACTTATGCGGTCGTCCTGATCTCGGGCGGCCTTGATTCGATGGTCGCGGCGGCGCGCGCGCGCGAGGACGGACACCGGCTGCTTGCGCTGTCGATGGATTATAACCAGCGCCACCATGTCGAGCTCGCCGCGGCGCGGCGCATTGCCCATCTGCTCGGTGCGGAACGCCATATCGTCATGCCGCTCGACCTGTCCGCGTTCGGCGGGTCGGCGCTGACCGCGGATATCGATGTGCCCAAGACGGGTGTCGAGGCGGGGATTCCGGTCACCTATGTCCCGGCGCGCAACACGATCTTCCTCAGCCTTGCGCTGGGCTGGGCGGAGGCGGCTGGCGCGCGTGATCTGTATATCGGGGTCAATGCGCTGGATTATTCGGGCTATCCCGATTGCCGCCCCGAATTCATTGCCGCGTTCGAGGCCTTGGCGGAACTCGCCACCAAGGCCGGCGTCGAAGGCGCACCATTCCGCATCCACGCACCGCTGCAGCATATGAGCAAAGCCGATATCGTGCGCGAAGCCGCCCGGCTCGGGCTCGATGCCGGCGTCAGCTGGTCCTGCTATGACCCGGCGCCCGGCGGGCTGCATTGCGGGCGCTGCGATTCCTGCCGGTTGCGCTCGAAGGGCTTTCAGGATGCGGGCCTGCCCGATCCGACCGCCTATGCCGTTATTCCCTAAGGCCCGTTCGACATGAGCTATGCCGTCAAGGAGATGTTCCTCACCCTGCAGGGCGAGGGCGTGAACGCCGGACGGCGCGCCGTGTTCGTGCGTTTTGCCGGTTGCAACCTCTGGTCGGGCCGCGAGCAGGACCGGGCGAGCGCGATCTGCCAGTTTTGCGATACCGATTTCGTCGGCGTGGATGGGTTGGGTGGCGCGAAATTCGCCACGGCCGACGCACTTGCCGAAGCCGCGCTCGGCTTCTGGGGTGAGGGAGATACCAGTCTCTTCGTTGTGCTGACTGGGGGCGAGCCCATGCTTCAGGTCGATGACGCGCTGGTCGATGCGCTGCATGCACGCGATTTCGAGATCGCGATCGAAAGCAACGGCACCTTGCCCGTTCACCCCGGCATCGACTGGGTCTGCATCAGCCCCAAGGCAGGAAGCGAGGTCGTTCAGCGCTCAGGCGACGAGCTGAAGCTGGTCTGGCCACAGGCCGGCACCGACCTGGACGAAATCGAGCGCTGGGATTTCGATCATTTCCTGCTGCAACCGATGGATAATCTGCAGGCGGTCGCCAATCATGCGGCGGCGATCGCGCTGGTCATGGATCGCCCGCACTGGCGGCTCACGATCCAGACGCACAAATTGCTGGGATTGCGCTGAGCTTTTCAGCAGGCAAGGCTGGGCCTCGTGCTGGCCCGATTGTCATGCCTGAGGGCAGTGGTATCTAGTTAAATACCTGATATATAATTGATTTATTTGATTCTCGTCGGGCCGACGCCAGACGAGATATGCAACAACCGGTGTCCCATATCTCTCGTCGCTCGCTCACGCGGCTCAGCTGCGGCGATCCAACCTTCATACAGGATCGGGCATGTCATCGCTCGCCGGACTGATACCGGCGCGCTCTTTCTCCGTGTGGATCTGAGCCGCAATCGGCGCTCGATATCCCTAGTAGCGCGTCACCCATTGAACATCCGGACCGCATTTTTTCGGGTTCCATATGCCTTGTTTGGTCCAGCATATCGCATCGAGACGGGGCAGGATCATGCGGCGGTCGAAGCGCATGCCGCGGGGAAAGCGCTGTTCGCCATAGGGGATCAGGCTGTTGCGCAAGGAGCGCATCCGGTTGCTCGCGACTTCGTGCAGCGACCCGCGTGGTGCAAAGATCGCTTCGCGGCCGACCAAGGCGGCCGTTTGGCAGAAGCCGAACTGCGCTGAAGCGGTCGAGAAACTGCCATAGATGCGCGTTCCGAACTGATCGAGCGCCAGCTGGCCGGCTTTGGGGCCCTTCGCCTTGTTGATGCGGATAAAATATTTGGCGAGCGTATCGTAGGTGGTCTTCAATTCGTCGCGGTGGTCGCGCAGCATCGCGTTGTAGTTCGGGACTGTCAGCAAGGTCGGTTCGAACTGGCATTGCAATGCGGAGATGTTCAACGCGGCGCGCAGGCTCCAGACAAGCGATGCGCGAAGTTCCGCGTCGGTCGCGCCGGGCAAGTCGATCCCGATGCCGGGCTCGTCGCCGCGCACCGGTGCACCACTGAAGTCGCGGGAAGCCATGAAGAATTGCGCCGACGCCGGTGCCGCGGCGAGCGTACCGGTGGCCATGAAGGCCGCAACAAGAATACGCACCACAGTCATCACTAACCTCTCACAGCCGCACCAGCACCGGTTAGGGCCTTTTGTGCGCGGTCCCAAGCATTTTTACCATGATTCCATATGTTACAGCGCGCTGGATCATCGCCCAGGCCATCGCCGATCCACGGAACTGGAATCGAAAGGGCCGCCCGGTTTCCCGGACGGCCCCCGAACCTAACAACCCGAGGGTCGATTAGTTTGCGTTCGTGGTCGTCGTCGAGTTCGACACAACGGTTTCGTTCGACACAACGGTGTCGTTCGCCAGAGCCGCGCCATTGTCGGTGCCCGCGCCGTCGACTGCGGTCATGTTGTCCGAGGTCATGGTGTCCATGCCTTCGGTGGCGTTCAGATCGGTAACCAACGTGTTGTCGGTGGTCGTCGTGGTGGTCGGACCGCAGGCCGAAACCGCCAGAGCCGCGCCAACGATCATGGCTTTGGTGATGAATGCACGCATTTGGAAAGCTCCCTAGATAATGGATCTGGATGGCCTCGAGACCTTAATACCCAAACCGTGGTGGACATTAGACTTAATACGGGTGTGCCTCAAGCCCAGTTTTCTCGTGGTGAAGAAACTGTTTCAAGGAACGTGTCGGCGCTCAACGCAAGGGCCGCGTCAAAGGTTGCAAAATCCGTTGGTTTTCCGAGGGTCCTGGCGCTGGTCACGGGAAACTCGGCGAGGCCGCACGGGACGATTCCGCCGAAATGCGAGAGGTCCGGGGACAGGTTGACGGAAAACCCATGCATCGTGACCCATTTCTTCACGCGCACCCCGATCGCTCCGATCTTCGCCTCGCGCCCCGCGTCGAGCGTCCAGATGCCGATCCGGCCCGGGGCGCGAAATGCCTCGATCCCGATCACGCCCAGGGCGTCGATCACCCAGCCTTCGAGCGCATGGACGAAACGGCGCACATCGCGCCCACGCTTGTTGAGATCGAGCACGATATAGCCAATCCGCTGCCCAGGGCCGTGATAGGTATAGCGCCCGCCGCGCCCTGCATCGATTACCGGGAAACGCGGGTTGATCAGCTCGGCCGGGTCGGCGCTGGTGCCGGCGGTATAGACCGGGGGATGTTCGAGCAGCCAGGCCAGTTCGCGCGCCGACCCGCCGGCCACGTCCTGCGCGCGTCCCTCCATTTCGGCCAGCGCGTCGGTATAGCCTACCGGCTGCGGCGCGACGCGCCATTCGATGTCGTCAAGAAAGCTACCCACATCGGTGCAATTGGGCCAGCACATGCGCTTGTGCAAGCATTGGCAAGCGCGCCGCGCCTGGGCTAACAGCAGACCAAGCGCGAACGACGCGCCCGGGAGTCGCATCTGATCATGGTCAACATGGGTAATGTCTGGGATCGCGCGACCGAGTTTTTGAGCGATAATCTTTCGGCGATCGTACCTATTGCATTGTTTGCGATTTTCCTGCCGTTGTCCCTGCAATCCAATCTTCAGCCGCTGGCCAGGACCGCGCCTTCGGCGGCGGTGGCGATCAACATCATCTGGTATGTAGCGGCGATCCTCTCGCTCTGGGGCCAGATCGCAATCATCGCGCTGGCGATCGATCCGGCGGCGGGGCGTCCGGCGGCGATCCACGTGGCCAACAAGCGCGTGGCGCCGGCGATCGGTATCATGTTGCTGCTGCTCATCGCATCAATGTTTCTGATCGCTCCGATCGGCGTGGCGATGGGTCTTGCGGGTTTCGATTTTGCCGCGGCCGTGGCGGGGAGCAAGCAGGACCTGCCCTCGGGCGTCGCCGGCTTTATCGCCATCTATCTCCTGATATTGACGGTGGCGGGGTGCTGGATCGCCGCGCGCCTTGGCCTGATCTACCCGATCATCGTCTGGGAACGGCGCGGCATGGGGGTGTTCCGCCGGTCATTCATCCTGACGCGCGGTATCGTCTGGAAGATCATTGGTGTGACGATCCTGTTCGGCGTCGTCGCCGGCGTCGCGATCATTGCCGCGCAATTGGTCTTCGGGTCGATCCTGCGGCTGGCGATGGGAGGAGAGGGCGATATTTCCGTCGCGACAGTGCTGACATCGGTCCTGGTCGGCGCAGTGACCACAGCCTTTATCGTGCTATACTCCGCCTTCACCGCCAAATTGTACCTGGCGGTCCGCGACCGGCGGGAAGCCATTGTTGAATCGGCATGAAGCGCGACGTGAAATGAAAAACGGATTCCGATGAAAAATAATATGGCGGGCGCGCTCGCCGACGCATGGACGATGTGGAAGGCCGATCGAGATCTGCTGATTCGGGTTGCCGGGTTGATTTTCTTCCTGCCGCGCTTTGCCGTTCTCGTGCTGACGCCGTCCTTTGTTGCGCCGCCGGTTTTTCCCGGATTCGAGGCCAAGGAGGCTGCCCTTCAATCCTATACTGCGGCCAGTCAGCAATGGTTTCTGACCTATGGCACAGGGCCAGTGGTGATTTCGCTCGTCACCCTGTTCGGCGTGCTTGCACTGACCATCATGTATCTGGGCAGCCATCGGCCGGACACCAGGGCGGCGTTGGGATCGGCTGTGCGCCTTCTGCCTCGCTATATCGTCGTCGCGATCCTGTTGGCGCTGCCGCTCGAATTATTCGTGAAGGCCTCGCCGTTGCTCATTCTCCCCGCCTTGTATCTGGCCGGCAGGTTGTTGCTTGTGACGCCGGCGTTCGTCGCCGAGCAGCCGATCGGCATTCTCGCAACCTTCCGTCGCAGCTGGGCATCGACGCAGGGGATGGGTCTTCCACTGACCGGGCTGGCGTGCATCGCCATTTTCGGCGGTTTTCTCTTTGCCCTGCCATTGGCCTTGATCGGCGCCAGCCTTGATGGTGCGCCGATGGCGAATCCGGTGATTGCGATCATCATCGATGCGGCGACAGCCGCGATCCTGTCGGCCGGGGTGGTTGCCGCGATCCTGATCCAGGTGGCGCTCTACCGGCGATTGGCGTCGAGGCCGGTGTCGAACATCGGTATTTGAGGCGCTGCATCGCGTGGCAGCGCGCCGGTCAGGCGCGGGTCGGGAAACGTCTCGATGGTGCGCTTGATGGGGGCGAAGCCGGACTTGCGATAGAAACCCAGCGCCGACGGGTGATCGAGCGTGCAGGTATGCACCCAGACACGATCGATCCCTTTGATCCAGGCGCGGGTCAGTGCCTGCGCCATCAGCCAGCGGCCATGGCCCTGTCCGGCAAGTTCCGGGACCAGCCCGACATAGGATAGCTCGCAGGTGCGCGGTTCGCGGAAATCGAGTTCGAGCATGCCGACCTCAATCCCTGCCGGATCGATGATGGCGAAAATGGCGACATCGGGATCGTGAATGATCCGGACCAGCGCCTCGTCGTCCATGACCAGGCGCGAAAACCATAGCCAGGGCGCGCCCACCCGGCGGAACAAGGCTCGATATTTGTCGGATGTTGGCCGATCCCAGACCACCAGTTGCAGGCGCGAGTCGGGCAGGAGGCGCGCGGGCGGACGCTTGCGCATCTCCAGCGTGGTAACGATCGTTGCTACCTCGCTTTCGGGGACCGGCGTCAGTCCCATGTCGCGACCGGCGGCAGGCTCATCAGGATCGCATCGATATTGCCGCCGGTCTTGAGCCCGAACAATGTGCCGCGATCATAGACCAGGTTGAATTCGGCATAACGGCCGCGCCACGCGCGCATTGCGGCAATCTCAGCATCGTCGAAGGGGGTATTCATCCGGCGTCGCACGATTCGGGGATAGGTATCGAGAAACGCTCGACCGACATCCTGGGTGAAAGCGAAATTGGCGGCGAAATCGCCCTCCAGATGATCGTAGAAAATGCCGCCGACGCCGCGATGCACTCCACGATGCGGAATGTAGAAATAATCGTCGGCCCATTTTTTGAAGCGCGGATAATGGCCGGCGTCATGGATATCGCAAGCGGTCTTGAGCGCCGCGTGGAAATCAGCCGTGTCCTCCTCGCGCGGCAGCGGCGGATTGAGGTCCGCCCCGCCCCCGAACCAACGCCTGGTGGTGACCAGGAAGCGCGTGTTCATGTGTACCGCCGGCACATGCGGGTTGGCCATGTGTGCGACCAGACTGATGCCGGTGGCGAAGAAGCTGGGATCCTCGCCAGCGCCATGGATCGATTTGGCGAAATCGCCCTCGAACGTGCCGCCAACGGTCGAGACGTTGACGCCGACCTTCTCGAACACCTTGCCCTTCATCACCCCGCGTACGCCACCCCCCCGGGCGCGCCCGAAGGGTCGGCGCGATCCCAGGCGATATACTCGAAGCTGGCGCCGGATCCCGCCTCGCGCTCGATCTGCTCGAACTCGGCGCAGATCAGGTCGCGCAGCTGTTCGAACCAGCCGCGCGCCTGCGCCTGTTCCCCATCCATTTCGATATCCATCTCGATGCCCGTCTCGTTCACGCGGGATATCCTCCGGTTTGCCGCAATGCTTCGCCGAGCGCGATGCCCGTCGCGACCGCGACGTTCAAGGATCGCATGCCCGGCATAAGCGGTATCCGTACCGCCAGCTCAGCGCGCGTGTGCACATTGGCGGGAACGCCGCTGCCTTCCGATCCCATCAGCAACACATCGTTGGAGGCGAACCGCGCCGTATCGAGGCGTTCTCCGCCGCGGGTCGTCAGCAAGACGACCCTGCCGGTCACCTGCGCCTCGAACGCAGCCCAATCGGCATGGCGCGTCACGAGCGCCGCCGGGACATAGTCCATTCCGGCCCGGCCAAGGGCGCGATCGGAAAAGGCGAATCCCATCGGCTCGATCAGATCGACACCGACACCAAGGCACGCTGCGGTGCGCAGAATCGTGCCGACATTGCCGGCGATATCGGGCTGATAGAGGGCAATGCGCATATTTCGAGCATATCCAGCCTCGTCACTGTCGCAACAAGCCTAAAATGCTGTTGGCAAAGCCGTCCGCTCGCGTCTATCAGGCCGCCAGCCTCCGTGGGGACGGGACAGGCTGGCTGAGGGCAATCTTTCTGCGCGACGCCTCGCCACCGTTCGAACGGGTCAAGAAGTGCAAGGGCAAGTGAATGGCAATTGTTGATACCGCGGTGCCGCCCGGGGAAGACCCGGCTCCTTTCCACGAACAGGTGGATGACCCGCGTCGCCGTGATTTCATCAATATCGCGGCGGTCGCCTGGATCGGTGTCGGTGGCGCGGTGACCGTGCTGCCGCTGCTCAATCAGATGAATCCGTCGGCCGACGTGCTTGCGCAATCGACCACCGAGATCGATCTGTCGAAGATCGTTCCGGGTCAGGCGATCAAGACCTCGTTCCGCAAGCAGCCCTTGTTCGTGCGCAACCTGACGCCGAAGGAGATCGCCGAAGCCGACGCAGTCGACGTCAAGACGCTGCGCGACCCGCAGACTCTGGCTCAGCGGACCAAGGAAGGCCACAAGAACTGGCTGATCACGCTTGGCGTGTGCACTCACTTGGGCTGCGTGCCGCTGGGCGCGGGCGAGGGTGAGATCAAGGGGCCGTTCGGCGGCTATTTCTGCCCGTGCCACGGCTCGGCCTATGATACCGCCGCCCGCATTCGCAAGGGTCCGGCGCCCACCAATCTGCACGTGCCGGATTACACTTTCTCGTCGGACACGACGGTCGTCGTCGGTTGAGGATCCAGATATGAGCTTTCCCTGGGCCAAGCATTATGCGCCGACCAACCCGCTGATGAAGTGGGTGGACGAACGGCTGCCGCTCCCCCGTCTCGTTTATAATGCCGTCGGCGCGGGTTACCCTGTGCCGCGCAACCTCAATTATTTCTGGAACTTCGGCGTCCTCGCCGGCGCCGCGCTCGGTATCCAGATCATCACCGGCATCGTCCTCGCCATGCATTATGCGGCGAATGGCGGCGTGGCGTTCGATTCGGTCGAGCATATCATGCGCGACGTCAATGGCGGCTGGATGCTGCGCTATGCGCACGCCAATGGCGCCTCGATGTTCTTCATCGTGGTCTATGTCCACATGTTCCGCGGACTCTATTACGGCTCGTACAAGGCGCCGCGAGAGATGGTGTGGCTGCTTGGCGTGGTGATCTTCCTGCTGATGATGGCGACCGCCTTCATGGGCTATGTCCTTCCCTGGGGCCAGATGAGCTTCTGGGGTGCGCAGGTCATCACCGGCTTCTTCTCGGCGATACCCGTGGTCGGCGAAACGATCCGCGTCTGGCTGCTCGGCGGCTATGCGCCGGACGACGCCGCGCTGAACCGCTTCTTCTCGCTCCATTACCTGCTGCCGTTCGTGATTGCGGGCGTCATCATCTTGCACATCTGGGCGATCCACATTCCGGGATCGAGCAACCCGACCGGCGTGGAAGTGAAGGGTGAACAGGACACCGTGCCGTTCCACCCTTACTACACGGCGAAGGACGGCTTCGGGCTGGGCATCTTTTTGCTGATCTTTGCGGTGCTGCTGTTCTACGCGCCGAATTATCTGGGGCATCCGGACAATTATGTCCCGGCCAACCCGCTCTCGACGCCCGCGCACATCGTGCCCGAATGGTATTTCTGGCCCTTCTACGCGATCCTGCGCGCCTTCACCGTCGACTTCATCATCCCGGCGAAGCTGTGGGGCGTGCTGGCGATGTTCGGCTCGATCCTGTTGCTGTTCTTCCTGCCCTGGCTGGACAGCTCGCCGGTGCGTTCGGCCAATTACCGGCCGACCTATCGCATCTTCTTCTGGATCCTGATGCTCGACATCCTGGTGCTCGGTTATTGCGGCGGATCGCCAGCCGATCCGGTCTATGTGATCCTCAGCCAGATCTGCGCCGCATATTATTTCGCCCACTTCCTGATCATCATGCCGATGATCGCGCGCTCCGAACGGCCGCGGCCGCTGCCCAATTCGATCACCGAAGCGGTGTTGTCGAAGCATGGCGGCACCAGCCCAGCCGCGTCCGCGCTGGCGTAAGCGAACAAGAGGGATATCGACATGGTTCGCTTCATCGCATTGCTCGTCGGGGTCGCCTTTGCCGGTGTGCTCCTGCTCGCACTGGGCAATACCGTTTATGGCGTGGTCACGGATCCGCCGGCGGCGACCGCTGAGCATGAGTTCCATCTTCACCCGAAGGAACTGAAGCTCGCATCGGACGGCGCATTCGGCAAATATGACAACCGGCAGCTGCAGCGCGGCCTGCAAGTCTACAAGGAAGTCTGCTCGGCGTGCCATTCGCTCCGCCTGGTTTCCTTCCGTGACCTTGAGGGCATCGGCTACAACGAAGCGCAGGTGAAGAACTTCGCCGCCAGCATCGACACGATCCCGTCGATCAACCCGGACACGGGTGAGGCCTCGACGCGCAAGGGCATTCCCTCGGATCGCTTCCCGTCGCCGTTCGCGAATGACGTCGCCGCGCGCGCCGCGAACAACAATGCGATCCCGCCCGATCTGTCGCTGATGACCAAGGCGCGTCATGACGGCTCGGCCTATGTCTATTCGCTGCTCACCGGTTTCCAGAACCAGCCCGCAAAGCTGCTCAAGGAATTCCCGGACTCGAAGACGCCGCCGGGGCTGCACTACAACCCCTATTTCGCGAATCTCAATCTTGCGATGGCGCCGCCATTGACCTCCGAAGGCCAGGTTGCCTATCTCGACGGCACGCGGCCGACGGTCGACCAGATGGCCAAGGACGTTTCAGCGTTCCTGACCTGGACTGCCGAGCCGAAGCTGCAGGCGCGTCGCCAGACCGGCTTTGCGGTGATCGGCTTCCTGCTTGTCTTCTGCGTCCTTGCCTGGGGCGCGTACCAGAATGTCTGGCGCAACGTTAAGCATTGAGGGTGTCCAGCGGCGCACCCAACAATGCCAATGATGACCTGAAGGCGCTGATTCGTACGATCCCCGACTTTCCGAAGCCGGGAATCATGTTTCGCGACATCACCACCCTCCTGCTCGACGCTCATGGCCTGGCGCAAAGCGTAGAGCGTATGGCCGCGGCCGCCAGTGGCAGGGTCGATCTCGTCGCGGGCATCGAGGCGCGGGGGTTTCTGTTTGCTGCTGCGCTTGCGTTGCCGCTCAAGGCCGGTGTCCTGCTGATCCGCAAGGACGGCAAATTGCCGGGCGCCACCATCGCCGAGGACTATGCGCTCGAATATGGCACTGACCGGATTGCGATGCATGCCGATGCCTGCACGCCCGGCGCCAATGTCCTGTTGATCGACGATCTGATCGCCACCGGCGGCACCGCGCGGGCAGCCGTCCGCCTGTTGCGCAAGGCCGGCGCGATCGTGACGCAGGCGCAGTTCCTGGTCGACCTGCCTGATCTGGGGGGTGCCGACGCGCTGCGCGCCGACGGGATCGATGTCACGTCGCTGGTGGCTTTCGCGGGGCATTAAGGGGCTGACGGGCCGGGGCGAGCGGAACAACGCCTGCCGGGCCGTCGTTCTACCATCGCAAGCGGCCATCTGCCGCACGGATGCTCGGGAGAGTGGCGATGTTTTCACCCCGGATCGGCCTTGCGGCTCTCGCGCTGGCCGCTGCCTTGGGCCTTGGTGGCTGCACCGACGGCTATGGATATAGCGGCGTGTCCCTCGGCTATAATTCGGGCGGCTATGGCGGCTATGACGGCGACTATTACGACGCCGCTTATTATGGTGGTGGCTATGGCGGCGGCTATGGCTGGTACGGCGACTATTATTATCCTGGCACCGGCTATTATGTCTATGACCGCAACCGTCGGCCGCATCGCTGGAACGATGGACAGCGACGCTATTGGGAAGGGCGTCGCGACCGTCGCGGGGACCATCGTCAGATTCGCGACAATTGGCAGAATTTCAACCGTGACCGCGATGCCGGCAATCGTGATGATCGACAGAATCGCTGGGGTGATCGTCAGGCCGTGCGCAATGGCCAGGGAACGCGCGAGCAATTTCGCGGCGATCGCGGTGGAAGCCGCCAGACCTTCCGCCCCGAATCTCGCGGCGACCGGGGCGCCTTGCGGCAGGGCGGCCGCCGCGGGCGGCGCGATTGACCTGCGCGAAGCGAATTCTGTGATCAGGTCTTCGGGCGGGTTTGGACCAGACCGATCGAGGTAAAGGTCATTACCGGCACATTGTCCTGGTTGAGCACCGTCATTTTGGTGCGGAAGCTGCCCATTTCCGGTCGACTTTGCGATGCGCGCTTTTCGAGAACTTCAGTCTCGCACCGTAGCGTATCGCCTGGATAGACCGGCTTCAGCCAGCGTAGCTCGTCCACGCCTGGCGAGCCCAATCCAGCCTGCTTGTTGGCCTTCAAATTGGCCACCACCATCGACATGACCATGCCGCAGGTGTGCCAGCCGCTGGCCGAAAGCCGTCCGAAATGGGTCTTCGCGGCTGCCTCGTCGGAGAGATGGAAGGGTTGTGGATCGAATCTCTCAGCATAGGCGACCACCTCTTCGCGGGTGACCTGGTAGCTGCCGAAGCTGGACTTGGTGCCGATGGCGATGTCTTCGAAATACTGCATGATATCAGTTTCGCAATGAAACTGGCTCAATGCAAGTGTCGAAACGGCTGGTGCCGAATTCAACGCTTCGCCGCATCCCAAGTCGAGGTGCTGCCATCGCCCTTGGGAGGCGTGACACCGAGCAGGTTGAGCGAGCAGCGGCTGGATATCGACATTGTCGAACGCGGGCAGGGCGCGGCCGCTGGCAAAGGCCGGCCCGTTGGCGATAAACAGCGCCGCCATGGCCGGGTCGGCATTGTCATAGCCATGGCTGCCGCCGCTGGAGCTCTCGGTCGGAGCGCTCTTGCTGATCAGCCAGCCGATCTCGGCAAGGCATAGATAAGGGGGCACGCGCGGGTTTGTGCCATAGGCGAACCGCGCGGGGATTTCGGCCTTGCGCCAGCATTGCATATGGTCATGGGGCGCGAGCAGCCGCTTTTCCAATGCCGCTTCGTGCCCGGGAATGGCGGCGAGTGCGGCATAGGGCCCGGACTCGACCATATGATAATCTGCTGGATCGGCAATGCTGTCGAGTGCCACGACCCGATCGCTGCTGGTCGCCGCCATGCCGTGATCGGCCACGATCACAAGATTGACGGGTTGGCCGAGCGCCTTCAGTCCATCGACCAGCGCGCCGATCGTTGCGTCGATCTCGCCGATGGCGGCGGTGGTGCGCTTGTCGTGGGGGCCATAGAGATGGCCTGCCGTATCGATCGTATCGAAATAGAGCGTCACGAAACGTGGCCGGATCGCTGGTGGACGACGCATCCAGTCGATCACCGCAGCGACGCGCTGGTGACCAGACACCGCCTGATTGAACTGCTGCCAGTCATCGGGACGCGTGCCGCCGGTAACCGCGTTAGGCCATTTCGCCGCGCGCGTGCCGCCGACCGGCACATTCGATCCGGGCCAGAACATCGTCGCGGTACGGATGCCGGCCTTGTCCGCTGTTACCCAGAGCGGCTCGGCCTCGTTCCACCAGAACGGATCGTCGGTCGCCATGGTGAAGGTCTCGCCAGGCCGGGCCGGATCCTCCATGGTATTGGCGACGATGCCGTTATGGTCCGGGCGCAGGCCGGTGACGAGCGTATAATGATTGGGGAAGGTCTTCGACGGAAAGGATGGCCGCATTGGCGCGGTCACCCCTTCCGCCGCCAATTTCGACAGGACCGGCGTCACGCCGCGCTCCAGATAATCGGGCCGGAAGCCGTCGATCGACACCAGGATGGTCGCAGGCGCGCGCGTTTCGGCGGTGATGGCGGGGGCCGGCGAGTCGGCGGGCGCGGTGACGCAGGCCTGAAGGGCCACGCATAAAGCGGCGGCGGCGATACGGCCCATCCAGTGCATCCGCGCCTCCCGCTTCAGTCCTGCGTCATCCGTATGACATCATACAGAAGAGCTCAGACATTGAAGCGGAACAGCATCACGTCGCCGTCCTGTACGACATATTCCTTGCCCTCGGAGCGCAGCTTTCCGGCGTCACGTGCACCGCTTTCGCCGCCGAGCGCGACATAATCGTCATACGCGATTGTCTCTGCGCGAATGAAGCCGCGTTCGAAATCGGTGTGGATCTCGCCCGCCGCTTGCGGTGCCTTGGCCCCGACATGGACGGTCCAGGCGCGCGCTTCCTTCGGCCCGACGGTGAAGAAGGTGATCAAATGGAGCAGCGAATAGCCGGCGCGGATCACGCGGGCGAGGCCGGTTTCCTCCAGCCCCAGCTCGGCAAGGAACTCGCCGCGCTCTTCCGGCGCCATGGTGGCGATCTCGGCCTCGATTGCGGCCGAGACGATCACTGCCTCGGCGCCTTCGGCCCTGGCCTTTTCGAACACACGCGCCGACAAGGCGTTGCCGTTGGCGGCATCGCCTTCATCGACGTTGCAGACATAGAGAACCGGCTTGGAGGTGAGCAATTGCGCCTGAGCGAAAACCCGCGCTTCTTCCTCGTCCTTCGGCACGGTCAGCCGCGCCGGCTTGCCTTCGCGCAGCAGCTCAAGCGCCTGGCCGAGCACCGATACGGCGATTTTCGCTTCCTTGTCGCCCTGCGCCGCCTTCTTGGCGAAATTGGGCACGCGTTTTTCAAGGCTTTCCAGGTCGGACAGCATCAGCTCGGTTTCGACCGTCTCGGCATCGGCGATCGGATCGACCTTGCCCTCGACATGGGTAACGTCGCCGTCCTCGAAGCAGCGCAGCACATGGACGACCGCGTCGACCTCACGGATGTTGCCGAGGAACTGGTTGCCGAGGCCTTCGCCCTTCGACGCGCCGCGCACCAGGCCGGCAATGTCGACGAAACCGAGCTGCGTCTCGATGATCTTGGCCGAGCCCGCGATCGCCGCGAGCTTGTCGAGCCGCGGATCGGGTACCGCGACATTGCCGACATTCGGCTCGATCGTGCAGAACGGATAATTTGCCGCCTGCGCCGCGGCCGTCTCCGTCAGCGCGTTGAACAGCGTCGACTTGCCGACATTGGGCAAGCCCACGATACCGCACCGAAAACCCATCTTGTCGCCTTGATCGTCATGAAGCCGGTCCACCCGGCGGTTGGTGACGCGCGATAGGGGGTTCGGACGCCGAGCGCCAGTGCTGCGTTACACGGCGGCGATCGGCTGTTTCACCTCGCCGGCCAACGGGGGCCGCGCGCCGCTGATGGAAATGCCGGTGGCGCGTTCCTTATGCATCTTCGCCAGAGCGAGGTGAACCCGCGCAACCGAAGGGTCGACGGCGCTATGTGCGCGGATCGTTTCCGCCTGCGCGCGTTGCTCGTGATATTCACGATCGTCCAACTGCATAGTCGAATCCTTGTTCGAGTCGTTGGCCCCGGTGAAACCAACTATAGCTGGAATCGCGGCGATCCGCCTTAACATCCGTCTAGTCGATGGCTTCGTTGATGTTGCGTGTTTCATGCCACGCGGGCCAAACGCCTGCATCACGGCGCAGGTCATGCACACAGCGTTGCGCCGGTAGTGCTGCAGCAATGCTGTTTTCCACACTGAGAAAGAGCGCGCCGGTTTCCGTCGGCAGGGGTGAGATACCCGTTCCCGTGTCATGGTTGAATCACGCTCAGCGCGGGGTTGCAGAGGCAGCGCCGTGAAGCTGGATGGCGAGATATGGGACACCGGAATGTTCCATATCTCAGCCCATGCTTCGACGAGATTTCGTAAAATATTATTTATATATCAACTACTTATGAACAAAAATTGCAGATGGCGCATATCTGCCGTTCCGGGGCGAAGCTCGGCCTCAGCGATAGTTGAAGCTGATGCTGATCCGTTCGTTCTTGGCAGTGCCCGGCGGCACTTCGTGGCGCAGCCAGCTTTCCCACAGCAACACGCTGCCTTCTTCCGGCGCGACATAGACGAAGCTGCGCAGATCCTCGGGCGCTTCCTCGTCACGGGTCGGTGCCGCCATCATCAGCGGCAGGCGCGGATCTTCGAGCTTGAGCGGCCCGGCGCCCGGCGGGACCGCGATATAAACCGTGCCAGAGACGACCGAATGCGGGTGGATGTGCCCGGAATGCGTGCCGCCGGGTTTGAGAATGTTGACCCACAGGCTGTCGAGCTTGAGCTTGCGCCCGCCCAGATCGAACGCGCAGTCCGTAGCAAAGGCGGCGACATGCTTGTTGAGCCGCTTGACCAGTTCGCCAAAGGTTGGATCGCGCAGTGGCAGGTCGTTAAGCGAGGCATAGGAGGTATAGCCGCGATAGCCATGCTCCTTCGACCAGGCGCGCCCGGCGCGGTCGTCCTCGGCAAGCATGCGACAGGCGTGATCCAGTTCCTCGACGAACAGGGCGTCATTCAGCGCGCCTTCGTAGAAGCGGGTCGCGAACAGGCTGCGGCTGGTCATGAATCGGCGAGCCGGAGCGCGACATCGCTCATGAAGCGCGCATCATCGCCCTTGGCGAGCCAGGGAGCCTCGGCCGAAACTGCGCCTAGCAGGTCGGAGAGCGGGTCCATTTCCACCTTGGCATAATTGCCCAGCACATGGCCGTGCACGCGGTCCTTATGACCGGGATGGCCGATGCCGATCCGCACACGGCGGAAATCGGGGCCGAGATGCTGGTCGATCGATTTCAGGCCATTATGACCCGCGGTGCCGCCGCCGGTCTTCACCTTGACGCGAAAGGCATCGAGATCGAGCTCGTCATGGAACACGGTCAGCGCGTCCATCTCGAGCTTGAAGAAGCGCAGCGCCTCGCCGACACTGCGGCCGCTTTCGTTCATGAAGGTGGCGGGCTTGAGCAGCAGGATCTTCTCGCCCCCGACCCGGCCTTCCTGGGTCCAGCCCTGGAACTGTTTCTTGATCGGCGCAAAATCATACAGGTCGGCGAGCGTGTCGGCGATCATGAAGCCGACATTGTGCCGGTTGAGCGCGTATTGCGCACCGGGATTACCAAGGCCGACCCAGAGTTGCATTCGATCTTCCTGAGGCAAGGAAAACAGGGAGGCAAGAAAAAGGGCAGGGGAAGTGGTCTTTTCGACCAGCCTCCCGCTGCCCTCTTCCAACCCTCTCCGGTAGCGAAGAGGGTCAATGTCCGATTACTCGGCCTTTTCGCCTTCAGCGGCATCGTCGCCAGCTTCAGCGGCTTCAGCCTCAGCGGCTTCCGCTTCGGACTCGGCAGCCTGTGCTTCCGCAACGGCGGCATCGGCTTCTTCGTCCTCGACGGTCGGCACGGTCGGCGGCACGATCGTCGCGATGGTGAAGTCGCGGTCGGTGATCGCCGAGGTCACGCCCTTGGGCAGTGCCACGTCGGAGATGTGGATCGCGTCGCCGATTTCGCGGCCCGCGAGCGAGATGGTGATCTCGTCCGGGATATGGGCCGCATCGCACACCAGCTCGAGCTCATGCTTGACGATGTTGAGGACGCCATTGCCCTTCTTGATGCCGGGCGCTTCCTCTTCGTCGGTGAAGACGACGGGAACGTTGACGTGAACGGTGGTGTGCTCACCGATGCGCAGGAAGTCGACATGCACGGGCCGGTCAGAGACGGCGTCGAACGCGACATCCTTGGGCAACGTGCGGATCGCCTTGCCACCGGCATCGATCATCACGACCGAATTCATGAAGTGACCCGTCATCAGGAGGCGCATCAGCGCCTTTTCCTCGACGTGGATCGACTGGGGATCTTGCTTGTTGCCGTAAATGACGGCGGGTACGCGGCCTTCGCGACGCAGCGAACGGGAGGCTCCCTTGCCAACCTGTTCACGCGTCTCGGCTGCGAGCGTCAGCTGTTCGCTCATGTTCTTGCTCCGAAATACGTTATGGTGCTTCCCGTCAGGCCTCCAGGGATGACCCTGACCGGAAGCGCGGCGCTATAGGGGAGCGGCGGGCAAGAAGCAACTATTGCACGCGCTCGACCGTCAGACCCTGTGCCTGCAGCATTGCGACGACCGATCTGTCGCCCGCCAGATGTCCGGCGCCCACCGCGATCAGGACCTTGCCGGGCGCGTTCATGCGGCGCGCAATCCAGCCCGACCAGCGCCGGTTGCGGTCGATCACCAGGGTGTTTTCGAGCGCGGGAGCGCCACGAAAGCCGGGCTCGAAGGTGGCGGCGATCCGGGCCGTGTCGCCGCTGCGCCATGCCGCCAGCGTCCGGCGATAGCCATCGGATCGCTCGACCGCGCGCAGCAGCAGGACGCGCTGCGCCGCTTCGGGCAGGGCATCGAACATCGCCAATTGCCCGGCCTGGGTTTCCAGCGCGCGGCGCGGCTTGCCGGCCGATGCGAAGCGCAGTGCCACCACCGCCTCGACACCATTGTCGATCGTCGCGCCCATCGCGCGGCTCTCGCCGCCGCTGAGCGTGGCCGCTGCCGCCCAGCTCTTCATCCCGTCGAGCGTTTCGGTGGAGATACCGGCGGCGTGGGCCGCCTGAGCCAGATGATCGCGCTGCCCGGGCGGTACCCGGTCCGCCACCGGCGGCAAGCCATCCGCCCGGGTTGCTGCTGCGAACGCCGCCGCCGCCTGTTCGGGCGGCTGCGCCGGTATTTCGGTCACCAGCATATCGGCGCCATCGATCGCCGCATCGATCGCCGGCGTCTCCCATCGCACATTAGGCGGCAGGACATGGACCGTGCCGAGCAGCCAGATCGTCGTGTCGGCATCCTGTACCCGCCACAGCGCCGGCCGCGCCTCAAGCGCGGGCCGGTCGCAGGCGGTGGCGAGCAGCGCGAGCGCTGCCGCCAGCAAGGGCCGTATCATCGTTAGAGCCGCATGGGACTGGGTGGAATCCCCTCTCACCGTCCGGGCTGCTCCACCACCCCCGTTCACCCTGAGCTTGTCGAAGGGCACGCGCAGCGTATGGGCTTCGACAGGCTCAGCCCGAACGGAGGGAAGAAGGCGATTCCTCCCAAGTCGGAACCGCTCTGGAGGAAGGCTGAGGATCAATGCAGGACCCGCGTGGCCTTCAATCCATAGCGGGCGAGCTGGTGCTGCACGCTGTCCGGCCCGGCGAGATGGCCGGCGCCGACCGCGACGAACACGGTGCCCGGCTGCTTCATGCGATCGGCGATCACCGTCGCCCAGCGCTGGTTGCGGTTCTTCAGCAGCACGTCATAGAGCGCGCGCGAATCCTTCAGGTCCTCGTTCATCATCTGGCCGAGCTTCACATCCTCGCCCTTGCTCCAATAGCCGAGCATTTCATTGAGCTTCGGGCCGAACTCCTCTGCTTCCTCGATGCTGCTCATCAGGAACACGACCTGTGCGGCCTCCGGCAGCGTGTCGAAATAACCGAGCTGCTGCGTCATGGTCTCGAAGCCCGACAGGCGCTTGCCCGACGCCTTGGCCGCTTTGGTCAGCTGCGCTTCGGTACCGTCCTCGGCGCTGAAGCCCGCCTTCTGCATCGCCATCTGCGACAGCATGATGCTGACGAACCACGGGTCATATTGCTCTACCGCGGCCGGCGGCAGGCCAAGCTTGGTCATGCCGGCAGTATAGGCCGCGCGCTTCGCCTCGGGAATCTTGTCGGACAGCTTCTTGCCGCTGGGATCGATCGCAAGCGGCATGACGATCTTCTGCGCCTCGGCCGGTTCCGGCATATTGAGTTCGAGCACGACCTGGTCGCTGGCATCGAACGCGGTCTTCACCGCGCCGTCGAACCAGTCGAGATTGGGCTTCAGCGCGTGGAAGGTGCCGAACAGATAGATGGTGGTGTCCTTGTCCTTGACCACCCACAAGGCCGGGTCGGCTTCGACCTTGGCGACAGTGGAGGCCGGAGTCGCCACCTGGGCCTGCGCCGGCGTGGCGGGCGCGGTCTGCGCCAGGGCGGACGTCGCGGACAGGGTTGCCGCGATCAGCGCGGCGACGAAACGTTTCATGCAGTGATCCTTCTATACGGGCAGGCAGATGGGGATGGGCGTGCGCTAGCGGAAGCGGCGCCACAAAAAGGTTATGATCGTGACCAGCATGGTGAGCAGGAACACGGCGTCGCCGTCCGGGGCGCGGGTCAATTCGACCTTGCCCAGCGCCCACCAGCAGATCCACAGCGCTGCGTAGAAATTGATCCCGATCAGCCCGGCCCATTTATTGGCATCGACCTCCAGCTCATCGACGGTGGTGAAATATTTCCACGAGCCCCATGTCAAAGTGATCACGAATGCCGCTACTGCAACCATCGCCATGACCCGCATGGTGGGCGTGGTGAGGTTGAAATCATTGACCGACAGCATGAGGCCGATGGCCGCGCCGGTGAGGCCACCGCCCAGCATCAGGCCACCGATCACGCGGTTATATTTGCGCCGATTGTCCCAGAACCGGGCCAACCCGGCCTTGCTGCCTTCATCGAGACCGTCATATTCGGGCTCGGCGGCGGTGAAATATTTCCACGCTGCCCCCATCACGATGACCATGAACGCCACCGCTGCGATCAGCTGCACATAGTGCAGATAAGAGGAGGGCGGCCCGGATTCATTGGCGGCCGTCATGTAGCCGATCACGCCGCCGCACAGCATCAGGGCGCCGATGATGGCGAAATATCTGCGCCGGATGCCCCTGAACCGGGTCTGCTCGGCGCTGTGCTGTTTCTCGCGACCGTCATGCGTCATGGCTATTCCCCGTATCGTCATGGAAAATGTCCTCGATAGGCATTTGAAACAGCCGCCCGATCCGGAATGCCAGCGGGAGCGAGGGATCATATTTCCCCGTCTCAATCGCGTTGACCGCCTGGCGTGAGACGTCGAGGCGCCCGGCCAGCTCGGCCTGACTCCAGTCGCGCTCGGCGCGCAGCACCTTGAGCCGATTTTTCACTGTTCGCCTTGTCATCCTCACCTGACCGAATGTCAGGTGACCATGACTAAATGTCAGCGATTCGATGCTATGTCAACAACACCTGACAAAAAGATGCGTGTGGCTGACTTTTGCGGTAATCCGATCGACCGCCGCATTCCCCTGATGAACATTGCTCGTTGACGTCATCCTGCTGGGTCTCCGGCGCACATGTCGCGTGTGACGCACGAAGCCATTCGGCCGACCATCTGAATCAAGCAGACGCGGACACACTCAAAAAGCATTTTCACGGAGAAATTCCCGTAGCTGCGGGAAAATGGAACACTGGCACATTGTACCAAAGTGCTTCGGAAGGGGATGATCGAGTCGATTCAAATCGCGCCGGTCGATCCGTGCCAGTTGACCCTAAAGAGGCCATGCGCCAAAGCGGCGGCGCTTTTTATCCCGCACTTGCGAAGGGTTTCCGCCGCGTGACCGCTGGTCCCGACACCAAGCCGCTGAGCTTTCAGCGCATGATCCTGAAGCTCCATGATTATTGGAGCGATCATGGCTGCCTCATCCTGCAGCCGTACGACATGGAAATGGGCGCGGGCACCTTCCATACCGCGACGACATTGCGCGCGCTCGGCCCCGATGCGTGGAACGCCGCGTTCGTGCAGCCGTGCCGCCGCCCGACCGATGGCCGCTATGGCGAGAACCCCAACCGGCTGCAGCATTATTACCAGTATCAGGTGATCCTGAAGCCGAGCCCGCCGAACCTGCAGGAACTCTATCTCGGCAGCCTCGCCGCGATCGGCATCGATTTCACCCATCACGACATCCGCTTCGTCGAGGACGATTGGGAAAGCCCGACGCTCGGCGCCTGGGGGCTTGGCTGGGAAGTCTGGTGCGACGGAATGGAAGTGACTCAGTTCACCTATTTCCAGCAGATGGGCGGATTCGACTGCAAGCCGGTCGCGGGCGAGCTGACCTATGGGTTGGAACGCCTTGCCATGTATCTGCAGAACAAGGATTCGATCTACGACCTCGCCTATAACGACGCGGGCGTAAGCTATGGCGACGTGTTCCTCGAAAACGAGATCGAGCAATCGACCTGGAATTTCGAAGTGGCGAACACCGACACGCTGTTCGACCTGTTCCGCAAGGCGACCGCCGAATGCGAGAATTGCCTCGAAGCGAAGCTGCCGATCCCTGCTTATGAGCAGGCGATCAAGGCGAGCCATGTGTTCAACCTGCTCCAGGCGCGCGGGGTGATCTCGGTCGCGGAACGCCAGGCCTATATGGGCCGGGTGCGCGATCTCGCGAAGGGCAGTTGCCAGGCGTGGATGGACAAGAACGGATGGGCGGCGTGACCGACTTTCTTCTGGAACTTCGTTCGGAAGAGATTCCGGCGCGCATGCAGGACAAGGCGCGTGGCGATCTGGCGCGCTTGTTCGCGGCCGAACTCGACAAGGCCGGCCTGAAAGCTGGCGCACTTGAAACGCTTGCCACGCCGCGCCGCTTGACCCTGATCGCCCGCGACCTGCCGCTTCAGACCGAAGCGGTGTCGGAAGAGACCAAGGGCCCGAAGACCAGCGCGCCGCCCCAGGCGCTCGAAGGCTTTCTGCGCAAGACCGGCCTGACCCGGGACCAGCTGACCGAGCGCGACGGCATTTATTTCGCGGTGGTCGAAAAGCCGGGCCGCGCGACCGCCGATGTGCTGGCCGAGGCGATTCCGGCGATCATCCGCGCCTTCCCATGGCCGAAATCGATGCGCTGGGGTGATGCCTCGGCCTCGACCGAAAGTCTCAAATGGGTTCGTCCGCTCCAGGGCATCGTCGCTTTGCTCGGCGAGACCGTGGTGCCGTGCGAGATTGCCGGGATCGCGTCGGGCGCGACCACGGTCGGCCATCGTTTCCACGCACCGGGCGCGATCGCCATCACCAGCGCGGCGACTTATGCCGAACAGCTGCGCGATGCGCATGTCATTGTCGACCAAGCCGAACGCCGCCAGATCATCGCGCTTGGCGCGACCATGGCCGCGCGCAAGGCTGGGCTGGAACTGATCCAGGACGAGGGGCTGCTGACCGAGAATGCCGGGCTGACCGAATGGCCGGTGCCGTTGCTCGGGCGCTTCGACGAAGCGTTTCTGGCGGTGCCGCCGGAAGTGATCCAGCTGACGGCGCGCGTGAACCAGAAATATTTCGTGTGCCGCGATGCTGAGGGCAAGCTCGCCAATGCCTTCGTGTGCACCGCCAATATCGACGCGGCCGATGGTGGCGCGAAGATCATCGACGGCAACCGCAAGGTACTGGCGGCGCGGCTGTCCGACGCGAAATTCTTCTACGAGACCGATCTGAAAGTGCCGCTCGAGGAGCAAGCGGCGAAGCTCGACCGCATCGTGTTCCATGAGAAGCTCGGTACGGTCGCGGACAAGGTCGACCGCGTGGCGAAGCTGGCACGGTGGCTGGTCGAGGAAGGGATTGTCGGCGCCGATCCGACCACCCGTCATCCCCGCGAAAGCGGGGATCCCGCTTCTTCTGCTTCTACCGCCGCGCCCGCGGAAACCGCGCAAGGCAGCGGGATCCCCGCTTTCGCGGGGATGACGGCGGAGGAACGGGCGCGGCTCGCCGATATGGCCGAACGCGCCGCACGCCTGTGCAAGGCCGATCTCGTCACCGGCATGGTCGGCGAATTCCCCGAACTGCAGGGCCTGATGGGCGGCTATTACGCCACCGCGCAGGGCGAACCCGTCGAGGTCGCCGAGGCGATCCGCGATCATTACAAGCCGGTCGGGCAGGGCGATGACGTACCGACCGCGCCGGTCACGGTGGCGGTGTCGCTGGCGGATAAGTTGGATACCGTGACTGCATTCTTTTTAATGCGGGAGCCTCCCACTGGCTCAAAAGATCCATACGCACTTCGGCGTGCAATGCTCGGAATCGTTGCGCTGCTGACGTCGATCAACCTGCGTGCCAATTTTGTAGTTATGGCCGGACAGATTCTGTTGGCATTTCAAGATCAAATTAAGAAAGAACTCGAAGATAGCGTTAGCGAACTTTCGGCGGACGTAGAACTAGGAAGAGAGTGGAATCGGGTACTAGCCTTTGTTAATGAAAATAAACTCCTAAAGGCTTTCGATATTATTAAAGACGTGCATAGATATGCCGACCGTAAGCGCAGATTTGAAGTAATAAGCTCGTTGATCGGCGGAGACGCTCAGGAGCAGTTGAGAATTTTGCAAAGTGAATATGATTTCGCATTGGACCGCCTCAAGGTCCAGCAACGCGAAGCCGGCGTCCGTCATGACCTGATCGATGCGGTATTCGCGCTCGGTGGCGAGGACGATCTCGTCCGCCTGCTCGCCCGCGTCCATGCGCTGCAATCCTTCGTCACGACCGAGGATGGCACCAACCTGCTCGCCGGCTACAAGCGCGCCGCCAACATCCTCAAGAAGGAAGGCTTTACCGCCGCCGAGGATAAGGATGTGGCGTATGATCGCGATCCGGCTGAAGGCGCACTGGTCGCTGCGCTCGATTCCGCTGAGCCGCGTGCGCGTGACGCCGTGGCGGCGGAGGAGTTCGAGGGAGCGATGGCGGCATTGGCGAGCCTGAGAGGGCCGATCGACCAGTTCTTCGAAGAGGTGACGGTCAATGATCCCGATCCGGACAAGCGCACCGCGCGGCTCGCCTTGCTCGCCCGGGTTCGCGATGCGGTCCATTCGGTCGCTGATTTTTCGAAGATCGAGGGCTGACCGGGTCGAGCCCAAACGCGCATGCTTAAAAATGGGGACGAGTGAATGACGCAGTACGTCTACCGCTTCGGCGGCGGAGTTTCCGACGGGGGCAAGGGCGACAAGAATCTGCTCGGCGGCAAGGGTGCGAACCTTGCCGAGATGGCCTCGATCGGCCTGCCGGTGCCGCCGGGCTTCACCATCTCGACCGAATTCTGCGAAGTCTATTATGACGAAGGCCGCGCCTTTCCACAGGCGCTGCGCGACGAAGTTGCCACCGGCATCGCCCATATCGAGGGCGTGACGGGCAAGAAGTTCGGCGACGCAGGCGACCCGCTGCTCGTTTCGGTCCGCTCCGGCGCGCGCGCGTCGATGCCGGGCATGATGGATACGGTGCTCAACCTCGGCCTCAACGACGAAACGGTGAAGGGCCTGGCCGCCACCTCGGGCGACGACCGTTTCGCCTGGGACAGCTATCGCCGCTTCATCCAGATGTACGCCGATGTGGTGCTCGAACTCGACCATGGCAGCTTTGAGGAAGCGCTCGAGATCGCCAAGGAAGACAAGGGTTATTATCTCGACACGGAGCTGACCGCCGAGGACCTGCAGGCGCTGGTCGCCGAGTACAAGGCGCTGGTCGAGGCGCAGTGGAACAAGCCCTTCCCGCAGGACGTGCATGACCAGCTGTGGGGCGCGGTCGGTGCGGTGTTCGGATCGTGGCAGTCGGAGCGCGCCAAGGTCTATCGCCGTCTGAACGACATTCCCGCAGCCTGGGGCACGGCCGTGAACGTGCAGGCGATGGTGTTCGGCAATATGGGCGATACCTCAGCGACGGGCGTGGCGTTCACGCGCGACCCGGCCAAGGGCGACCGGGCTTATTATGGCGAATTCCTGATCAATGCGCAGGGCGAGGATGTCGTCGCGGGCATCCGTACACCGCAATATCTGACGAAGGCGGCGCGCGAGACCGCCAATGCCAAGCCGGCCTCGATGGAAGAAGCGATGCCGGTCGTGTTCGGTGAGTTGGCCAAGGTGTTCGACCTGCTCGAGACGCATTACCGCGACATGCAGGACATCGAGTTCACCGTACAGCAGGGCAAGCTCTGGATGCTGCAGACCCGCTCGGGCAAGCGCACCGCCAAAGCCGCGCTGAAGATCGCGGTCGATATGGCCGAGGAAGGCCTGATCACGCGCGAGGAAGCGGTCGCGCGGGTCGATCCGCAGGCGCTCGATCAGCTGCTCCATCCGACGCTCGATCCGAATGCGGTGCGCGATGTGCTGACCAAGGGGCTGCCGGCATCGCCGGGGGCGGCCAGCGGCATGGCGGTGTTCGACAGCGACACGGCAGAGAAGCGTGCTGCGGCAGGCGAGAGCGTGATCCTGATCCGGGTCGAGACCTCGCCCGAGGATATCCACGGCATGCACGCGGCGAAGGGCATCCTGACCGCGCGCGGCGGCATGACCAGCCATGCGGCAGTGGTCGCGCGCGGCATGGGGCGCCCCTGCGTCTCGGGCGCCGGAACGATCTCGATCGATGCCAAGGCCGGCGTGATGCGCGTCGGCACCGGCAGTGCCGGGCGCGAAATACGCGAAGGCGACACGATCACCATCGACGGCACCACCGGCGAAGTGATGGCTGGCGCCGTGCCGACCGTGCAGCCCGAGCTGTCGGGCGATTTCGGTACGTTGATGGTGTGGGCCGATGGCGTTCGTCGCTTGAGGGTGCGCGCCAATGCGGAAACGCCGCTCGACGCCCGGGTCGCGCGCGAGTTCGGCGCCGAGGGTATCGGCCTGTGCCGCACCGAGCATATGTTCTTCGACGCCGCGCGCATCACCGCGGTGCGCCAGATGATCCTCGCCGAGGATGAGAAGGGCCGTCGGATCGCGCTCGAGAAGTTGCTGCCTGAACAGCGCGCCGACTTCATCCAGCTGTTCGAGGTGATGGCGGGCCTACCGGTCACCATCCGTTTGCTCGATCCGCCGCTGCACGAATTCCTGCCGCATGAGGAAAGCGAGTTCGCCGAAGTCGCCGCCGCCGCCGGGGTCGATGTCGACATCCTCAAGCGCCGCGCCGCCGAACTGCACGAATTCAACCCGATGCTTGGCCATCGCGGTTGCCGGCTCGGCGTGACCTATCCCGAAATCTACGAGATGCAGGCGCGTGCCATTTTCGAGGCAGCTGTGGAGGTCGCCGACAAATCGGGTGATGCGCCAATCCCCGAAGTGATGATCCCGCTGGTCGCCACGCGGCGCGAGCTCGAGCTGATGAAGGTCGTGGTCGACAAGGCGGCGCAAGCGGTGTTTGCCGACAAGGGCCGCACGATCGAATATCTCGTCGGCACGATGATCGAGCTGCCGCGCGCCGCGCTGATGGCAGGCGAAATCGCTGAGATCGGTGAGTTCTTTTCCTTTGGTACCAATGACCTGACTCAGACCACACTGGGCGTTAGCCGCGACGATGCGGCGCGCTTCCTGACGACCTATGTCGAGCGCGGCATCTACGCCAAGGATCCGTTCGTCAGCCTTGATGTCGAGGGCGTCGGGCAGCTGATCGAGATCGCGGCGGAGCGGGGCAGGGCAGCGCGCCCGGGCATCAAGCTCGGCATTTGCGGCGAGCATGGCGGAGACCCGGCGTCGATCGCGTTCTGCGAAAGCATTGGGCTCGATTATGTCAGCGCCTCGCCTTACCGCGTACCGATCGCGCGACTGGCGGCGGCACAGGCGGCGCTTAGGGTTCAGACCCACAACTAAAGAGGGTCGAGACAGCCTTGTCCGGGACGCTGTGGGAGGAGGGGCGCGCTAAACGGGGCTGTTCCCGTTCGAGCGTTCCGACGCGCCACAGTGCCCGGACAAGGCTGCCCCGAAGGAGTGGGACGAAAAGGGCCGCTGGAGCGGTCGGGCGCTTGCCAGATAGACACCGCCATCCGGCGGCGCGCCCTCTCTCCCAGCGACCCTTTTCGTCTCCATCTCGACCTCATTAGTTATGGGTCTGAACCCTAAATAGGCTGGTCTGCCCCGCGCTTTTCGCGCAGTCTCCCGCTCAGGGCAGGGGGAGACAGCGCCATGTGGCCATGGGCGAGATATGCGATCACCGGCGTCATCGGCATCCTCATCGGTTCCGGCGGTGCGGTCTGGAGCGTTCGCGCAGGCGCACTCGGCGGCGCCACGGCGATCGGGCCCTGGACCACCGGCAAGGATTACGGCACCGCCGCGGCCAGTGCGAAAACCCGTGCGGTGGTGGCGTTGCGCGGGTTGCTCGCACTGCCGGCAACCGAGACGCGCTATTACAACGCCGCGACGGATGATGCCGGCCGGCCGCTCGACGGCAAATGCCGCTATCTCGTGATGGGCGGTGCCTTGCCGGTCAAATGGTGGAGCCTGACGCTCTACGATCCACAGGGCTATCTCGTCGCCAATCCGGCGAACATCTGGTCGATCGGCAGCGCCGCGCTGCCGGCACCGGAGCAGGCGCAGTGGCTGGTGACGATCGCGCCTGACCGGCAGCCGGGGCACTGGCTGCCGACTGGCAAGCCCGGACGGTTCGAACTCACGCTGCGCGCCTATCTGCCCGCCGATCGCGGCGCCGCTAATTTCACCCGCGATCAATTGCCCAGCATCGTGCGGGAGGCCTGCGCATGACGCGTCGCTGGACCTTGCCGCTGATGTTCGGAATTCTGCTTGGAGTCACCGCCTGGCAGGTGACCCTGATCGCCACGCCGCGCATGCTGATGTGGCTCGCGGTGAAGCGCGTCGCGTCGATCGGCGGCTTCAACCAGATGAAGCACACGCCGCTCGCCACCGCGGCCTCGCGCACCATCGTTCGGCCGAGCCCTGACCTCGCCTATTCCTCCTGCCCCTATGACCTTTCCCACGGCCCGGTGCTGATCGAGGCGACGCCGGTTACGGCACCCTATTGGTCGCTGTCGATCTTCGATGCGAACACCAATGCCGTATTCGTGCGCAACGACGCCGGGGGCATGCGCAAGCCGCTGCGCATCGCCATTGCACGCGCCGGGCAATCGATCCCGGCGGGGGCCGAGACTGTGCGAGTCGATGGCAATCGCGGCGTGGCGTTGATCCGCATCCTGATCGAGAACCGCGCCAATTTCACGCCGATCGATGCGGCGCGGCGATCGGCGCGCTGCTCGGCAGTGACGGGCTGAACCGTCAGGCGGTCCCGAAGCGGGTGCGATGCACCTTGGTCTTGCCGGTACGCAGCAGCGTTGCCTGATCGCGCCATTGTTCACTCGCGATGCGGCCGGCAGGCAGGTCGAGCCGTCGTTCCAGCGCCATTTCGTCCTCGGCCGATAAATCCTCGATATCGGCAAAGCGCTTCACGCCAAGATCGGCCAACCGAGCCCTGAGCGGCTCGTCCACACCGCGCAGGCGTGACAGATCGTCGGCTTCGACCACTGGCTCAGGCTCGGGCGCGGGGGTGGGCGACGGAAAGGCCGAGACGGCGGCGCTGGCGGCAACCGGGAGCGCCAGTCCGAGGGCAGGGGCATAGGCAAAGCGGGGCACCGGCTCCCCGGCAGCCGGGTCATCCTTTGCGTCGGCGGGTTCGACGATCCTGGTTTCGGTGGTCGGCTCGGCGACGGCCTTTGACGGGGCGCTCACTCCCTTGAGCGCATCGTTCTCGCGCTCGAGTTCGGTGATGCGGGCGGTGCCCTCGCGGATCTGGGTCTCGGCCTTGCGTCGATAGGCGCTATAGGCCTCGCTCTCGGCGTAAAGTCGCTTGCGCCATTTCCTGCCGCCGGGATGCAGGCCGAGTCCCAGCATCAGTCCGCCGAAGAACAGCACCAGGAGCGCCACGAATTGACCAAAGGTCGTGAACAGCATTGCGATCGTCTCCCGACGAGTCCCGGCGCAATGGTTGCAGCGCCGGTGACAATCCTGACGAGTCAGGCGGTCGGGATCAAGCGCTAGGTCCGGCCCTAGATCCCGCCCTTGAACGCGTCGGAGATAGAGCAGGCGGCCGGCCCGAGAATGACGACGAACAGCGTCGGCAGGATGAACAGGATCAACGGTACGGTCATGATCGCGGGCAGGCGCGCGGCCTTTTCCTCGGCGCGCATCATGCGTTCGTTGCGGAATTCGGCGGAGAGCACGCGCAGCGCGGATGCCAGCGGCGTGCCGTATTTCTCGGTCTGTACCATGGTTGTCACCACGCCCTTGATGGCGTCGAGATTGACTCGCATGGCGAGATTCTCGAACGCTTGACGGCGCTCGCTGAGAAAGCCGAGTTCGATCGCGGTCAGGGTGAATTCGTCGCCCAGTTCAGGGTACGCGCGGCCCAGTTCGCGCGACACGCGGTGGAATGCGGCGTCGACAGTGAGTCCCGCTTCGGCACAGATCACCAGCAGGTCGAGCGCATCGGGCAGGCCTTTGCGGATCGCATCGGAGCGCTTGGTGATCTTGTTCTTGAGGAAGATGTCCGGTGCCTTGTAGCTCAGGATGAACGTCCCCGCGACAATCCCGTAGCGCTTGATCGCGCTGTAATCGGCGAACATCTCGGTGCCGTAGACGAGATAGAGCATCAGCCCGCCGAAGATGATCGGCAGGACGAGGCGGCCGAAAATGACCGCGACGGCATATTCCTTCGATCGGATGCCGGCCTGCATCAGCTTGATCTGCGCGGCCTTGACCTGGCTTTCCTGCAGCACCTGCAGCGACGACAGGATCGATTTGATGCGGTCGGTGGTCTGGTTCTTGGTGACCAGTTTGGCGCGGCGCTTGGTCGATGCGGTGATGCCCGCCTTCAACTGCTCGCGGCGTTCGTTCAGCGCCTTGACGCGCTTGATCATCGGGTCGCGGACCGTTGTCGCCGCATAGATGGCGAGCAATACGGCGAATGCGGCGACGCCGGCGAGCAGGGTCGCCACCATCATCACATCGACCCCAAGGATCGTCGGTCCAGCCGTATCGCCCATGATGCCCGTATTCTTCCTTAAATCTCGAAATTGATCATCTTGGCCATGATGAAGGCGCCGATCGCCATCCACAGGATGCCACCGCCACCGGCGACCATCAGCCGTTCGTCGCTGAAGAAGCTCTGCATATAGCTGCCGTTGATCATCCAGATCATGCCGAACACGATGAACGGCAGCGACCCGATGATGTAGGCGGACGCCTTGGATTCGGACGACATCGCCTTGATCTTGAGCTTCATCTGGCCGCGCATGCGCAGCACGGTGGCCAGATTGGCAAGCGTTTCTGCCAAATTGCCGCCGGTCTCGCGCTGGATCGCGATCGAGATGACGAAGAACTGGAATTCGGGCGTGCCGAGCCGGTCTGCGGTGTCCTGCAGCGCAACGTCGAGCGTGCGGCCGATCTTCATCTTGTCGGTGACCATGCGGAATTCAACGCCGACCGGACCCTCGACCTCGTTGCCGACCACTGCGATGGTTTCGGTGATCGGGAGGCCGGAGCGCAGGCCGCGCACCAGCAGCTCGATCGCGTCGGGCAGCTTGGCGGTGAATTGCGCGATGCGGCGCTTGATGAAGAAGCTGACCACCATATGCGGCAGGCCCGCGCCGAGCACGAGGCCGAGCAGCATGGACAGCGCAATGGGCAAGCCCTGGAGCGCCAGCAGAATGGTAACAGCGACGAAGATACCAACGGTCGCCATGCCGTACTGGCCGACCGTCCACGGCTTGCCGGTCATTGCCAGACGCTTTTTCAGGATAGCGGGACGCGGCAGGAAACGCATCGCGACGCCGTCCATCCGCGTCCCGCGGCTGGCGGTGATACGGCGCATCTGCGCTTCGACCGCGGCATTGGCCGAATCACTGTGCCGGGCGCGGAGCGTCGACAGACGGCGTGCCTGCGCACGCTCCGCCGAAGGCCCGGCAAAGGCGAAGACGATGAGCAGCAGGACGGCAAAGGCGCCCCCGCACAGCATGATGAACGGCATCAATTCCATTACGGTATCAAGCGCTCCGCTTGGTTACGATCCGGTCAATCGACCGCTTCGAACCGGTTATTTTTTTCGCTTCGGCATCATTGATTTGAAATCGCCGAACTTGCCCATCAACGATGTGCCCTTGGGAGCCAGCTTCTTCGGTGAATTCTCCGCCGCCGCGTCGCCTGCGCCCATCAGCTTCATCGCAAGATCGACGATCGGCGCGACGGTCTTCGAGCCCTTTCCGGCCTCAGCCAGCGGCTTGCCGAGCTTGGCCGATTGCGCCGCGATCTTCTGATCGAAGGGAATCAGGAAATCGATCCGGCGTTCGATCGATCCTTCGAAATCCTTGCGGTTGATCTCAAGCTGCGCATTGGCATGGACGCGGTTGGCGACCACGAAGACCTGGGTCTGCGGTGCGTTCGACTTCAGCCATGACAGGATGCGGATCGAATCGCGCGCAGCGGCGAGCGTCAATTCGGTTACCACGATGGCGATCTGCACATCGGTGATGAGATGCGGATGCAGCACCAGCATGCCGCGCGGCAGATCAACCACGGTGCATTCGAACGCCGAGCGCATTTCTTCCTGCAACTGATAGAAGGCGGCGCCATCGGTCAGCACCGGCGAGTTGATTGGCGCTTCCGCCGACAGCACCGACAAGGTGTCGCTCGACTTGACCATCGCGCGTTCGATGAACAGGCCATCGATACGGCTGGGATTCTCGATCGCGTCGGTCAGGCCGCGGCCCGGCTCAAGGTCGAGGGTCAACGCGCCGGTACCGAAATGCACGTCGAGATCGAGCAAAGCGGTGTTGCGCTTGCCCTTCTCGCTCAGCACCCAGGCAACGGAGGTGGCGATGGTCGAGGCGCCGACGCCGCCGCGCGCGCCGATCACCGCGGTCGAGCAATGCGGCCGTTCGACCGAGGGGTCGATTGCCTTGGGCGCGTTGAGCATCGTCTGTGCGTGCGTGAAGGCTTCACGCAGCATGTCGGGGCTAAGCGGCTTGAGCAGATAATCCTGAATGCCGCTGACCACCAGGTCGCGATACAGGCGCACATCATTGACCTGGCCGGCCGCGATCACGACCGTGCCGGGCTCGCACACTTCGGCGAGCGCATTGATGTCGTTGAGCGGATCGCCCGATTCCGAAAGATCGACGAACAGGATCTGCGGGCTTGCCGAGACCGAGAGCGACTGGACCGCATTGCGCAGCCCGCCCTTGTTCACCTTTTCGGGCGCCCAGCCCATTTCGGCGACCACCGGGCGGATCGATTCCGCCGTGGTCTCGTCGCAGACATAGGCGACGAAGGGTTCGCGGTGTCCGACGCGTCCCGGATTGAAAGGTGCGTTCATGACTTAGTTGCTCCCGCCGCTCTTGCCTTGGCTGGTACCGACGCTGATCGGCGCCTTGCGATAGGCGTCGATCGCCTTGGTCGCCGATGCCGGATCGGTGACATCCGCGCCGGGTTGTCCGCGCACCAGGTCGGTCGGGTTGGCGATCATCGCGGCGAGATTCGAATTGATCGAGCAGCCCTGGTTCGACGATGTGTTGCTCTCGAATTCGGGCTGGCTGACGCGGCTGAAATCGGGGCATCCCGGGACGCTGGCCTTCATCCGGCTGACGACCACGCGGACCATGCCGGGCTGTACCGGTGCGCCGGTGACCGGCGCATCGTCGGAGAGGAGCAGACCGTAACGGGAGATCTGCGACTGCACATCGTCACGCACACCGTTGCCCGAAGGGTTGGGGTCGTCGATCGCGACACGGTCGCCATAGCCAAGCCGCAGCGACTGCATCCATCCGGCCAGGCGCTGTGCTTCGCCGGGAGCCAGGCCATTGCCGCTGGTGCTTGCATCGAACACGAGATCGGTGCGGCTGACGACCGGCTGGTGGACGGATTCGAGACCGCGATTCTGCGTGCCGGTGCTGCACGCGCCTACCAGCAAGGCGGGGGCGAGAGTCGTGGCGATCAGGATGCTGCGCTTGAACATGGTTCTATCCCTTATGGGCTCTTCACGTTTTGACATCGTCAGTTGAGGCTGAAACCGGGAGCGACTGGCGCGCCCTTCTTTGCTTTGCCTGGCGGCGGCGCCTTTTCCTCGCGGCGATCTTCGGCGCGTGGAGCGGGCAGGACCGGCGCAGCAGCGCCGAAAGAGGGAACCGCAGTGGTGGACGGCGCCATACTCGGCTTGGGCCGGTCGCCACCGGTAACCCCGCCGCCAAGTTCACCCATCAGCACGCGACCAAGATCGGTCGGCGCCTTGTAGCCGTCGGTCGGCAGGACGATGTCGTTCGCGTTGACCGGCTTGACCAGATATGGGGTGATGACGATCACCAGTTCGGTTTCGTTGCGTTTGAAGCCGTTCGACCGGAACAGGGCGCCGAGCACCGGCACGTCGCCCAGGCCCGGGGTCTTGTCGATCGAATTGTCATGGCTGTTCTGCAGCAGCCCGGCGATCATGAAGCTCTGGCCCGAACCCAGTTCGACCGTGGTTTCCGCACGCCGCGTACTGATCGCCGGGATGGTCGTCCCGTTCAGCTGAACCGCGCCTGCCGAGGTCAGCTGCGACACTTCCGGGCGCACGCGGAGCGAGATGCGACCATCCGCCAGCACGATCGGCGTATAGGACAGGCTGATGCCATATTGCTTATACTCGACCGATACCGCGCCCAGCCCCTGGCTGACCGGGATCGGGATTTCACCGCCGGCGAGGAAGGTACCGGTCTCGCCCGACAGGGCCGTCAGGTTCGGATTGGCCAGGGTCGAAACCTGACCGATCGTTTCGCCCAGGTCGAGTGACGCAAGTAGGTCGACACCGAGGAAACGGCCGGCCGCGCCAATCGTGGAGCCCATGCCGAGACTGGGCGGGAATTTCACGATTGTCTGACCGGGCAATGCTCCATTGGCGTCGACCGTGCCGCTACCGAGAACGCCCGGCGCCGTCGAAATCGTGCCCTGACGGCCTTGGCTGAGTCCGAACAGGAAGCTGCCAGTATCGCGCGTGGTCATGTTGACGCCGATATTCTTGACGAAGCTGCGACTGACCTCGGCGAACTTGACCTGCAGGTTGACCTGCAACGGGGTCGCGTTCCTCAGTCGGCTGAGCACCTTTGTGGTATCGCCGACATAGGCCTGGACCAGTCGTTCCGCTTCGGCACCGTCCGCCGGCGCAGCGACGGTGCCGGTCAGCAGAACCAGACCGTTCATCGGCGTCGCGACGATGTGCGCATCGGGCATGGCGAGGTTCAGCATCTGCTGGATCGAATCAAAATTGTTCCCGACCCGGACCGTGGCTGAATAGACCACGGCGCCTGCCTTGTTGGTGGCGGAGATCGTCGTCTCGCCCGCTGCCTTGCCAAAGATATAGATCTGCGTGGCCGACCGGACCTGTACGTCGGCGATCGCGTCGCTGGCGACGAACACGTCACTCATCGGCCGGGCGAGTGTGATCAGCCTTCCTCGACCGGTATTGACCTGCAATACGGGTGCTGCGGCAGCGGACTGGGCCGGGGCAGGCACTGAAGCGCCCCCCACGGTTGCCGCGACAAGAACGGCGGCCAGCGGCCAGCCGATCGGCGTGAGCGCAATACGCATGTTACTTCTTCCCCCGACCGGAACTTCGGTCACGTTGTTGCCGCGTGCGATACGCACGACCGGGCCATGTACTGGTGCCGCGCCCGGATAACCCCCGGCTGGCGCGCCCCCGGCGCACTCGTCATCATGCTGCCTTCCGCACTCTTTCCTGGTACGGTGCGGCGCTGGAAGCGCGACACATCGGCACCGACGGCGAATGTATTGTTGCCGGTGGCGGGCTGGCTGGCGAGCTTCAGCATCATTGCCTTCTCGGCTTTGGGATCGTCGGTTTCGGGAACTTTGATATCCCCGCTGGCGATCGCCTGTTCGAGTTCGGAATTATTGTCGGCGATCGAGCGCAGCGACAGCGATAATGCGCCCAGCGTCTGCGCGACGGCGATCTGCTCGGCGATCTTCGGCGTTGCCTCGATCGTCACGTTGGAAAAGGTGCGCACCACGGTCTTGCCGTCTTCACCAGTGGTGTTGTCGGTCCGCTGATCGGTGGCGAGGACGCGCAGGTTGCGCATGATCGTCTCGGACGCCTTCAGCGGGGGGCCATCGCCGCCACCGGGAACCGTCTGAGTCAGGATCAGGTCGATCCGGTCGCCCGGAAATACGAAGCCCGCGACGCCGGTCTGTACCGAAATCGGGATGGTCACGGCGCGCATGCCGGCACCGAGCGCTGCTGCCAGGAAGCCGCGGTCGCCGGGCTTTACCAGCGCGCCCTGCGTCACCGGCTGTCCCGCCGTGATCGCGTTGCGCACGACCGTGCCCTGCAATGCCTTCAGGTCGGTGTCGGCCTTGATGTAATAGGCGTTCTCGACCAGTTCCTTGGGCCAGGGCTGAAATTTCAGCGCCGTGGCGTCGAGGATGGTGCCGACCGGCAATGCGCGCGTCGCGACCAGCACTTCCGGACCGTCAATCGGCGCGGCGGCGGTTGTTGCGGCTCCGGCGACAGGCGCCGGTGTGCCAGAGATCAGGCTGCGCGCCATGAACGCGGTGATTGCCGCGACAATCAATGCACCCACCAGCAGGACGATCTTACGGGTATCCATAACGCTTCGGACCTTTTCGAGCGCGGATCACGGTCGATCCGGCGTTAATCATTCACAGAAACTGGTTAAAAATCGGTTCGCGAACAGTAAGCAGGGCGGCGATCGCGATCGCGACGCCGTAAGGGATCTCCGGCGACCCCGGTTTCTTGCGGACGCGCTGCTCGATCATCAGCACGACGGTGAGCACACCGCCGACCAGCGACATGATGATCAGCATCGAGACGAGCGGGACGAACGGGAACCACAAGGCGAGCGCGCCGATCATCTTGACGTCGCCGCCGCCCATCCAGCCGAAGTGGAACGCAGCGCAGAACAGCGCGAATACGGCCAGAGCCATGCCGAATTGCATCGCCATGTCAGGCCAGACCGCCAAGCCGTTTGCCCACCACCAGGCAGGAGCGAGGAGGGCGATCGCGAGATTCTTCCAATTGGCGATTTCGCGATGACGCGCGTCCTCGATCCCGGCGGAAACAAGGAGCAGCGCGAGCGCGCCAAGCATCAAAGCTATCGGATTTCCCCAACCCATAAGGGAATTCCCTAGACGGCATGGCTTTCCAAAAAGTAACGATTGCCAATGGATTCACCTCAATCGTTCCGCCGCGCCATTCCGCTGGGTGCCGCAATCACTCGCTGGCATGGCCCGGATGGCTGGGAATTCCGCCGTTTCGACTGGCCTGCCGAGGGTACGATCCGGCGCGGCAATATTTTATTCGAGGGCGGGCGCGGCGATATTTTCGAAAAATATCTGGAGGTTTTCGCGCATTGGCACGCACAGGGGTGGTCGATCACGTCGCTTGACTGGCGCGGTCAGGGCGGATCGGGGCGAACATCGCCCGATTCTCATGTCGGGCATATCGAGGATTTCGGCACTTTTATTGCCGACTTCGCTGCCTTCTGGGCCGAATGGAAATTGGCGGCGGTGGGGCCCACGGTGCTGATGGGCCATTCGATGGGCGGCCATCTGATTCTGCGCGCGATGACCGAAGGAGTCGCAAAACCCGATGTGGCGGTGTTGATCGCGCCGATGCTTGGGCTGCACAGTCCGCTCGGGGCGCGGCTTGGCGAACGGATGGCGAAGCTGCTCGGCGGCGTCGGCAATTCGGCGCGACCCGCCTGGCGGGACAATGAACGTCCGGCGACCACCGTGACGCGCCAGGCGCTGCTCACGCATGATCGCTCGCGCTATGATGATGAAATCTTCTGGCAGACGACCAAACCCGAGTTGCTGCTTGGCCCGCCAAGCTGGCGCTGGGTGATGCAGGCATTCGAATCGACCCGGCGCCAGCGCGACGACCCGCGGTTGAAGACGATGACCGTCCCTACGCTCGTGATCGTCGCAGAGGCCGACAAGTTGGTGAATCCCAAGGCCGCGTTGCAGGTGGCAGCAAAATTGCCGGATGCGCGCGTCGTGCGCTTCGGCAAGGAATCGTCGCACGAAATACTGCGCGAGCGTGATGCGATCCGCAATCGTGCGATCGGCGAGATTGATATCTTCCTCGCGGCGCGCGCTCGGGCCTGAAGCGAACCGCCGATGGACCGCTACGATATCGCCATTGTCGGCGCGGGAATTGCCGGCGCAAGCCTCGCCGCTGCCGTAGCGCCCCATGCAAGCGTCCTGCTGATCGAGGCCGAGGATCGGCCCGGCTATCATTCGACCGGGCGATCGGCGGCCTTCTGGTCAGAAAGCTATGGCGGCGCTGGCGTCCAGCCGTTGACCACCGCTTCGGGTTCCGCGCTGCACGATGGCGGTTTCCTCAAGCCGCTTGGCGCGCTGCATATCGGTCGCGCCGAGGATGAGGAGGCGATCCACGCTTTTCTGGCGGCGTTCGACGGTACGGGCATATCGCTTGCCGCTGTCGATCCTGCGACATTGGTCCCGGGCCTTCGCGCCGACTGGACGCTAGGCGTGCTGGAGGCGAGCTGCGAATATATCGATGTCGCGGCGCTCCATGCCGATTGCCTTTCCCGCGCCCGCCGTGCTGGAGCGCAATTAATGCTATCGGCGCCGCTGCGCAGTGCAGAGCGAGTAGCGAATGGCTGGCAGGTCGAGGCCGGCGCGTTGTCCGTCACGGCGACGGTCCTGGTCAATGCCGCCGGCGCCTGGGCGGATCGAGTCGCGGCTATTGCCGGCGTCGTGCCGATCGGGATCCGGGCCTATCGCCGCACCGTCGCGCAATTGCGCGTCAATTCCACCCTGCCGGAACGCATGCCGATGGTCGTGGATATTGCCGGCCGCTTCTACTTCAAACCCGAAGGTGCGGGGCGACTCTGGCTCAGCCCGCATGACGAAACTCTGGTCGTACCGCGCGATGTCGCGCCGGAGGAAATCGACGTCGCAATGGCGATCGACCGGTTCGAACAGGTGGTCGACTGGCGCGTCGCAGCGGTCGAGCATAAATGGGCCGGTCTGCGCAGCTTCGCGCCGGACCGGTTGCCGGTCTATGGCTTCGATTCGGCTGTGCCGGGCTTTTTCTGGTGTGCAGGGCAGGGTGGCTTCGGCATCCAGACAGCGCCTGCCGCCGCTGCGCTGGCCGCTGCGCTGCTGCTTGAGCGCGCGCCCGATCCGATGGTCGCCGCGATCGATCCTGCGGCGTATGCGCCCGGTCGTTTCAGACCGCTGGCGTAACGGGATTTTCGAGCTTACTCTGGTCCGGTCCAACGACGGAGGATGACCATGGCGCACAAGTTCGAGATCTATAAGGACAAGGCCGGCGAGTTCCGCGTTCGCTTCAAGTATAACAGCGAAGTGATGTTCTCGACCGAGGGCTATTCGAGCAAGGCATCTGCCGAAAATGCGATCGATTCGATCAAGAAGAACGGTCCTGGCGCGCCGACCGAAGACAATAGCTGAGTTTTAGCCTTTGCGCGCGGCGTCGGCCGCGTTGCTTGCCAGCCGGTCAGCCCGCTCATTGTCGGGGTGACCGGCATGGCCCTTCACCCATTTCCACTCGATTCGATGCGGCTTGGCGGCGTCGAGCAGCGCCTGCCAGAGATCGGCATTCTTGACCGGTTTCTTGTCGGCGGTCTTCCAGCCATTGCGTTGCCAGCCTTTGATCCATTTGGTCAGGCCGTCCATCACATAGCGGCTGTCGGTCGACAGCGTGACCAGGCAGGGTCGCTTCAGGGCATTCAGCCCTTCGATCGCAGCGGTCAGCTCCATCCGGTTGTTGGTGGTCAGCTTTTCGCCGCCGGACAGCTCCTTTTCCTTGCCGCCGGCGCGGATCAGCGCGCCCCAGCCGCCGGGGCCGGGATTGCCCTTGCACGCGCCATCGGTGGCGATCTCGACTCGCGTGAGCTCGGCATTGGGTTCGGTCATTGAAAAAGGGTCTCGCCCATTTGATCATAAGTGTTGAGGCGGCGCAGATAGGCCAGCGGATCCTTGCGGGTGACCAGCGCATCGGCTGGCGTGTTGAGCCAGTCCCAGGCACGGGTGAGCAGGAATCGGATGCATGCGCCGCGCGCAAGCACCGGCAAGGCCGCGCGCTCGGCATCGCTTAAAGGGAAGTGTGAGACATAGCCTTCGACCAAGGCCGCGCCGATTGCGCGATCGACAGTGCCGCCGCTCGCATCGAACGACCAAGCGCTGTGCATCACCGCCAGATCCCATGCGCGAATATCGGTGCAGGCGAAGTAGAAGTCGATCAGGCCGCCAACCCGATCGCCGAGCATCAGGACATTGTCGGGGAACAGGTCGGCATGGATCACTCCGCGCGGCAGATCATATGGCCATGCCGCCAATACCCGCTCCAGTGCAGCGCTGACATGGTCGAATAGGCCCGACTCGATCGCGTCGAGATCATGTCCGCACCGCGCCAGGAGTGCCGTCCAGCCATCGGGGCCGAGACTGTTGGATCGCTCGCCGGTGAAATCGACCAGCGACTCGTGCATATGGCCCATTGCAGCGCCGGTCGCGAAGGCTTGTGCGGTGTTCGGATGCGACACCGACACGCCGGGCAGGAATTCGATCAAGCAGGCGGGCCGACCTTCGAGCTGCTGGATCGCCACGCCGGTTCGGTCGGTCAGCGCGCGCGGGACCGGATTGCCGCGTTCGGCGAGATGATCGAGCATCGCGAAAAAGAAGGGCAAGTCTGCCAAATCCACGCGCTTCTCGTATAGCGTCAGGATGAAGCGACCTCTGGTCGTGTCGACCATGTAGTTGCTGTTCTCGACGCCTTCGGCGATGCCCTTGGCAGAGACAAGCTCGCCATGGTCATAGCGCGCAAGGAATGCTGCCAGCGCTTCGGCCGACACATGAGTATAAACGGCCAAGGGGTCAGGCCGCGGCTTCGAGGCCGCGGGGCAGCTTAAACGACACGGTTTCGCGGTTGGTCTCGACCTCGCGCTCGCTGACCTCGAATCGTTCGCTCAGCCGGTCGACCAGTTCGCGGACCAGAATTTCGGGTGCGGAGGCGCCCGCGGTGATTCCGAGCGTCGTTACGCCGTCCAGGAATTCGAAATCGAGATCCGCGGCGCGCTGGATCAAGCGGGCCGGCGTGCCTTCGCGGACCGCGACCTCGACCAGCCGAAGCGAGTTCGACGAATTGGGCGCGCCGATCACCAATACTGCGTCGCACATCGATGCGATCGACTTGACCGCAGTCTGCCGGTTCGACGTGGCGTAGCAGATATCGTCGGGACGCGGTGCCTGGATCGAGGGAAAACGGCGCTGCAGCGTCGCGACGACATCAGCTGTATCGTCGACAGACAAGGTGGTCTGGGTCAGGAAGGCAATGTTGGTCGGGTCGGCCGGCGTGAACGCCTCGGCATCGGCAACGTCCTCGATCAGTGTCATCGCACCTTCCGGCACTTGGCCGAACGTGCCGATCACCTCGGGATGGCCGGTATGGCCGATGAACACGATATGCCGCCCCGCCGCGACGAGCCGCTCGGCCTGACGATGGACCTTCGAGACCAGCGGGCAGGTGGCATCGAGATAGGTGAGCCCGCGATCCTGCGCAGCTTCGGGCACCGATTTGGGTACGCCATGAGCGGAAAAGACTACCGGCACGCCTTCGGGCACCGCGTCGAGCTCTTCGACGAACACTGCACCCTTGGCCCGGAGTGAATCGACGACATATTTGTTATGGACAATCTCGTGCCGGACATAGACCGGTGCGCCATGCTTCTCGATCGCGAGTTCGACGATGCGGATCGCGCGATCGACGCCGGCGCAGAAGCCGCGCGGCGCCGCGATCAGCAATTGGAGGGCGGGCTTTTCCGGGGTGCTCATGTCATACGGCTCTACGCGATTGCTTGCGCCTGCGAAAGCCGGTTCCTATGGTGTCGTCGAACCGGGGCCGGCGTGCAAGCGCCAGGGCCCCTTCCTTGTGATAAGGTGCGTATGCCCGTGACAGCCTCGAAAATCGTCCTTCCCGTTATTGCGATGCTGCTGGTCGGCGGCTGCGCCAAAAGGGCGATATCGACCTGTCGGGCGGCGTCGGCATCACCGCGGTCCGTTCGGCCTGTCCGACGGTCGGCATTCCGGCCTCGACCGGCGACATCACGATCTTCGATCCACCGGCAAGCCGCGAAGCCTCGGCAATCGATGTGACCGCGTCGATGACCAATGTGCGCTCGACCTGTGCCGATGCTACCAACGACATCGTCACCAGCGTGACCTTCGAGGTTCGCGCCAGCCGCATTCGTGCCGACGCCGCGCGCGATGTGACGCTGCCCTATTTCATCACCGTCGTGCGCGGTGGGAGTGCGGTCGTCGCCAAGCGGATCGGGCATGTGAACCTGCATTTCGACGCCGGCCAGGTGCGCGCCTCAACCACCGGTCAGGCGAGTTCGATCATTGCGCGCAGCGCAGCAACGCTGCCAGATGAGGTGAAGGCGAAGCTGACACAGAAGCGCAAGGCCGGCGACAGCGATGCCGCGGTCGACCCGCTGACCGCTCCGGAGATTCGCCAGGCGGTGCAGCGCGCCACGTTCGAGGCGCTGGTCGGCTTTCAGCTGACCGACGATCAGCTGAAATATAACGCCACGCGCTAGCCCTGTCGCGGTGCTCGCTGCTCAGGCGCAGGATCCGGCTTCGTACCAGCGGTCATAGCGCTTGAGCGAGGACTGGGCTTCGGCTCGAAGCCAGTGCAGCAGCGATTGAACGCTGCGGCGCAAGCGTACGTCGCTGCTGGCATAGTGCAGGCAATAGGATTGGTCGGTGGGTAGCCGCAGGCGGGTGAACGCGACCAGTCTCTGATCGGCGAGAAAACGCTCAGCGACCATCGGCGTCGCCAGCGCGACGCCAAGGCCGGATGCCGCGGCCTCATTCTTGAGTTGATTGGTGTCGTATCGAGCGGCGACGGCCGGCGGTGGGCCGCTATAGCCGGCTTTGCGCAGCCAGTGCCGCCAGAGGCCGGCATTTGCCCGGACCTCGATCAGTGGCTGTCCCGCTAGATCGGCGGGCGTTCGAGGCGGCGAGCGGCCGGCGAACAGCCGCGGTGCCGCGACCGGAACCGCATCGAGATTTGCGATCACGTCGACCAGCGACGCCAATTCCGGGGTCGGCCCGCCCCAGAGCGCTACGTCCACCGCTTGCGAGCGCAGGCTCTCCGGATCGCGCGATACGGTCAGTTCAAGTGCGATGCCGGTTTCGGACAACAGCTTCGGGAGTCGCGGCATCAGCCATTCGGCCGCCATCGAATGCGAGGTTGCCATGCGCAGTGTCCCCTCGGCATCGACCTGGCGCAGCGAATTCGTCGCATGAAGGATCGCCTCGATCGCGGGGGCAACATTCGCCAGATATCGCTCCCCGTCCGCACTGAGGATTGCTGATGCGTTGGAGCGCTGGAAGAGCTGCCGCCCAGCGAAACGCTCAAGCAATTGGATCCGCCGGGAGAATGCCGACGGACTGAGCGCAAGTGACGCGGCGGCGGCGCGGAAGCTGCGTGATCTGGCTGCGGCAAGGAACGCCTCGACGGCTTCCAAGGGGGGCATCTGGCGCAACATGTGGCTCGCATAGCATCGTCGCGTGACGGTTCCGTTGCGTGGCGTGCAACATGGCGTGCGGCTTTGCGCGATACCGGTGCAGATCGCCCCGCGCTTATGGACCGCCCCGGAAATTCGGGGGATCGATCATGCGCATAACGCTCGCAACCATTGTGCTTGCCGCTTCGGTGGCGACGCCAGTTTTCGCCCAGGAAACTGGAGAAACGGGAGAGGCCGATATTCTCGTCGTGGGCACCCGCGCTTCAGGCCGACTGGTCGAGGAATCGCCATCGCCGGTCGATGTGTTCGACAGCGACGACCTTCAGGCACGGGGCCTGACCGACCTCAACCGCACGCTTCAGTATCTCGCGCCGTCGTTCAACTATCCACGCACCGCGACCGGCCCGTCGGGCGCGAATACCCGTGCCGCGACACTTCGCGGGCTCGCGCCCGACCAGGTACTGGTGCTGGTCAACGGCAAACGCTGGCATTTGTCGTCGGTGCTCAATTTCAACAATGTCGTCGGGCGCGGGTCGGTGCCTATCGATCTGGGTGCGATCCCGGTATCGGCGATCGAGCGGATCGAGATCCTGCGTGATGGCGCCGCGGCGCAATACGGCTCCGATGCGATTGCCGGGGTCATCAACATCACATTGCGGTCATCCGCCAAGGGCGGCTTTGCCAGCGTCCAATCCGGCATCACCGAAAAGGGCGATGGTCGAACGCTGATCGCTGCGGTCAACCATGGTTTTGCGATCGGGGATGGGGCGCTCAACCTTACCGCCGAGTTGCGCGACCGCGGTACGACCAATCGCGCGGGCGTAGACAGCCGCTACGGCCGCATCACCAGCGAGCAGGGCGACCCCAGGTCGCTCGACCTGAACCTGGCCGGCAGCTTCCGCCTGCCGATCGGCGCGGTCGAACTCTATGCCCAGGGCATCTACGACCATCGCCGCTCAACCAGCCCGGCGCAGTACCGTGCCCCAACCATCGCCCCGACCTTCTATCCGCAAGGATTCGTGCCGCACATCCGCGTCGATCTCGACGATGCCGGCGGTTCGGTCGGTGTCTCGGGCGACCTTGGTGCCTGGCGCTTCGATCTCAGCGATACGGTCGGCCTGAGTGACGCGACTTTCAACGTGTTCGACACGGTCAACACGTCGCTTGGTGCGGCTAGTCCGCGTGCCTTTGCGGGCGGCGGTGCGCGCTATTTCCAGAATGTGGCGAATCTGGATGTCAGCCGGAAGATCGACTTTGCCTCCGGGCTCAACCTGGCGGCGGGTGTGGAGCATCGCTACGAGACGTTCAAGCTGCGCCGGGGGGGGACCGGGATCCTATGTCGGGGCGGGCGCGCAGGGATTCCCCGGCTATAATCCACCGATCCCGGTCGATGAGAGCCGCCATGCCTTGAGCGTCTACGCCGATCTCGAGTTGAGCCCGATCCAGGGCCTGAACCTGGGCGCCGCCGTACGCCACGAACGCTATAGCGACTTCGGCGACGCGACCACCGGCAAGCTGAGCTTCTTTTACAAACCGGCGGAGGTGATCGCGTTCCGCGCCACCGTCTCGACCGGGTTTCGCGCGCCGTCGCTGCAGCAGCAATATTTCAGCACCGTCACCAGCCAGTCGAGCGGCGGGGTGCTGGTCAATATCGGTACCTTCGCCGTTTCCGATCCCGTAGCGGTCGCGCTTGGTGCCGCGCCGTTGCGCGAGGAGCGGTCGCGCAACCTTAGCGGCGGGTTGGTGCTCAAGCCCTTCAAGGGCCTGGTCCTGTCCGCCGATGTCTTCCATATCGAAATCGACGACCGCATCGCGCTGAGCGAGACTCTCAGCGGCCCGGCGGTCACGGCGATCCTGAAGGCGGCCGGCATCACCAATGCCTCGCAGGCGCGCTTCTTCACCAATGCGCTCGACACCACCACCAAGGGTTTCGAGATCACTGCCGACTGGACACAGCGCTTCGGCGGCATCCGTGCCAATGTCACCGCCAGCTATGCCCATGTCGAAACCAAGGTGGACCGGCTGGCGGTCAATCGCGTGATCCCGTCGCTGCCGCTGCTCGGTGGCCCCGCATTGCAATTGCTCACCGTCGCGCAGCCCGAGGAGAAGCTGACCCTTGCCGCGCGGATCGATGCCGGCGACTTCCGTCTCGGCGCCGATCTGGTGCGATTCGGGGCGTTCACCACCACCTCGGTGCTGACGCCGCAGACCTATGGCGCAGTGACGTCGATCGACCTCACCGCCGAACTCAAGGTCGACGAGCGCTTCCGCTTCGGCATCGGCATCCTCAACATGACCGACGCTTATCCCGACAAGACCGCGGAGCGGGGGCTGACGCAGGGCGGAGGGCTGCTGTACCCCGAGGCCGGCGCGATCGGCACCAATGGCCGCGAATTCTTCGCGCGCGCGACCCTGATCTTCTGAGAGGCGCGAGATGAGATCTTTACTCGCGTCGTTGATGATCGCTGCGATCGTTGCACCGGCACCGGCCAATGCTTGGAGCAGGCCCGGACACATGGTCGCCGCCGCCATCGCCTTTGATGAGTTGATGCGCGACGACCCGGCGGTGGTTGCGGAGATGCTACGGCTGCTGGCCGCACATCCGGATCCCGGGCCTTTCCAGGTGGCGATCGACCGAACCGAAGGTGCGGAGCGCGATCGCCGGCTGTTCCTGGAAACGGCGCGCTGGCCCGATGATGTGCGGGGCGGTCCGGACGATCATCCGACCTGGCACTACCGGCTGCGCGCCGTGGGCAAGGCCGACGGTGTCGCGACCAAAGGCTCGGGCGTCGAGGCGCTGGCTCTCAACCTCTCGGTCGCCCGCGATCCTCGCGCACCAGCGGCCGATCGTGCGGTTGCACTGTGCTGGATCCTCCATGTCGTGGCCGATCTCCATCAGCCGCTGCACAGCGCCGAGAGGATCGCGCCCGACTGGCCGCAGGGTGATGAAGGCGGATCCAAGGCGTTCGTGCGCGATTCGGTGACAGGCAAGCCGGTGTCGCTGCATTGGTTCTGGGACGATTCGGTAAGTCGCGACGGTTCTGCCGCAGCTGCATTTGTTCGGGCACATGATCTGGAAGCACGCTTTCCCCGCACCTCCTTTGCTGGGGCGCTGTCGCACCCGGTCGCTGCCTCCGACGCGAGCGAGCGCTGGCTTGCCGAGAGCCATGCGCTTGCGATCTCGGTGGCCTATCGCACCGACGCGCCGCAAGCGACCTCGGCGGCCACCGCCCAGCCGGTCGCGCCGGGCTATGCCGAGGCGGTCGTGCAGGTATCGGAGCGGCGAGTCGCGCTGGCCGGCTATCGTCTCGCCGATTTGTTGAAGACCGTGTTTGCGATCCAGCCGGATCATTCATCCGGCAATTGATGCGCGCACGCTCAAGACACGTTGACTCGGTTGCTGCACCGCGCCACACCGCATGTCGTCGATGCCGGGCAACCGGCATGGGCACGCGCGGGAGAGAGCCTTTCAATAGGCCGCCGAAGGAGCAACCGCCCCGGAATCTCTCAGGCAAACGGGACCGCGCGCGCCGATCGACACTCTGGAAAGCGGCCTGGCGGCGTTCGCCCGGCCCACCGAAGGGGTAAGCCGCGTCGCCGCGAGGTGACCGGTCAAAGCTCTCAGGTTCCGTGACAGAGGGGGCGGCGGATTGCGGCGCAGATTGGCGCTGTGGTGCGCCGTGGACCTTTGACGGAGATTCGGCATGAGCGACCAGACAGACGGCCCGGGAAGTGACGGGCCGGAAATCGAAACCCTGACGCTGCCGCTCGATGCTTGGCACCGCGATCGCGGCGCGCGGATGGTCGAGTTTGCCGGCTATCATATGCCGATCCAGTATGACGGTATCATGGCCGAGCATCTCTGGGTGCGCGAGAGCGCCGGCCTGTTCGATGTGTCGCATATGGGCCAGCTGCTGTTCACCGGCGAGGGCGCGGATGCCGCGCTCGAAGCGGTTTTGCCCGGCGATGTGAAGGGCCTGGGCGCGTCGCGCATGCGCTATTCGCTGCTGCTCGCGGAGAATGGCGGCATCCTCGACGATCTGATGGTCACGCGCCTGCCGGCAGGCAACAGCTTCGATGCCGATGGCCTGTATATGGTGGTCAATGGCGCAACCAAGTTCGACGACATTGCCTATCTGCTCGACCATCTTCCCGACGACATCACCATCAACCTGCTGGAAGATCAGGCGCTGCTCGCGCTGCAAGGTCCCAAGGCAGTCGAAGTACTGAGCCGGATCGTGCCGGGCGTCGAAGCGCTCGTGTTCATGACCTGCGCCGGGTTCGACTGGAGCGGTACGCCGCTATGGATCAGCCGTTCGGGCTATACCGGCGAGGATGGCTTCGAGATATCGGTCCCGTCCGAGGCCGTCGTTGCGCTGGCCGAGGCGCTGACCGCCGCGCCGGAGGTCAAGCCGATCGGCCTTGGCGCGCGCGATTCGCTGCGGCTTGAGGCCGGCTTGCCGCTCTATGGCCATGACCTCGACGCCGAGACCACGCCGGTGATGGCCGATCTTGGCTTCGCTCTGTCGAAGCGCCGCCGCGAAGAGGGCGGCTTCAAGGGCTATGACCGGATCATGGCAGAGCGCGAGCAGGGTGCGATCGTCAAGCGTGTCGGCCTGAGCGTCGAAGGCCGCCAGCCAGTGCGCGAAGGCGCCGCCGTGGTCGACGTCGAAGGCACGGAAGTCGGCAAGGTGACGTCGGGGGGCTTTGCGCCAAGCGTCGGGGCACCGATTGCGATGGCGTACGTTCCAACCGCCATGGCAACGCCGGGCACCACCATCCAGATCGCGCAACGCGGGAAGGTCCATCAGGCGACCGTTACTGCGATGCCATTTATTCCCCACCGCTACGTCCGCACAGGAGGCAAGTGAGATGAGCCGTTACTTTACCGAAGACCATGAATGGATCGACGTCGATGGCGACATCGGCACCGTCGGAATCAGCGACTATGCCCAAAGCCAGCTCGGCGATATCGTGTTCGTCGACGTGCCCGAAGAGGGCAAGGAACTGACCAAGGGCGACGAGGCCGCAGTGGTCGAGTCAGTCAAGGCAGCGTCCGATGTCTATGCGCCGGCCAGCGGCACGGTGCTCGAGGGGAATGACGACCTCGCCGACACGCCCGGGCTGGTCAACGAGGATCCCGAGGGCGATGGCTGGTTCTACAAGATCACGCTGTCGGATCCGAGCGAGCTCGAGAGCCTGATGGACGAGACGGCTTACGCGGCGTTCGTCGCCAAGCTTTGATCTGATCTTCCCCTCTTGCTTGCGGGAGGGGTAGGGGTGGGCTCGCGCTCTCCTCTGACGTTTCGCCCGGATTGGCCGGGCGCCCACCCTCCGGTCCCCTCCCGCAAGCGGGAGGGGAGGAGTTGCCAATGCGCTATCTTCCCCTGACCCAGTCCGACCGTGAGGCGATGCTCGCCGTGATCGGCGCCGCCTCGATTGACGAGCTTTTCGTCGATGTGCCGGGCGTCGCCCAGCTCGATGGCCCGATCCACGGCCTGCCGCTTCACGCGAGCGAACTTGCGGTCGAACGGCACATGACCGCGCTTGCGCGCAAGAATGTCGCCGCCGGGGACGGGCCCTTCTTCCTCGGCTGCGGCGCGTACAAGCATCATGTGCCGGCCTCGGTCGATCACCTGATCCAGCGCGGCGAGTTCCTGACCGCCTATACGCCGTACCAGCCCGAGATCGCGCAGGGCACGCTGCAGATGCTGTTCGAGTTCCAGACCCAGGTCGCGCGGCTGCTCGGCACCGACGTTGCCAATGCGTCGATGTATGATGGCTCGACCGCCTGCTGGGAGGCGATCGTGATGGCGCGGCGCATCACCAAGCGCGGCAAGGCCTTGCTCTCCTCCGGCCTGCATCCGCATTATGTCTCGGTCGCCAAGACGATGGCCAAGTTCACCGGCGACGTGCTCGACACCTCGGTGCCGACCTTGACCGCCGAGAGCGATATCGACCAGCTGATCGCCTCGATCGACGGCGATACCTCCTGCGTCGTGGTGCAATATCCCGATATCCTTGGCCGCATCGCCGACCTGTCGGCACTGGCCGATGCCTGCCATGCCAAAAAGGCACTGCTGATCGCGGTGGTGACCGAGCCGGTCGCACTTGGCGCGATCAAGTCGCCGGGTGAGATGGATGCCGATATCGTCGTCGGCGAAGGCCAGTCGATCGGCGTCGGGCTGCAGTTCGGCGGGCCCTATGTCGGTCTGTTCGGCTGCAAGGAGAAATATGTCCGCCAGATGCCGGGACGGCTGTGCGGCGAGACGCTCGATGCCGATGGCCGGCGCGGCTTCGTGCTGACGCTGTCGACGCGGGAGCAGCATATCCGGCGCGAAAAGGCGACCTCGAACATCTGTACCAATAGCGGCCTGTGCGCACTGGCTTTCTCGATCCACATGACACTGCTCGGCGAAGCGGGCTTGCGCGCACTCGCCGAGACCAATCATGCCGGCGCATCGGCGGCGGCGGATCGCCTGGCGCAAGTGCCGGGAGTCGAGCTGGTGACGCCGGCCTTCTTCAACGAATTCACCATCAAGCTGCCGCAGGAGGCGCGTCCCGTCGTTCGGACGCTGGCCGAGCGCGGTATCCTCGCCGGCGTCTCGCTCGGGCGGCTCTATCCGGGCGAGGCAGATCTCGCCAACGGGCTGGTCGTGGCGGTGACCGAGACGACGACGACGGAGGATGTCGAAGCCCTGGCGGTCGCGCTGCAGGAGGTGCTGGCATGACGATCAACGCGAGCGGCTGGCGTCCCGAAACGCCTGTAGTCGGCAACAGCACGGCGCCGACCTTTACCGGCAACAAGGGGCTGATGCTCGAAGAGGCGCTGATCTTCGAGATCGGCTCGGCCGAAACGACTGGAGTCGAAGTGGCGCCGCCGGTCGAGGCCCCGTCGCGTCTCGGCACGCTGGGCCGGGCCAAGCCGATCGGCCTTCCCGGCCTCGCCGAGCCCGAGGCGGTGCGCCATTATACGCGTCTGTCGCGGCAGAATTACGCGATCGACCTCGGCCTGTTCCCGCTCGGGTCGTGCACGATGAAGCACAATCCGCGGCTCAACGAGAAGATGGCGCGGCTGCCCGGTTTCGCTGATGTCCATCCGCTCGCGCCGGTCGATACGGTGCAGGGCGCGCTCGAGGTGATCCATCAGCTCGCGCACTGGCTGGTTACGCTGACCGGCATGCATTCGGTCGCGATGAGCCCCAAGGCCGGCGCGCATGGCGAGCTGTGCGGCATCCTGGCGATCCGCGCCGCGCTCGAAGCGCGCGGCGAGGGACATCGCAAGACCATCCTGGTGCCGGAAAGCGCGCATGGCACCAACCCGGCGACTGCTGCCTTTGCCGGCTATGCGGTAGAGGATATCCCGGCGACCGCCGAAGGTCGGGTCGACCTGGCGGCGCTGACCGCGCGGCTCGGGCCGGACGTGGCCGGGGTGATGATCACCAACCCCAATACCTGCGGCCTGTTCGAGCGCGACATGCGCGCAATCTCCGACGCAGTGCATGCGGCGGGTGGGCTGGTCTATTGCGACGGTGCGAACTTCAACGCGATCGTCGGGCGCGTCCGTCCGGGCGATCTCGGCATCGATGCGATGCACATCAATTTGCACAAGACCTTCTCCACGCCGCATGGCGGCGGCGGACCGGGCTCGGGGCCGGTGGTGTTCTCCGAAGCGCTGAGCCCCTATGCGCCGCTGCCGTTCGTCGAGCAGACGAGCGACGGCTTCCGTCTGGTCGAGGAGGAGACCGCCGATGAGCATCATGACCATAGCTTTGGCCGGATGGTCGCGTTCCAGGGCCAGATGGGCATGTTCACCCGCGCCCTGACTTATATCCTCAGCCATGGTGCCGACGGGCTGCGCCAGGTCGCCGAGGATGCGGTGCTCAACGCCAATTACGTCCTGCGCTCGCTCGATTCGACGCTCGACGCGCCGTTCGGGGCGTCGGGGCCTTGCATGCATGAAGCGCTGTTCTCGGATTCGAACCTGGCCGAAGGCTTCTCGACGATCGATGTCGCCAAAGGCTTGATCGACGAGGGCTATCATCCGATGACGATGTACTTCCCCCTGGTCGTCCACGGCGCGATGCTGGTCGAGCCGACCGAGACCGAGAGCAAGGCGGCGCTCGATCAGTTCATTGGTGCGCTGCGCAGCGTGGCAGAACGGGCCAAGGCAGGCGATGTTGCGCTGAAGTCCGCGCCGCACTTCGCCCCGCGCAGCCGGCTCGACGAGACGCTGGCGGCGCGCAAGCCGGTGCTGGTGTGGAAGGATCCCGAACTGGCGGTGGCCGCGGAATAATGCCGAAAGGCTGCCTGGTCGGCCTTGGCTTTGTCGGCGGCGCGGTTGCGGGCTATCTTGCCTGTTTCCTCGCCTATCTGTTCTGGACCGTCGTGCTCGGCGGGTTCGATCGCGAGGGTGCCTGGGCGATGGGCATCGCATTTGGGATCGGCCCGTTTGTCGCATTGCTGTCGGGGATTTCGGTTGCGCTCTGGATCGGACTGCGCAAGCGGCGTAGAGCGAACTAGCGGCGTCGGCTTGGGAATCACTTTTCCCCGTTCGGGCTGAGCCTGTCGAAGTCCAGTCCTTCCTTCGGAGGTCAGTCTTCCTTCGAAGAAAGAACGGCCCTTCGACAAGCTCGGGGCGAACGGACGAGAGTGGATCAACTCGGTTCGAAACCGCTCCAGCGGCGTTCTTCCCCGGGGGCAAGATGCAGGTTCAGACGGTCCATCCCAATCAGCTGATGACCTATGCGATCACTGGTGTGGTCGTCGCGATCGTCCTGTTTTTCCGTATCCGCCGAATGAGCCGGGCACGACCGCTGAAGCTGGAGCGGCTGTGGGTCATGCCGGCCATCTATCTGCTCTTCGCGATCTTCGTCCTGTGGCAGGTCCCGCCCGCCGGGATGACGTGGCTCTATTGCGCTGCGGCGCTGCTGCTCGGTGCGGCACTGGGCTGGCAGCGCGGCAAGATGATGCGGATCAGCGTCGATCCGGAGACGCACGCGCTCAATCATCAGCCATCGCCTGCCGCGATCCTGTTCATCGTCGCGCTGATCGCGATCCGCTTTGCCGTGCGCGAGGCAGCGCAGATCGGCGGATCGACGCTGCACATCAATACATTGATGGTGACCGATGTGCTGATTGCGATGGCGCTCGGCTTGTTCGCGGCGCAGCGGCTCGAGATGTATCTGCGCGCCACGCGGCTGTTGCAGGCGGCGCGCGCTGCCTGAAAGCGAGACAACTGCGCCCCTGTTTCCCCTGTTATCGGCATGAGTGATTTTTTAACGCGATAACAGGGGCGAGAGTTGGATTTTTGCGGTAGATTTTCGATCTATATTCAATGGCTTGATGAGGTTCGCCCCTGTTATCGAATAACAGGGGGACAAAAAGTAAAAACAGGCCCCTGTTTCCACCGGAACAGGCCGTTGCATTCTCTGCTTTGATTTCATGATGAGAAAGAGCGGCTGGAGCGTTCGGGCAGGAACTCCAGCGGCGCAATATTGGCATGGCCGATAGCCATATTGAATCGGCTTCCCGCGGCTTTCATGGCAAGGCCATCGCGGGACGAGACGTCGTCCAGCAAAGCGGGGATGCCAGTGACGCAAGAAACCGATGCACAGCCCTGGATCGTGGCGGATGTCGATGTGGATGTGCGCAAACATGCGCCGGCGACGCTGCGCAACCGCGAGGCGATCGCGGCGGCGCTGCGCAAGGTGCTGCCGATGACCGGGCTGGTGCTGGAGATCGCAAGCGGATCGGGCGAGCATTGCGCCTATCTCGCCACCGTCTTCGACCATCTCGAATGGCAGCCGAGCGATCCCGACGCGGGCGGCCGGGCATCGATCGCGGCGTGGTGCGACGGTCTCGCCAATGTTCGCCCGCCGGTCGATCTCGACGCCGCCGCACAGGACTGGCCGGTCGCGCGCGCCGATGCGATCCTGTGCGCCAACATGGTCCATATCAGTCCCTGGCAGGCGACACTCGGCCTGCTGGACGGGGCGGGCCGCGTCCTGCCCACGCGCGGGCCGCTGATCCTCTACGGACCCTATCTGCGCGACGGCCATCCGACCGCACCCAGCAACGAGGCGTTTGACCAGTCGCTCAAGAGCCGTGACCGGAGCTGGGGCCTGCGCCGGGTCGAGGATGTCGCAGTCGCGGCCGGGCACCATGGCCTTGTCCTTGGCGAGATCGTCGAGATGCCCGCGAACAACCTGACCCTGGTCTTTCGCCGGGATTGAATTCCGGCCCGGGAATTCACCCGGACCGGAAGACGGCTCTCCAAGGATTCCGACTCGTTAGGGATTCAGGGCGTCGAGGATCAGCGGCTGGAGCTGTTGTTCCAGCGTCACTGCCTTGGTCGAGCCGCTGAGCAGGACGCGGGTCGCGATCAGACCGTAATAGCCATGCTCGCGGTCGATCCAGCCGAGCCAGCCATTGGCGCCGGGCGAGGAATTGATCTTCGCCGTGGCGCAGGGCCGGGCCGGCTGACCGGCGGGTGGCGTATCGTCGCACTCGACGAACGATCCGATCGCATATTGCCAGGTGCCGTGCCCGTCGCCGTCGCCCGGGACATAGGGCCGGGGAAGGCCAATCGTGCGCGCACCGGTGAAATCGTCCATGTCAGTGATGAAGCTGGTGCCGAGAAATGCCTGGAGCATCTTGGCATAGTCATAGGCACTGGATTGCGCGCCGCCGGCGATCCACGGATTGGCGGCGCTGGCCTTGGTATATTTGGTCTTGGTCATACCGAGCGGCGTGGTGAGATATTCTGCGAACAAGCTGTTGAAGCTCTTGTTGCCGGCCTTTTCGAGCATCGCCGCGGCGACCTGCATATGGTGTGGACCATAGGAGAAGGCGGCGCCCGGGGCCGTGTCGACGCCTTGATTATGGATCGTCTGAGCGCAGCTTTGCAGCGTGTAGAGCAGGCCGTTCGAGACGCAGCCGCCCGCCAGCGGGCCGGCGTTGAAGCCCGATCGCATCGACATGAGATGGTCGAGAGTCATCGTGCGCCGGTTGTCGCTGGGGTTGGTGGTCCAGAAGGTCAGATATTGCTGCGGATGATCGCCGAGATTGGCCTTGCCCGCCTGGACCATGCGTATCGCCATCGCTGCGAACAGCCATTTCGATCCCGAGGCGAGGTCGGTCGCCGCATTGGGATCGAAATTGCCCTTGGTATGAACGTGCAGGATGCCGTCGGCATCGCCGATAATCAGCGTCATGTTGGGAATGACCGACGCATCGACCGCGCCATCGACGGTGGCGAAATCGGCTGCGGTCAACGCGCTTGCCGAGGTCGCCTGCGCTTTTACATGCCGGGCCTGGACGCTGTCGGGCCCGGAGGCAGATTGGGTGGTACCCGGTACCACCCTCAGGACGATTTCGCCCGATCCCTCCGCATTCGGGCTATAGCCGGTCAGCGCCAGGGCCCCGACCGCTGCACTTGCCGCGGCACCGGCAGCAAGAAAGCCCCGTGCTCTGCTTTTCGACATCTCCATCTCCTCGATTGTGACTGCACTCGACAGGCTCGCGGAAACGCGAGTCGCCCGGCGCTGAAACCGAAGGTATCGGAAAGCGAAAAAATTATCGATAATTTATGCACCGGACCAGCGATCGGCAAATCGCTGGTCCGGGTCGATGATCGAATCAGAAGTTGACCGTTGCACCGAAGAATATCGTCCGCCCGAGCGGGTCGTACACGCCGGGATAAGTGTTGCCGTTTCCAAACAAGGATAGAAGGCCCGCGTCGATCGCCGGCGGATCCTTGTCGAACAGATTGTTCACGCCCATGCGGAGCTTGAAGGACTTGGCCACAGCGATCGTCCCGGCCAGATCGAAATAGCTATAGGGGGCGATCCGGTCGTTCACCACGGACGAGCCGTTGACCTTGGTCGCGCCAATATAGCGCCAGGACAGCGACAGCGTCGCATCCTGCGGCAGTGCCCAGGTGGTTCGCAAGACATGGCGCCATTCCGGCAAAGGCTGGCCGCAGGTCGGGCCATAGAGGCCCTTGCAGTCATAAGTGCCAAGGCCAGGCAGGGGCTGGGCAATCCGGTTGATCAGATAAGTGCCGACCAGGTTGAAATTGAGCTTGCCGAGGCCGCCCAGACCCAATGTGTAATCGGTGATGACGTCGATCCCCGATGTCTTGAGATAACCGGTGTTGAGCGTCGTCGAGACGATATAGCCGTCCGTTCCGAAGATCGCGCCGCTCCGGGGGTCGCGGTGAAACAGGCCGCAATAGAATGGATCCTGCGTTTCCTGGCACTGGTCGATGATCAGCGCGGGGTCGATCGGACTGATATAGTTTTTCACCTTGATGTTGTAATAATCGACCGAGAGAGAGAAATTGCGGATCTGTTCGGGGGTCAGCACCAGGCCGATCGTATAGGTATCGCCGATTTCCGGCTTCAGGGCCAGATTGCCGCCACCGAGCGCCGAGCAGACATCGGATGGACAGTCGATTATATGGCCATATTGCGCGGGGGTGACGCCAGTCAGCGCGCAGGTTGCCGCGCTGGCCGAGGGTGTTGCGCCTGAACATGGATCCACCGCCGCGACATTGCCTACCTGCTGCGAGGCGAATAATTCGCCGATATTGGGCGCCCGAATGGCATGATTGTAGCTTGCGCGCAGACGCAGCATTTCGATTGGACGCCAGGTCAGCTCGCCCTTGTACGTCCATACGTTGTAGCTGGATCCGAAACCCGTCGATCCTTGCGAATTCTTGTAGGCGGAATAGCGCGCCGCACCGTTGAGCGTGAGTTCGCGGAAAAACGGCTTGTTCTGGACAAGCGGCACTTCGAGTTCGCCATAACCCTCGATCACGCGGATGCTGCCATCGGCATCGGTCGTGCCGCCCTGCTTGGCGACATCGTCAGCGGTAAATTTCAGCGTCTCGAGCCTGTGCTCCGCGCCCAGCACCAACGAGATACCGCGTGAGGCCCAGGGACTGGTCAGGCCATAATTGCCGAGATCGCCGGTAATCGTGCCTGAAAACACCGTCTGGCGGTTACGGCCGGCGGTATTGCTCGGGCTGAACAGATAGGCGGCCTGATCGGCGGTCACGCCATTGGCCTGGAACACATTGACCGGCACGCACGACCTGTCGGTGCCGTCCACCACCGAGCGGCAGGTCGGAGTGCCGCCGACGTTGACTACATCCAGCGCCCGCTGCGCCTTCACATTGTCGACATTGTTGAGATAGGTTTCGTCGAAATTCACCCGTGAATGCAAATAGTTGAAGTCGTAGCTCAAGCCGTTCGCAATCTCGCCGCGAATGCCGGCGGTCCAGCGATAGTCCTGATGCCGGAGATCGTCGCGGCGCGGCGCGATCGCCAGCCGATAGCCGATCAGCGTGGGCTGCAAGCCGGCACTCCCGGCATTGGCACCGCACAGTGCGCTGGCCTGGCTGCTGCTCAGCATCGGGCTGTTGCACGGCACGTTGAACGTGGTGCCGAGAAATAGTGCCGATGGCGCGGCCTGCGAGAACGTATGATCCCGCATGAACATGAAGCTGCCATAGACCTCGGCCGCCGGGCTGAACTTGAACTTCGCGAAGGCGCCGGCCGAGTAGCGATTGTCCGAACGCTGGAAATAATTCGTCGGCGCATAATTATAGGCGAAGCTATTGTCATACGGCACCCAGTTCGGACTGCCGTCCTTCGCATTGGTGAGCGTGATACCCTGATTTGGTCCGGCCAACGGGGCGAATGTGCCATAGGGCGTGTTGCTGGACCCCCCGCAAGTCAGTGCTGTCCGCGGCGCGTCGATCGACTGCAATGCGCAAGCGGACACGTCGCGATTCGACTGCAATACAGGGTCGAAATGACGATAGCCTGCGTACATCGTGATATTGCCGCGGCCGTCGGCGAAATTCTTGCCGAACGCGATATTCAGGTCCTGCTTGCCGCCATCCGCAACTTTTCCCGGCGCCAGGTCGAAGCCGCGGGCGCGCACGATCGAACGAACTGCTTCATTGTTGTTGTCGTGTTGCGCGAAGCCGACTTGCGCATCGGCCCTGAAGCCGTCGAGATTATCCTTCAGGATGAAATTGACGACGCCCGACAACGCATCTGACCCATAGACCGCCGATGCGCCGCCGGAGACCACGTCGATCCGCTCGACCAGCGCGCTGGGCACGAAATTCAGATCGATCGCCTGTTGGGGCAGGAGGCGCTGGCCGTTGAGCAGAACCAGTACGCGGTTCGAGCCCAGGTTGCGCAAATTGACGTTCGATGTGCCGTCCGAGCCGTTGGACACGTTCTCGTTCGAATCCGCGGTGAACTGCGGCAGGCGATTCAGCACGCTCTCGACCGTCGTGGCGCCCTGATACTGAATTTCCTGGCTGCCGACGATCGTCAGCGGGCTGTTGCTTTGCAGATCGGGACGGCGGATCCGCGTACCGGTAACGACGATGTCGCTTGCCTGCTCGCTGGCTCCAGAGGCGGGGTCCTCCGACGGCGTTGGCGCGACCTGGGCCATTGCACTCGTCGACAGCAGCGACGTCACCAAGGCAGCGGAAACCGCCGCGAACTTTCCCTTTGTCACGTTTAGCCCTCCAATTTTTTTCCTCTGCCAGAACATTATGCCGAACCGGCCCAATGAGCAAATTATTTTATACGATATACGACATCCGGTATATACTCCGGCCTAAGAGGCCGATGGTTCTTGATCGCGTTTCCCCAGAAATCCGCGTCATGCGATCTGTGATTCGATCGGCTCGGCGCCGCCCGGCCTCCGTCGCCAGGAGGGTGCACAGCGGTGCGGCGACAGAGAGAGCAGGCTGCTTCGACTTGCCGGGACAAGGGGCTGCCGCGCCTTGCAATATTGGCTTGGCCAGCTCCGCAGCGGCTCATTGCAAGGGTGGTTCAGGATCAACCCGGCTGATCAGAAGATGGTATACAATCTGGCCGCGTTGTTTTTGGGCAGATCCAGCCGGAGAACGAGCGAGCCTAGATCTGCGGCACCGTTTCGAGGGTCAATTGAGTGCGGCGAAGATGTTCGCGCCAGACGATATACATGCCGCTCAGGATGATGATTGGTGCCCCGACCCAGGTCCATTTGCCCGGCAGCGCGCCGAACAGCAGCCAGCCATAGGCTGTCGCCCATAACAGGCTGGAATAATCCATCGGCACGACCACCGAGACGGGACCGAGGCGTAGCGCCGACGTCATCGCGAGTTGGGCGATGCCGCCGATCACGCCGACCGCCAGCAGCATGACCCAGACGATCGCGGCATGTGGCTGCACGACGAAGGCGTAGACGATGCCGAGCGGGATCAGCGACAAGGTGGAGAACCAGAATACCGTGGTCATCGTGCCTTCGGTACGCGAAATCTGGCGCAGCAGGATCGAGACGCTGGCGGTGAGAAGTGCCGCGGCCAAGCCACTGATCGCGCCCCAAAGCGGAAAATGCCCGCCGCCCGGCTGCGCCACGACCAGTACGCCGGCAAAGCCCGCCGCTACCGCAACCCAGCGGTGCCAGCCGGTCGGCTCGTGCAGGATCAGGGCGCCAAGGATCGTCGCGAAGATCGGCATCGTGAAGCCGAGCGTGGTCGATTCGGCGAGCGGCAACATCAGGATCGCGGTGAAGGTGCAGGCCATTGCGCTGAGCCCGAGCACTGCGCGCGCGATATGAGCAGGCAGGCGCTGCGTCGCGACCGATTTAAGCCCTGGCCCGCCGGCTATGATCGCCACCAGCAGGATCGCCGCGCCGAATTGCCGGAAGAACAGGATCTCGCCGAGCGTCGCGCCGCGTGCTTCGGCCAGTTTGATGACCGCATTCATGCTCGCGAACAGCGCAGCGGATAGCAGGCGCATCGCAATGGCGGGAAGGATGCGGTCGCTGGTGTCGGCCATCATTCCCTTCTTTCCAGCTGCCGTGTGTGAGGGGGCTATGAGGAAGGGGGGAGCCGGAGACAAGGCTGGACTTGGTCGGCAGAATGACCACCGTCATGCTGAAACAAGTTCGGCATGACAGCAGCTTTTCTGGGTGCGCTGTTTACCGATCGAACAAGTTCCGGGTGACGAGATTGTCCAATGCGGGTAATCGCCCGCAATCATGATCAAACGCGCACTCCCCGTCACCCGTGAGGCGGACTTTTCCGCCTGGTATCAGTCCGTCATTTCGGAAGCCGATCTCGCCGAGGAATCGGGCGTGCGCGGCTGCATGGTCATCCGGCCATGGGGCTATGGCATCTGGGAGCGGATCCAGCGGCTGCTGGACGACCGGATCAAGGCGACGGGTCACGAGAATTGCTATTTCCCGTTGTTCATCCCGCTGTCCTATTTCGAAAAGGAAGCCGAGCATGTCGAGGGCTTCGCCAAGGAAATGGCGGTGGTCACGCATCACCGACTGATCTCGGATGGGAAGGGCGGATTGACGCCGGACCCCAGCGCGAAGCTGGAAGAGCCCCTGGTTGTGCGGCCGACATCGGAGACGGTGATCGGTACGGCGTTCGCGCGCTGGATCCAGTCGTGGCGCGATCTGCCGGTGCTGATCAATCAATGGGCGAACGTCGTGCGTTGGGAAATGCGCACGCGCATGTTCCTGCGCACCAGCGAATTCCTCTGGCAGGAAGGGCATACCGCCCATGCCACCGCCGCCGAAGCGCGCGAAGAGACGCTGAAGATGCTCGAAGTCTATCGCAGCTTCGCCGAGGATTGCCTCGCGCTGCCGGTCGTCGCAGGCGAGAAGCCGGAGAATGAGCGTTTCCCCGGTGCGGTCGCGACCTATTCGATCGAGGCGATGATGCAGGACGGCAAGGCGCTTCAGGCCGGCACCAGCCATTTCCTCGGCACCAATTTCGCGCAGGCGCAGAATATCCGGTTCCAGAATGCCGCGGGCGAACTGGAGCTTGCCAACACGACAAGCTGGGGCGTGTCGACGCGGATGATCGGCGGCGTGATCATGGTGCATGGCGACGATGACGGGTTGCGCGTGCCGCCGCGCATTGCGCCGTGGCAGGTGGTGATCGTGCCGATGCTGCGCGACACCGATGAGGACGCTGCGCTGATCGACTATTGCAAGGCATTGCAGGCTGACCTCGCCAAGCTGTCGGCGCTGGGCGAGCCGGTGCGTGCGCTGCTCGATCTCAAGCCTGCCAAGGCGGCGACCAAGCGCTGGGGCTGGGTCAAGAAGGGCGCGCCGATCATTCTCGAGGTCGGCGGGCGCGATATGGCCGGCGGCAATGTCTCGGTGATCCGCCGCGACCGGCTGTATCGCGAGGACGGCAAGCTCGACAGCGCAGCAGTCGCGCAGGAGGCGTTTACCGCTGGAGCGGCGGCAATGCTTGAAGAGATACAAGGCGCGCTGCATGTCGAGGCCAGGCAGCGGCTGGAGGCGAATATCGCGCGCGACGTGACCGATTTTACCGGGATCGAGCGCGCCTTTGCCGAGGGCGTGAAGAATCCCGGTTGGGTCGAGGTGCAATGGTCGAAGCCGACCGGCCCGGGGCTGGACAAGGTGGTCGAGCGGCTGAAGGCGTTGAAGCTCACTGTGCGCAACGTGCCGAGCGATGCGGCGGCAGCCGATGGTCCCTGCGTGTTCACCGGCGATCCGGCGGTCGAGCGCGTGCTGGTCGGGCGCGCTTATTGACGGTCTGCTCGGGATCGCCGCGCGGTCGCAACTCCCTAGTCGGGAATGAGGTCGCGTGGCTGCACGGTTGTGACGCCCTCCGCACCGGCGCGGAGGTAGCGGATCGTCACGGGGGTCGTGATCGGCGCCAGTTTCAACGATCGCCGCATCTCCGATAGCGTGCGGTCCCTGTATGAGACATCGCCAATCATGGTGACGCGGTCGCCGGCCCGCAGCCCTGCCTGATCGGCGGGGCCGCCGGGCAGCAGGTCCATGATCTCCAACCCGTCGGGGCGGGCGTTGAGCCACATGCCGGCGCGATCGAAGCGCCCGGTGTCGGGATCGATCCGGGCGAGCGGCTTCAGATACAGGGTCCGGCGGGCATAGTCGAAGGTGGTGACGAAGCGTTTGAGCAAGCCGCTGCCGACGTTGCCGCCATAGGCCGCGTCGCTGAACGATCCGCGTTTGGCGGCGCTGAGCCCGATGATCGGGCGGGGTACGACGACCGGACCGAGCGCGACGGCGCGTGCACGCACGGTATAGGTGCGCGACGGCCCGCCGACGCCCCAGCCGGTGGTCATCGTCACGCCCCCGGGATACCGGCTGCGCAGATCATGGGCGGCGACGAACGGGCTTGTGACTGTCACTTCGTCCCGCGCGCCGGTGTCGATGTCGAGGCGCGTGGCGCGCCCGTCGATGGCACCGTCGATTTGCGGCATATCGATATAGAAGCGCATCGGCACGGCGGTTCCGAATGACTGCCGTTCTGCAGGTGTGACACGGTCGGGATCGATCAGGGTCATCGCCGCCGCGCCATAGTCGATCATCACGACGAAGCGTTCGAGAAATTCCGAGCCGAGCATGCCGCCCAGTTGCAGCCCCTCGACATCCGCCGGCGCGAATTCGAGGGTGATGATAGTCTTGTCGCGCAGTATCGCGCCGCCGGCGGCGATTTCCCGAACGCTGGTATAGCCGCTGCTGACCGTCTTCTCGCCAGCACCCGACGATGACCCCTTGCCCTGGTTCTGCAGGTTCAGCGCTGCCACCGTCGAAGGGGTGAGGATATTATGGCCGCCGGTATCGACGATAAAGGGAAGGGGCCCTGACCGTCGATCTTCACATCGACGATGATATGATTGTTGAGCAGCCGGAACGGGAGCGTCACGCGCCCGGCGGCGGGAAGTTGCCAGTCGGCCGGATTGCCCTGCGGCATGGCAAAGGCGGCGGCTGGGCGGGCGGGGGATATGGAGGCGTCCTGCAGAGTCAGGGTCTCGCGGCTTGCCGGATCGTCGCCATGGATCGTGTCGATCCGGGTCGGCAGCAGGAGTGCGGCGCGGCGCCGATAGTCCGAATAGCTGATCTCGACCATGTTTGCGAAGCTGCGCATCTCGCGGATCTTGAGGAGCAGATGCGTGGTCGGGTCGAACCATGCCTCGAATGGCTTGCCGCCCTTGGGCACGACCCGGATCGCGCCGCATCCGATCGATTGGATCGTCGCGCCGCCGCGATCGCTTCGCCACCACAGGTTGGCGTTGCGATAGGCGTCGTTGACCGCCAGTTCGTGCCGGTCACCCCCGGCCTGCGGTTTCACGAAGCCGGACAGGTCGCGAAGCCAGGCCTCCCGGCCATCGAAACCATCCGAGCCGTTCACGATACCGGTGCGCTGGTCGTTGGCGAACCTGCCGGTGGAGAGGTCGATGGTCGTGGTGGTTTCCCCCTCCAGGCCGCTGCTGCGATACGCGTAGCGGCTGGTGAGCGTTCCGCCGGGCGTGCCGGATGCGGCGACCGCGGTGCGGTTGGCGTCGAGGAGCCGGCCGGGATCGGACTCGGATGTGCAGGGAGTCGCGGCGGCCAGGGCAAGGAACATCAACATGTGCGGACCATCTTTTGCTTCGGATGCGCCGCTGCTAGCCTTGACGGCAATGCCGGGTCTTGAACCAATTGAACATGCATGCTGCGGTCATGGTCCACCGATCCCGCCGCGGATCCGGCATCCCGGCGGGCAGGTGCTCGACCGCCACCGCCATGGTGGCGCGTTTGCCGCACTGCTTCTTGCCGGAAGCTATGTCGAGGCGGGAGATACCGGACGGCACCGCGTGCAGGCCGGCGACGTCATCATCCATCAGGCTTGGGAAAGCCATATCGATCGGTTTCACCCCCGGGGTGCGGAAGTGCTTACCCTGCCGCTGGCGGAACTCGGCCCGGTTCCGGCGCTGGGGCGCGTCGCCGATGTCGATGCGATCGTGCGGCTGGCCGAGCATGACCGTGTGGCCGCCGCGGGGCTGCTCCTGACCCGGCTGGTCGCGGTGAGTGCGCCACCCGAGGACTGGCCCGATCTCCTCGCCGGCGATCTGCTGGCCGATCCGGGGCTGTCGATCGGAGACTGGGCGCAGGCACGGCAGCTGCACCCGAGCAGCATTGCGCGCGGGTTTCGTCAGCAATTCGGAATCACGCCCGCCGGGTTTCGGTTCAATGCGCGGACGCATAATGCATTGCGCGACATTCGTGGTTCGCACGACACGCTTTCGGGAATAGCGGCAAAACACGGCTTCGCGGACCAGGCCCATATGACACGGGCAACGCGCATGATCACTGGATTGCCGCCCGGCCGGCTCCGCCCGAGCCGGCCGGATCATGCCTGTGGTGCGGCGCGGGGTGCCGACGGTCCGTGCACGCACTGAGATAAGCAGGATTCATGTTCGGCACGGCATCCCGGAACAACCGCCAATCGCCACATGTCGCCGCATAAATATGGGCTGGTGATCGTTTTCGGGACAAGGCGCCACCACCTGTCCAATTCTTCCAATCCCGAGTTGCAGCTTGCCGTTATGGCCTTTTTCCGAAAGGAGCGCGGATCATGCTTTGGAACAGGGCGAAATGTCTCGTCGGCAAGCATGAGCGCGCCGGACGGCTCGCGCATTTCGACGGCGAGATATTCGTATCGCGGTGCAAATATTGCGGCATCGGCATGGCCAAGGATTTCGAGCGCGGCTGGATCGTGGCCGATACCGCTCATGGTGCGAAAGGCGATCCGACCAACACGGCGTTGTTCCTTCCGGCTGATGCGGGCATGAGCGCGCCACGCGACAGATAGGGCGGGCGCACGCCGCGCCGATTGAACGCCACGTCAGGACTTGTCGATCAGCACTGCGCCCACATGGGTTTCGCCGCGCGCTGCGGCGAGCAATTCCTGCTTGTGCCGTTCGGCATAGCCTGCGCGCTGCGCCGTATCACGCTTGGCGTGGCAAGCGGGGCAACTGATGCCCTCGACATAAAGCGGTGACTGGCGATCCTCCGGGCTGACGGGCATGCGACAGCCATGGCACAATGCGTGCGTGCCGATGTCGAGGCCGTGCGTTACCGCGACGCGCTGGTCGAAGACAAAGCATTCGCCCTCCCAGCGGCTGTCGGCGGCGGGCACCTCCTCGAGATATTTCAGGATGCCGCCGTCGAGATGATAGACCTCCTCCAACCCTTCTGCCTTGAGAAAGGCGGTGGCTTTTTCGCAGCGGATGCCGCCGGTGCAGAACATCGCCACCTTCGGTTTCTCCCCGCCGCCAAGTAGCGCGTCTCGGTTGGCGCGGAACCAGGCGGGAAATTCGCTGAAGCTGTGCGTCTTCGGGTCGATCGCGCCGGCGAAGCTGCCGATCGCGACTTCGTAATCGTTGCGCGTGTCGATCACGATCGTGTCGGGCCGGTCGATCAGCGCGTTCCACTCGGCCGGCTTCACATAATGGCCGACATCCGTGAGCGGATCGATATCGGGTTCGCCCATCGTCACGATCTCGCGCTTGAGCCGGACTTTCATGCGGTGGAACGGCATAGCCTCGGCATGGCTGTCCTTGACCTCCAGGTCGGCGCAGCCAGGCAAAGTGCGAACATGCGCCAGCACCGCCTCGATCGCATCGGGCGCGCCGGCGATGGTGCCGTTGATTCCTTCGCGGGCGAGCAGCAGCGTGCCCTTGACCGCGCCTGCCGTGCACAGCTCAAGCAAGGGCGCGCGCAAGGCAGTCGGATCGGGGAAGCGGGCAAAGCGGTACAGGGCAGCGACTCGAATCATCGGAAAGCGTCATTCAACCTGGAAACGCATTCGTCCACCATGTTGCGAAGCCTTCACGTTGTTCGGGCGTCAGATGCAGTCCGATCTTGCTCCGCCGCATCAGCGCGTCTTCCGGTGCGCGCGCCCATTCGCGGTCGTGCATCCAGCGTGCCTCGACTTCGGTCAGACCGTCGCCGAGATCGGTGCCCATCCCGGCCTCGTCTGCGATACCGGCGAGCATCTCGGCGAGCAGTTCGCCATAAGCATGGGCCATCCGCACCGATCGTGCCTCACCAAGGAACGGCCAGCGTTTGCGGACGCTTGCGAGAAGTGCGTCCCAGCCCTGTGCGCTGGCGCCTGGAAACAGGCGGTCGCGGGTCACGTGGCGCTCCTTGAACCCGAGCGGGTCGGCGAGCTTGCCCAGGGCTTCCTCGGCGAGATGCCGCGCAGTGGTGATCTTGCCGCCGAACACCGAGAGCAGGGCAGGGCCATGAGTGTCGAGTTCGAGCACATAATCGCGCGTCACCGCCTTCGCCTCGCTTGCGCCATCGTCGTAAAGTGGGCGCACGCCCGACCAGCTCGAGGTGACGCCCGCGGGCGTGATCTGGGCGATGAAATGCCGGTTCACCGCGTCGCAGAGATAGGCAATCTCGTCATCCGAAATGACCGCATCCTCCGGTCGGTCGACCGGGATGTCGGTGGTGCCAATTTCGGTAAAGCTTTCCTGATAGGGGATGGCGAAGACGATGCGTCGGTCGGGCTGTTGCAGCATATAGGCATGGTCGCCCTCGAACAGGCGCGGCACGACGATATGGCTGCCCTTCACCAGCCGCACGTCCGACTTCGCGTCGACGCCGAGCTTGCCGAGCATCTGGTGGACCCAGGGGCCGGCGGCGTTGACCAGCGCGCGCGCCGTAACAGTGCGGCCGTCGGACAGTGCCGCCTGCCACAGATCGCCGTCGCGCCGGGCCGAGTCGAGCGTGGTGCGCACCGCGATCTCCGCACCATTGTCCGCGGCGTCCATCGCGTTGAGCATGGTGAAGCGCGAATCATCGACGAACGCATCGGAATAGACAAAGCCTCGGTCACCGCCCTGGAGCGGTGCAACATAGGCGGTGTCACTTTTGCGCAGACCGCGCGAGCGCGGCAGCGAAATCCGGCCGCCGAGGAAATCGTAGAGGTAGAGGCCGAGCCGTACCATCCACCACGGTCGTACCGCGTTTTCCTGCGGTAGAACGAAGCGCATTGGGCGGATGATATGCGACGCCGCCTTGACCAGCCGCTCGCGTTCCCGAAGCGCTTCGGCGACCAGCTTGAAATCATAATATTCAAGATAGCGCAGCCCGCCATGGATCAGCTTGGTCGAGGCCGACGAAGTATGAGCGGCGAGATCGTCGCGCTCGACCAGCAGCACCTTGAGTCCGAGCAGCGCCGCCTCGCGCGCGATCGCGCAGCCATTGATGCCGCCGCCGATAATAAGGAGATCGTATGTCACCGTTGTCATATTCTCATTCATAGCGGTGTGTGCCGAACTTGTCGAAGCGCTGCCCTGCTCTTGAAAGAAGAGCCGTGCTTCGGCAAGCTCGACGCGGACGGAAAGTGCCGGCCGCTTCGGCCACGCTCGCCATTGACCGCCCCCGAGTCGGCCTGTATAGGCGCCGCTGCCCCGGAGGACCCGTTCCCCCTGGGCTGCTTGAACATTGCTGGATGCATTCCAGGGCCAAGGGAGGCGATATGCTTTCCGATGGTCCTTTTTGTATTCTTAGGCGCTTCGGCTCCAGCAAAGTAACCATTTGAAAGGTGAAGGCTTCAATGCCGACGATTAACCAGCTGGTCCGCAAGGGCCGCGATCCGCAGAAGGCCAAGTCCAAGGTCCCTGCAATGGAGCAGAACCCGCAGAAGCGCGGCGTTTGCACCCGTGTCTACACCACCACCCCGAAAAAGCCGAACTCGGCGTTGCGCAAGGTTGCCAAGGTCCGCCTGACCAACCAGCGCGAAGTCATCAGCTATATCCCGGGTGAAGGCCACAACCTGCAGGAGCACTCGGTCGTGCTGATCCGCGGCGGTCGCGTCCGCGATCTTCCCGGCGTTCGCTACCATGTGCTGCGCGGTGTGCTCGACACACAGGGCGTGAAGGATCGCCGCCAGTCGCGTTCCAAGTACGGCGCAAAGCGTCCGAAGTAAGCCGGTCGATCTATTCGACCAACAGGCTGAAGTTTAGAAGGAAATTGAAATGGCACGTCGTCGTCGCCCAGAAAAGCGTATCATCCTGCCTGATCCCAAATATGGTGATGAGGTTCTGTCCAAGTTCATGAATTCGGTCATGCTGGACGGCAAGAAGTCCGTCGCCGAGCTGATCGTCTACGGTGCGTTCGAGACCGTCGAGCAGCGCGCGAAGAAGGACCCGCTCAGCGTGTTCCACGACGCGCTCGCCAATGTGAAGCCGGGCATCGAAGTCCGCAGCCGCCGCGTCGGTGGTGCGACCTATCAGGTCCCGGTCGAGGTGCGCCCCGAGCGCGCCCAGGCATTGGCGATCCGCTGGCTGATCAATGCGGCACGCGCCCGCAGCGAGCACACGATGGCCGCACGGCTGTCGGGCGAGTTGATGGATGCGGCGAACAATCGCGGCAACGCGGTCAAGAAGCGTGAAGACACGCATCGCATGGCCGAAGCCAACCGCGCCTTCTCGCACTACCGCTGGTAACAGCCGCTACCGGTCTTTTGCCGGTAACACCGACTACCTATATCGGGCGGGCCGGGGCGTAAGTCCCGGCTCCTCCACATTCCAAGGAACCGATCATGGCCCGCAGCCATCCGCTCTCGATGTATCGCAATATCGGCATCATGGCTCACATCGATGCCGGCAAGACGACGACCACCGAGCGCATCCTCTATTACACCGGCAAGTCCTACAAGATCGGCGAAGTGCATGAAGGCACGGCGACGATGGATTGGATGGAGCAGGAGCAGGAGCGCGGGATCACGATCACGTCGGCTGCGACCACGTGCTTCTGGAACGATCACCGCATCAACATCATCGACACCCCCGGGCACGTCGACTTCACCATTGAAGTCGAGCGTTCGCTGCGCGTGCTCGATGGCGCGGTTGCTTGCTTCGACGGCGTTGCCGGTGTCGAGCCGCAATCCGAGACGGTGTGGCGTCAGGCCGAGAAGTATCACGTGCCGCGCATGTGCTTCATCAACAAGCTCGACCGCACCGGTGCGAACTTCAACATGTGCGTACAGATGATCAAGGATCGTCTGGGTGCGCGTCCAGCCGTGCTGTATCTGCCGATCGGCCTGGAGAGCGATTTCAAGGGCCTGGTCGACCTGGTCGAGAATCGTGCGATCATCTGGCTCGAAGAGTCTCTCGGTGCGAAGTTCGAATATCGCGACATTCCCGCCGACTTGGCCGACGAAGCAGCAACCGCGCGCAGCGAGCTGATCGAAATGGCCGTCGAGCAGGACGACGACCTGATGGAAGCGTATCTGGAAGGCACCGAGCCGACCACCGCGCAGCTCAAGGCACTGATCCGCAAGGGCACGCTGAACTTCTCGTTCGTGCCCGTGCTGTGCGGCTCCGCGTTCAAGAACAAGGGCGTGCAGCCCTTGCTCGACGGCGTGGTCGACTATCTGCCGTCGCCGCTGGACATCAAGGACGTCGAAGGGCTCAAGCTCGACGGCGAGACCCCCGACACGCGTCCGCCGGAAGACGATGCGCCGTTCTCGGCGCTGGCGTTCAAGATCATGAACGATCCGTTCGTCGGCACGCTGACCTTCGCGCGTATCTATTCGGGCAAGCTCGAAACCGCGTCGCAGGTGATGAACTCGGTCAAGGACAAGAAGGAAAAGGTCGGCCGCATGCTGCTGATGCATGCCAATGACCGCGAGGACATCCAGGTGGCCTATGCCGGCGACATCGTCGCTCTGGCGGGCCTGAAGGACACCACGACCGGTGACACGCTGTGCGCCATCAACGCGCCGATCATCCTTGAGCGGATGGAATTCCCGGACCCCGTCATCGAGGTCGCTGTGGAGCCGAAGACCAAGGCCGACCAGGAAAAGATGGGCATCGCGCTCAATCGCCTCGCTCGCGAAGATCCGTCGTTCCGCGTGACCTCGGACATCGAGAGCGGCCAGACCATCATCAAGGGCATGGGCGAGCTCCATCTCGAGATTCTGGTCGATCGCATGAAGCGCGAGTTCAAGGTCGAAGCGAATGTCGGCGCGCCGCAGGTGGCGTATCGCGAGTATCTCGCGAAGCCGATCGAAATGTCCTACACCCACAAGAAGCAGTCGGGTGGTTCAGGTCAGTTCGCCGAGATCAAGATCAAGGTCATTCCCGGCGAGCGCGGTTCGGGCTTCGTCTTCTCCGACCAGATCAAGGGCGGCAACGTCCCGAAGGAATATATTCCTTCGGTCGAGAAGGGCATGCGCGAAACGGCTGAAACCGGATCGCTGATCGGCTTCCCGATCATCGATTTCGAAGTGCAGCTGATCGACGGTAAATACCATGACGTCGATTCGTCGGCGCTGGCATTCGAAATCTGCGCGCGTGGCGCGATGCGTGAAGCGGCCCAGAAGGCCGGCATCAAGCTGCTCGAGCCGATCATGAAGGTCGAGGTCGTGACGCCCGAGGATTATCTCGGCGACGTGATCGGCGATCTGAACAGCCGTCGTGGCCAGATCCAGGGCACCGACAGCCGCGGCAACGCGACTGCGGTGGAGGCGATCGTGCCATTGGCGAACATGTTCGGCTATGTGAACCAGCTCCGCTCGTTCAGTCAGGGCCGGGCGCAGTACACGATGCAGTTCTCGCATTATGACGAAGTGCCCGCGAATGTTGCCGAAGAAGTGAAGGCTAAGCTGGCGTAACTTGAAATAGGTCGTTAAGGGGCCGCGTTCGCGTGGCGCCCTGAAGGCCGCGAATCTGATTCTAGAAGGTAGGAAAAATGGCGAAAGCAAAGTTCGAGCGGACCAAGCCGCATCTCAACATCGGCACGATCGGCCATGTCGATCACGGCAAGACGTCGCTGACGGCTGCGATCACCAAGGTGCTCGCTGAAACCGGCGGTGCCACGTTCACCAGCTATGCAAACATCGACAAGGCTCCCGAAGAGCGCGAGCGCGGCATCACCATCTCGACCGCACACGTCGAGTATGAGACGACCGCACGTCACTACGCGCACGTCGATTGCCCTGGCCACGCCGATTATGTGAAGAACATGATCACCGGTGCGGCGCAGATGGACGGCGCGATCCTGGTCGTGTCGGCCACCGACGGCCCGATGCCGCAGACCCGCGAGCACATCCTGCTCGCCCGTCAGGTCGGTGTGCCGACGATGGTCGTGTTCATGAACAAGGTCGATCTGGTCGACGACGAGGAAATCCTCGAGCTGGTCGAGATGGAAATCCGCGAGCTGCTCTCGAAGTATGATTTCGACGGCGACAACATCCCGGTCATCCGTGGCTCGGCTGTTGCGGCACTCGAAGACAAGACCCCCGAGATCGGCCATGATGCCGTGCTCAAGCTGATGGCAGCGGTTGATGAATATCTGCCGCAGCCCGAGCGTCCGCTCGACAAGCCGTTCATGATGCCGATCGAAGACGTGTTCTCGATCTCGGGTCGTGGCACGGTCGTCACCGGCCGCGTCGAGACCGGCGTTGTGAAGGTCGGCGAGGAAGTCGAAATCGTCGGCATCCACCCGGAGGTCCGCAAGACGGTCGTGACCGGCGTCGAAATGTTCCGCAAGCTGCTCGACCAGGGCCAGGCTGGCGACAACGTTGGTGCGCTGATCCGTGGCGTTGCACGCGACGAAGTCGAGCGTGGCCAGGTTCTCTGCAAGCCGGGCTCGATCAAGCCGCACACCGACTTCCAGTCGGAAGTGTATGTGCTGTCGAAGGACGAGGGTGGCCGTCACACGCCATTCTTCGCCAACTATCGTCCGCAGTTCTACTTCCGTACCACGGACGTGACCGGCACCGTCGAGCTGCCTGAGGGCACCGAAATGGTCATGCCTGGCGACAACATCGCACTGGGCGTCAAGCTCATTGCACCGATCGCGATGGACGTTGGTCAGCGCTTCACGATCCGTGAAGGTGGCCGGACCGTCGGTTCGGGTATTGTCAGCGGCATCTCGAAGTAATATAGACGCGCCTCCGCCCGATTCCCTGTCTTCGCGACAGGGAGTCGGGCGGTTGCTATTTTCGTGAACAACCAAAGAGTTGCCATCAGGCAACCCGCTCTTTCGCATCGGTAGGGATTAAATGGAAACGCAGAATATCCGTATTCGTCTGAAGGCATTCGATCATCGTGTGCTCGATCAGGCGACCGGCGACATCGCCGACACGGCGCGCCGCACCGGCGCCCTTATTCGCGGTCCGATCCCTTTGCCGACGCGTATCGAGAAGTTCACGGTCAACCGCGGACCGCACATCGACAAGAAGTCGCGTGAGCAGTTCGAGGTCCGCACCTACAAGCGGATGCTGGACATCGTTCAGCCGACCCCGCAGACGGTAGACGCGCTGATGAAGCTCGATCTTGCCGCGGGTGTAGACGTGGAGATCAAGCTGGCCTAAAGGCCGCTGCTCCACACGAGATTCGGTTCCGCTTCGGCGGCACCTGATAAGGGATACCGCCCGGCTTGCCGGGGTCTGCGTCCCCCGTCACGTTCCCTAGCGGGAACACCAGCCCGGGACGGGGCACGTACAAAAATCGCTGGGCTGACACGCACGTCGGAAATCGTTCCGGCGTGCCTCTGTAATAAGGAGCATGATCATGCGCACAGGCGTGATCGCGAAGAAAATGGGGATGACCCGCTTGTTCAAGGATGATGGGCGCCATGTGCCCGTCACCGTTCTTGCACTTGAGGGCAACCAGGTTGTGGCCGTTCGCGAGGCCGATCGTGATGGGTATGTTGCCGTCCAGCTGGGCGCCGGCGTTGCCAAAGCGAAAAACGTTTCCAAGCCGCAGCGCGGCCACTTCGGCAAGGCCGAAGTCGAGCCCAAGGCGAAGCTTGCAGAATTCCGTGTGTCCGAGGACGCCGTGCTCGCAGTGGGCGCCGAGATTTCGGCTGACCATTATGTCGCCGGCCAGATCGTCGACATTCAGGGCGTGACCCAGGGTAAGGGTTTCCAGGGCGGCATGAAGCGCTGGGGCTTCGGCGGTCTGCGTGCCACTCACGGCGTGTCCGTCTCGCACCGTTCGCTCGGTTCGACCGGTCAGCGCCAGGATCCGGGCAAGGTCTTCAAGAACAAGAAGATGGCCGGTCATATGGGTGACAAGAACCGCACCCAGCAGAATCTCGAAATCGTGTCGACCGACGTCGAGCGCGGCCTGATCTTCGTCAAGGGCTCGGTGCCCGGCTCGAAGGGCGGCTGGCTGCTCGTCAAGGACTCGGTCAAGGTCGCGCGTCACGCTGACGCGCCGTACCCCGCCGGTCTGAAGGCCGCCGCGAACAGCAACAACGCTCCTGCCGAAACGCCTGCTGAAGACGTTCCGGCCGTGGAAGCGACCGAAGGCCAGGAGGGCTGAACATGAAGGTCAAGATTCAGTCCTTCGACGCCAAGGCGAAAGCTTCGGACATCGAGCTCAACGATGAGGTCTTCGGCCTCGATCCGCGCCCGGATATCCTGCACCGCGTCGTCACCTGGCAGCTCGAAAAGCGCCGCGCCACTGCGCGCGGTACTCGTGAGCGTGCCGATGTCGCTCGCACGGGCAAGAAGTTCGGTCGCCAGAAGGGCGGCGGTACGGCACGTCACGGCGATCGCCGTGCGCCGATCTTCGTCGGCGGTGGTAAAGCCCACGGCGCTCGCGTCCGCGACTTCAATCCGTCGCTGAACAAGAAGATCCGCGCACTCGGCCTGAAGATGGCGCTGTCGACCCACGCTCAGGCGGGTTCGCTGGTAGTCATGGAGAGCCTGGCGGTTGCAGAGAGCAAGACCAAGACGCTGATCGCGGATTGGGCCAAGCTGGGCCTCGGCAAGACTGCGCTCGTCATTGACGGCGATGCGGTCGACAACAGCTTCGCGCTGGCCGCGGGCAACCTTCACACGATCAACGTCATGCCGGCCGCCGGCGCGAACGTTTACGACATCCTGAAGCACGACACGCTGGTCCTGACCCGCGCTGCCGTCGAGAAGCTGGAGGCGCGCTTCAATGGCTAAAAAGCAGAAGGCGGACATCGATACGCGTCATTACGACGTGATCGTTGCGCCCCACATCACCGAGAAGGCGACCTTGCTCAGCGAGCACAACGCGGTCGTGTTCAAGGTCGCTGGCGATGCCACCAAGCCCGAGATCAAGGCTGCCGTCGAGGCGCTGTTCTCGGTCAAGGTCCTGGGGGTCAACACGATCGTCCAGAAGGGCAAGACCAAGAAGTGGAAGGGCGTGCCCTACACCAAGTCCGATGTGAAGAAGGCGATCGTGACGCTGGCCGATGGCCAGTCCATCGACGTGACCACGGGAATTTAAAGCCATGGCACTGAAGCATTATAACCCGACCAGCCCGGCACGACGCGGTCTTATCCTCGTCGACCGTAGCGGTCTGCACAAGGGCGGCCCGATCAAGGCGCTGACCGAAGGCAAACGCAAGACTGGCGGCCGCAACAACAAGGGCCATGTGACCTCGCGCGGCATCGCCGGCGGTCACAAGCAGCGCTATCGCATCATCGACTTCAAGCGTCGCAAGTGGGACGTCGAAGGCATTGTGCAGCGGATCGAATATGATCCCAACCGTACCGCCTTCATCGCACTCGTCAGCTACGGCACCGATGACGCGGGCAAGGAAGACGTCGCCTACATCATCGCACCGCAGCGCCTCGGCGTTGGCGACAAGGTGATCGCGTCGAAGAAGACCGACGTGAAGCCGGGCAATGCGATGGAACTGGGCCAGATGCCGGTCGGCACGATTGTCCACAACGTCGAGATGAAGCCCGGCAAGGGTGGCCAGATCGCTCGTTCGGCAGGCACCTATGTGCAGGTCGTCGGCCGCGACAAGGGCATGGTGATGGTTCGCCTCAATTCGGGCGAGCAGCGCTACATCCACTCGAACTGCATGGCGACCGTCGGTGCGGTGTCCAACCCGGACAACGGCAACACCAACCTCGCCAAGGCCGGCCGCAATCGCTGGCTCGGCAAGCGCCCGCTGACCCGCGGCGTCGCCAAGAACCCGGTCGACCATCCGCACGGCGGTGGTGAAGGCCGGACCTCGGGTGGCCGTCATCCGGTTACGCCTTGGGGCAAGCCGACCAAGGGTGCGCGCACCCGTCACAACAAGTCGACCGACAAGATGATCATCCGGTCGCGTCACGCCAAGAAGAAGGGCTAACGCCATGGCTCGTTCCGTCTGGAAGGGTCCGTTCGTGGACCTCCATCTGCTGAAAAAGGCAGAAACCGCGCAGGAAGCCAATTCGCGCGCGCCGATCAAGACCTGGTCGCGTCGCTCGACGATCCTGCCGCAGTTCGTGGGCCTGACCTTCACCGTGTATAACGGTCGCAAGTTCGTGCCGGTCTCGGTCAACGAGGACATGGTTGGGATGAAGCTCGGCGAGTTCGCGCCGACGCGTTACTTCCCCGGCCACGCCGCCGACAAGAAGGGCAAGCGCTGATGTCGAAGCCGAAATCCCCCCGCAAGGTCGGTGAGAAGGAAGCTCTCTCGGTCGGGACGCAGATTCGCGGCTCGGCTCAGAAGCTCGGTCTCGTCGCTGCGCTGATCCGCAACAAGCCGGTCGGCGATGCGATGAACATCCTCGCTTTCTCGACCCGCGCGATGGCCGTGGACGCTCGCAAGGTGCTCGCTTCGGCGATCGCCAATGCGGAGAACAACCACAATCTCGACGTCGATGCGCTGGTCGTATCGGAAGCGAGCGTCGGCAAGTCGATCGTCATGAAGCGGTTCGCCACGCGCGGTCGCGGCAAGTCGACCCGCATCCTGAAGCCCTTCAGCCGCCTGCGCATCGTCGTTCGCGAACAGCAAGAAGAAGAAGCCTAATGGGTCAGAAAAGCAATCCGATCGGGCTTCGGCTTCAGATCAACCGCACCTGGGACAGCCGCTGGTACGCGGAGGGCGCCGACTATGGCCGTCTTCTCCTCGAAGACCTCAAGATGCGTGCCTACATCATGAAGACGCTGCCGCAGGCCGCGATCTCCAAGGTAGTGATCGAGCGTCCGGCAAAGCTGTGCCGCGTGTCCATCTTCGCTGCGCGCCCCGGCGTGATCATCGGCAAGAAGGGTGCGGACATCGAAAAGCTGCGCAAGACGCTCGGCAAGATGACCAGCTCGGACGTGTCGCTGAACATCGTCGAAATCCGCAAGCCGGAAGTCGATTCGAAGCTCGTCGCACAGGGTATCGCCGATCAGCTTGAGCGTCGTATCGCTTTCCGCCGCGCCATGAAGCGTGCGGTTCAGTCGGCGATGCGCCTGGGTGCTGAAGGCATCCGCATCAATTGCGGCGGCCGTCTCGGCGGCGCCGAAATCGCACGGTCGGAATGGTATCGTGAAGGTCGCGTTCCGCTGCACACGCTGCGCGCGAACGTCGATTATGCCGAAGCGACTGCACACACCGCCTATGGCGTGTGCGGCGTGAAGGTGTGGATCTTCAAGGGCGAAATCCTCGGCCATGACCCGATGGCGACCGACCGGATCATGATGGAGGCTCAAACCTCCGGCGTGCGCCCGGCGCGCTAAGGAACATTTGACATGTTGCAACCGAAGAAGACCAAATTCCGCAAGCAGTTCAAGGGCCGGATTCACGGCGATGCGAAGGGCGGCACCACGCTGAACTTCGGCTCGTACGGGCTTAAGGCAATGGAGCCGGACCGGATCACCGCACGCCAGATCGAGGCGGCTCGCCGCGCGATCACGCGTCACATCAAGCGCCAGGGGCGTTTGTGGATCCGCATTTTCCCCGACGTGCCGGTCACGTCGAAGCCTGCCGAAGTCCGCATGGGCAAGGGCAAGGGTTCGCCGGAATATTGGGCGGCCCGGGTCAAGCCCGGCCGCATCCTGTTCGAACTGGACGGGGTTCCCGGCGACATTGCAGCGGTGGCGTTCAGCCGCGCGGCGATGAAGCTGCCGATCAAGGTAAAGGTTGTTGCCCGTCTCGGCGACACCTCGCACCTGGGAGTTGCATAAGATGGCTCGCATCGACGATTTGAAGGCGAAGACCGAGGACCAGCTGGGCGAAGAGCTCGGCAACCTGAAGCGCGAGGCGTTCAACCTCCGTTTCCAGGCCGCGACCAACCAGCTCGAAAAGCCGAGCCGGGTTCGTGAAGTCCGTCGCGACATCGCTCGCATCAAGACCCTGCAGACCGCGCGTTCGCGCGACGCTGCGGCTAAGTAAGGAACGATACCATGCCGAAGCGCGTGCTGACGGGACTGATCGTCTCGGACAAGGGCGACAAGACGGTGGTCGTGAACGTGGAGCGCAAGGTCAAGCATGCGCTCTACGGCAAGATCATCCGCCGTTCGAAGAAGTACCACGCCCATGACGAGGCGAACGAGTTCAAGCAGGGTGAAACCGTGCGGATCGAAGAGACCGCGCCGATCTCCAAGCTGAAGACCTGGAAGGTGATCGATCGGGTGAACACCCATGCGACGCCGGAGCGGGTCGACGTCGACGCGTAACGCGCCGGCATATTTTTAGGCGGGGTCCGGTCGGAATCGGCCCCAGAGTGAGAAGGAACCGGATCGATGATCCAGATGCAGTCCAATCTCGAGGTCGCTGACAACAGCGGCGCGAAGCGGGTGCAGTGCATCAAGGTGCTTGGCGGGTCCAAGCGCCGCACCGCAGGCGTTGGCGACATCATCGTCGTCAGCGTCAAGGAAGCAGCCCCCCGTGGCCGCGTGAAGAAGGGCGACGTGCACCGTGCCGTCATCGTGCGCACGGCGAAGGACATTCGTCGCGCCGATGGCTCGGTGATCCGCTTCGACGGGAACGCAGCCGTGCTGGTCAACAAGAACGAGGAGCCGATCGGCACCCGTATCTTTGGCCCAGTGGTGCGCGAGCTCCGCGGCAAGAAGCACATGAAGATCATCAGCCTGGCGCCGGAGGTTCTGTAATGGCCGCTGCGAAAATCAAGAAGGGTGACCGCGTCATCGTCCTGTCCGGCAAGGACAAGGGCAAGACCGGTGAAGTGACCCAGGCCCTGCCGCGTGACGGCAAGGTCATCGTGTCGGGCGTGAATGTCGCGATCCGCCACACCAAGCCGAGCCAGGGCGACCCTCAGGGTGGCCTGGTCCGTTCGGAAGCGCCGTTGCACGTCTCGAAGGTCGCTCATGTGACTGCCGACGGCAAGCCGACGCGTGTCCGGTTCGAAACCCAGGACGGGAAGAAGGTCCGCGTGGCCGTCAAGACCGGGGAGAAGATCAGTGGCTGAAGCCGCCAACACCAAGCCGCGCATGCGGCAGATCTATGATGACAAGATCATCAAGGCGATGACCGAGAAGTTCGGTTACAAGAACGCGATGGAGGTTCCGCGCCTCGACAAGATCGTCCTGAACATGGGCGTTGGCGAAGCGACGCAGGACAAGAAGAAGGTCGAGCAGGCCGCGGGCGAGATGGAACTGATCGCAGGTCAGAAGCCCGTCGTCACCAAGGCGAAGAAGTCGATCGCGCAGTTCAAGCTGCGCGAAGGCATGCCGATCGGCGTGAAGGTAACCCTTCGCCGTGAGCGCATGTACGAGTTTCTCGACCGCTTCATCACGATCGCGCTTCCCCGCGTTCGCGATTTCCGTGGCCTGAACCCCAAGAGCTTCGATGGACGCGGCAATTATGCCTGCGGCCTGAAGGAGCAGCTGGTGTTCCCGGAAATCAACTATGACCGGATCGACAAGGTGCGCGGCATGGACGTGATCGTCACCACCACCGCCCGGACCGACGACGAAGCGCGCGAGCTGCTCCGCCTGTTCGGTTTCCCGTTCCCGATCGAAGTCGCTGACGACGAAAAGAAGGCAGCATAAGATGGCTAAAGTCAGTTCTGTAAACAAGAACGAGCGCCGCAAGCGGATGGTGAAGAAGTACGCCCCCGCTTATGCGAAGCTGAAGGCGATTGCGGCCGACGAGTCGCTCGACGATGGCGAGCGTCTGATCGCCCGCCTGAAGATGGCGCAGATTCCGCGCAACGGTAACCCGACCCGCGTTCGCAACCGTTGCGAAACCACCGGGCGCCCGCGCGCTTATTATCGCAAGTTCCGTCTCTGCCGTATTCAGCTGCGCGATCTGGCCAACAAGGGCCTCATCCCCGGCGTTACGAAGTCGAGCTGGTAAGGATCACGAGATGGCATTGACCGATCCCCTGGGTGATATGCTCACCCGCATCCGTAACGGCCAGCGCGCGCGCAAGGATTCTGTCCTTTCGCCGGCGTCGAAGCTGCGCGCCCGCGTGCTCGACGTGCTTCAGCGCGAAGGCTATATCCGCGGATATTCCGAAGAAGAGATGGGCCCCGCAAAGGGCATCCGCATCGAGCTTAAATATTTCGAGGGTCAGCCCGCGATCAAGCACGTTGCGCGCGTCTCCAAGCCTGGCCGTCGCGTCTATTCGGGTTCGCAGGATCTGCCCCGCGTGATGAACGGCCTGGGCATCACGATCGTCTCGACGCCGCGTGGCGTTCTGTCCGACGCCGAAGCGCGTGAGCAGAATGTCGGTGGCGAAGTGCTGGCGGAGGTATTCTGATGAGCCGCATCGGTAAAAAGCCGATCACGATCCCGAGCGGCACTACCGCGACGATCGAGGGTCAGCAGCTCAGCGTGAAGGGCCCCAAGGGCACCCTCGCAATGCCGCTGCGCGAAGAGATCAGCTATACGCTCGAAGACGGCGGCATCTCGGTGCAGCCGGCCAATGCGACCAAGCGCGCTCGCGCGTTCTGGGGCATGCAGCGCACGCTGGTTCAGAACCTCGTCACTGGCGTGTCGGAAGGCTTCACCAAGAAGCTGCTGATCAACGGCGTCGGCTATCGTGCCGCCGCTTCGGGTCGCACGCTCAACCTGAAGCTCGGCTATAGCCACGACGTCAACATCGACGTGCCGGAAGGCATTGAAGTGAAGACGCCGGACAACACGACGGTCGAGATCTCGGGGTCGGACAAGCAGAAGGTCGGCCAGCTGGCCGCCGAAATTCGCCAGTGGCGCAAGCCTGAGCCGTACAAGGGCAAGGGCATCAAGTACGACGGCGAGTTCATCTTCCGCAAGGAAGGGAAAAAGAAGTAATGAGCACCAAAGGTCTCTCCCTTTTCGCGAAGCGCCGTCTTCGCAACCGTACCGCTCTTCGTGGTCGTGCCGCTGGCCGTCCCCGTTTGTCGGTGCATCGTTCGGGCAAGCATATCTATGCCCAGATCATCGACGACGCAGCGGGCAAGACGCTCGCTTCGGCATCGACCCTGGAAAAGGACGTGCGCGGCACGACCGGCGCGAACATCGACGCGGCGACCTCGGTCGGCACGCGGGTAGCAGAAGCAGCCAAGGCAGCGGGTGTGACCAAGGTCGTGTTCGATCGCGGCGGCTTCCTGTTCCACGGTCGTGTCAAGGCGCTGGCACAGGCCGCGCGTGAAGCCGGATTGGAGTTCTAAGAATGGCTGACGAAATCATCCCGACCGAAGCCGCTGCATCGCCCGAGGGCGCACCGCAGGAAGCTCCTGGTCGTGGCCCGCGTGGCGGCCGTGGCCGTGGCGGTCCCGGTGGCGGCGGTCAGAACCGTGGCGGTCGCGACAATCGCGGTGGTCGTGACAATCGTCGCGGCGCACCCGGTGGCGACGATGGCGGCGAAGAGCTGATCGAGAAGCTGGTTCACATCAACCGCGTTTCGAAGACGGTGAAGGGCGGCAAGCGCTTCGGCTTTGCGGCACTGGTCGTCGTCGGTGACGGCAAGGGCCGGGTCGGCTTCGGTCACGGCAAGGCGCGCGAAGTGCCGGAAGCCATCTCCAAGGCGACTGCCGCCGCGAAGAAGGCCATGGTTCGCGTTCCGCTGCGTGACGGTCGTACGCTGCATCATGACGGCAAGGGCCATTTCGGCGCTGGCCTCGTGACCGTACGCTCGGCACCGCAGGGTACCGGCATCATCGCCGGCGGCCCGATGCGCGCCGTGTTCGAATCGCTCGGCGTTGCCGATGTGGTGACCAAGTCGGTCGGCACGTCCAACCCGTACAACATGATCCGTGCGACCTTCGAAGCGCTGACCTCGCAGGTCTCGCCCAAGTCGGTCGCGCAGCGTCGCGGCAAGAAGATCGCCGACCTGCTCGGCCGTGGTGGCTCGCAGGCCGCCGAGGCTGAAGCCGCAGCGATTGCGGAGTAAGACAGATGGCGAAGAAGAAAGAAGCCGCTGCTGGCGGCACGATCAAGATCACGCAGACCGGTTCGCCGATCCGTCGTGAAAAGGATCAGCGCGCAACCCTGATCGGTCTTGGCCTCAACAAGATGCACAAGACCCGCGAACTGCAGGATACGCCCGAAGTTCGTGGCATGATCCGCAAGGTCGCGCACATGCTGTCGGTCGAAGGCTGACCGGCATCGGAGCCGAACGAGAATAAAGGGCGGGCCGCAAGGTCCGCCTTTTTCTATGGGTCGACCTTATTTTCGTCGAGGGCGGCCGCGCTGAGTGCCGGTTTCCGGACGGCGACGAAGATCGCTTGCGAGTTGAGCCACCAGGGCAGCGCGGGAAACGGGCTATAGGCGATCTCGGTGATCGTGAAGCGCTCCGCGATCTGCTTGCGCAATTCCCTGAAATCGAATCCCTTGTGCGAGAATCGCCGTTCCGTTGTGCGTGCGATTGGCCGGCCGAACGTGCCCCTGAGCAGTTCCGTCGCACTCGTGTCGCCCCAGTGGCGATAGATTGCCGCGCGCGAGGCTTCTTTCAGGATCAGCGTTGCGCCGTACATGATCGGTACTGTCACGAGCAGCCGGCCCTGGCCGGTCAGCACAGCATCGCTCGCGGCGAGAAAAGTCGCCAGATGGTCGTCTTCGACATGCTCGAGCGTCTCGAAGGCGGTGACCAGATCAATCGACCGGTGCGCCAGGTCATCCATCGCCGCGACGCGTTCGATGACGGGAGACGCAATTTCCATATAGGGTTCGACCGCAATCAATCGCGCGTCGGGGCGAACATCGTGCAGCCGGGACAGAAAATATCCTTGGCCCGCTCCGAAATCGACGATGCTGCCACCGCGCGGCAGCAATTTGTCGGTGAAGGAGAGCGATGCGGCATAGCGCGAGCGATGAGCGAATCGCTTGATCGGATTGCGGCTGTCATGGGTTCGCTGGGCGTAGGTCAGCGTTTTCGACACGGCGTTACTCCACCAGGGCGGATCTGATCTGCGAAGAATCGCATCTGGGCAAAGATTTAATCGCCGCGTCAAATGTTTTTGGGGTGACAGGCGACAACATCATCGCTAACCGCACCCGATCCATCAACGCGCGACAAAAGCGAAAGCGAGTGCACGATATGAAACTGAACGAACTCCGCGACAATCAGGGCGCCCGTAAATCCCGCATGCGGGTCGGCCGCGGCATCGGCTCCGGCAAGGGCAAGACCTCGGGCCGTGGTATCAAGGGCCAGACCAGCCGTGAGGGTGTGTCCATCGCCGGCTTCGAAGGTGGCCAGATGCCGCTGCACATGCGCCTGCCGAAGCGCGGCTTCAACAACATCTTCGCCAAGGATTTTGCCGAGGTGAACCTGGGCGCGATCCAGAAGGCGCTCGATGCCGGCAAGATCGAAGCCGGTGCGACGCTCGATCATGCCGCGCTGAAGGCCGCTGGCCTGGCACGTGGCGGCAAGGACGGCGTCCGTCTGCTCGGCAAGGGCGATTTCTCGGCCAAGCTGAACTTCACCGTTGCCGGTGCGTCGAAGGGCGCGATCGAGGCGGTCGAGAAGGCCGGTGGCAAGGTAGAGGTGATCCACCTCGTACCGGCAGCAGAGAAGGCCGCCGCCAAGAAGGGCGTGAAGTACAAGGAACGCCAGGCTCACAAGGCCTCTTTCAAGGCATAACCTCGCTTTCCCCGGCGATGTGCCGGGGAACATGCTAGGCAAGCCCGCTTGCGTGACTATATGAGCGGCGGGGCGGTAAAACGTTTCCCGCCGCTTTTGTTTCCCCGTTCGTTTTTGGGACGATAAATCATAATGGCATCCGCAGCCGATCAGATGGCCTCAGGCCTCAGCCTGTCGAAGTTCGCGCAGGCGACCGACCTCAAGAAGCGCTTGTGGTTCACGATCGGCGTGCTGATCGTTTTCCGGATGCTCAGCTATGTGCCGCTGCCGGGTATCGATCCCACCGCGCTCCATTCGCTGGTCCAGAAGACGAGCGGCGGCGTGCTCGATTTCTTCAACGCGTTTTCGGGCGGTTCGCTGTCGCGCGCCAGCATCATCGCGCTCGGCGTGATGCCCTATATCACCGCCTCGATCGTGGTGCAGCTCGCGACCTCCCTCTCGCCGACGCTGGCAGCGATCAAGAAGGACGGCGAGAGTGGTCGGAAGCGGCTCAACCAATATACGCGCTACGGCACGGTCGGCCTGACCGCAGTGCAGGGCTATTTCCTCGCGGTCGGTTTCGAGAGCCAGAATGTCGTCGTCGATCCCGGGATGCTGTTTCGCCTTGCGGCGGTGCTGAGCCTGGTCGGCGGTACGATGTTCCTGATGTGGCTGGGTGAGCAGATCACCAGCCGAGGTATCGGCAACGGCATGTCGCTGATCATCATGGCCGGCATCGTCGCCAGCCTGCCACGGACCCTGGTCAACCTGTTCGAAGGCGGCCGTTCGGGGTCGCTCGATTCGTTCAAGCTGATCGGGATCATCGCCGCGGTGGTGATCCTGGTGCTGTTCATCTGCTTCATGGAGCGCGCGCAGCGGCGCATCCTGATCCAGTATCCCAAGCGACAGACGCAGCGCGGCATGCAGGCGGATCGCAGCCATTTGCCGCTCAAGATCAACACCGCCGGCGTGATCCCGCCGATCTTCGCCTCCTCGCTGCTGCTGATGCCGCTGACCATCTCGCAGTTCGCCGGCCAGCGCGTCGCGGGCGAGAGCACTTGGGGTGACATCATCATCACCCTCAACCAGTATCTGCAGCACGGCAGCCCGGTCTATATGGCGCTGTACGGTGCCGGGATCATCTTCTTCTCGTTCTTCTACACCGCGGTCGTGTTCAACCCGGAAGAGACGGCGGACAATCTGAAGCGCTATGGCGGGTTCATTCCTGGCATCCGCCCGGGCAAGAACACCGAGACCTATTTCGATTATGTGCTGACGCGCATCACCGTGATCGGCGCGGCCTATCTGACGATCATTTGCCTTCTGCCGGAATATCTGGTTTCGGCGCTGTCGATCCCATTCTATCTTGGCGGCACCAGCTTGCTGATCGTGGTCAACGTGACGATGGATACGGTGACGCAGATTCAGAGCCATTTGCTGGCTCATCAATATGGCGACCTGATCAAGAAGGCCAAGCTGAAGGGCGGACGCCTCCGTTAAGACGGGTGATATGAAGTCTAGGGGAGTGCGGTCTTGAATATCATCCTGCTCGGGCCCCCGGGGGCGGGGAAGGGCACGCAGGCGAGCCATCTGGTGGCGGACCGCGGCATGCTTCAACTGTCGACCGGTGACATGCTGCGCGCCGCGCGCGACGCGGGGACGCCGGTCGGCCTCAAGGTCGCGGCGATCATGGCGGCGGGCGAACTCGTCTCCGACGATATCGTCTCGGCGCTGATCGACGAGAAGCTGTCGACGATGCCGGCCGATCAGGGCGCGATCTTCGATGGCTATCCGCGTACCGCGGCGCAGGCGCATTCGCTCGATGATATCCTCGCCAATCATGGTCGCACGCTTGATCATGTGATCGAACTCGAGGTCGACGAGGACGCGCTCGTCGAGCGCATCACCGGTCGCTACACCTGCGCGAAGTGCGGTACTGGCTATCATGACAGTTTCAAGCAGCCCAAGGTCGCGGGTGTGTGCGACGTATGCGGCTCGACCGAGTTCAAGCGCCGCGCCGACGACAATGAGGAATCGGTTCGTACCCGCATGGTCGAATATCGTGCCAAGACCGCACCGATCCTGCCGATCTACGAGGCGCGCGGGCTGGTCCGCCGGGTCGACGGCATGGCCGACATCGATCATGTGACCCAGGCGATCGAAGCGATCCTCGACGGGAAATAGTCTTCCGTACCTCATTCCCGCCCGCGCGGGATGACGGCGGAGGTTGCGGATCATCGGCGGGGGCATATGATGCGGCGATCCATCGGGGGCCGCCACATGAACCGTTTCGTCCTACTCTCCGCACTGGCCATTCTGCCGCTCGCCACGCCGGCTGCTGCCGATGTCGTGCAGGCGACGCCCGCCGGGTTCGAGATCAAGCAGGTGGTCACCGTCGATACGTCGATCGCCCAGACATGGGATACGCTGCGCGCGCCGCAAAGATGGTGGAGCAAGGAGCACACCTATTCGGACGATTCCGCCAATCTCTATCTCGATAGTCAGGCGACCGGTTGCTTCTGCGAACGGATGAAGGGCGCCGACCGATCGGGAGGCAGCGTCGAGCATGCCCGGATCGTCTATATCGCTCCCGGCCGGATGATCCGGCTGGTCGGCGCGCTTGGCCCGCTTCAGGCCGAGGCCGTGACCGGCACGCTCACCTTCAAGCTCGATCCCGAAGGGTCGAACGCGACGCGGGTGACGATGACCTATGTCGTCGGCGGCTATGTCCGCGCTGGCGCCGACACCCTGGCACCAAAGGTCGATGAAGTGCTGGCGGTGCAGATGCTCGGGCTGAAATCCGCCGCCGAATCCGCGCCGGCCGTTGAGCCGGAGAAGAAAGAGAAGAAGAAATAGGCCCGGTTTCGATGCTTCATGACGCGCTTTTCATGTGGGCGTCATCGGAAAGCACCGGGTGGTCCGGCTAATGTCCTGACTGTGGCTGGCGAGAGTGCCGGCCCGATCAGGAGAACGCCGATGACCCTCCGCATTCTGCTCCCCGCCACCGCAATGGCGATGATCGCCATTCCCACCATCGCGTCGGCGACCACCGCGCGCGCTGTGCCGAAACACGCCCACCACGCCAAAGCCACCACCGTCGCCAAATCGAGCGCGGTGAAAAAGGCCCACTGATCCGTCACCATATTCCCGGTGGTGTCGGAAGAGCCGGCGGAAGGCGAGGCTTTCCGTCGGCTCGCTTCGTTCGTACAGTCCGGGAAAGACATCGGACGCCCGCTCATGACCCGCAAGATTCTCATCGTCGAAGACGACCATGCGACGGCAAGCTATATCGCCAAGGGGCTGGCCGAGGCCGGCTATTCGGTCGAGATCTGCCATGACGGTCGCGATGGCCTGTTCCTGGCCAGTGAAGGCATCTTCGACGTCATCGTCGCCGACCGCATGATGCCGGGCCTGGACGGGCTGGCCATGCTTGCCGCGATCCGTGCCGCGGGGATCTCCACGCCGGCCTTGATCCTGTCCGCGCTGGCGACCGTCGACGACCGGATCGACGGGCTGCAGGCCGGGGCGGACGACTATCTGGTCAAACCCTATTCCTTTGCCGAGCTTCATGCCCGGATCGAGGCCCTGCTGCGGCGTACCGATCGGGTCGCTTCCGACCCGCAGACCGTGAAGCTCACCGTCGGCGATCTCGAGATCGACCTGCTCGCGCGCAGCGTATCGCGGCAGGGCCGGGCGATCCTGCTCGGCGCGCGCGAATTCAACCTGCTCGAATATCTCGCGCGCCATGCCGGCCAGGTCGTTACCCGCACGATGATGCTGGAGAAGATCTGGAATTATCATTTCGATCCCGGTTCGAATGTGGTCGATGTCCATATCGGCCGGCTGCGGCGCAAGCTTGAGGAAGGCTTTGCCGTGCCGATCCTCCATACCGTGCGCGGTGCCGGGTACCGGCTGTCAGTCGACGGGTGAAGCGTCTATCGGTCACCGCGCGTATCGCGCTGCTCGCGATCGCGCTGGCGCTCGTTTCCAACCTCGCGCTGGTCGGGTTCGTCTGGCAGCAGATTCATGATGATGCGGTCGGCGCCCTGCGGCGCAATACGCTCGAACAATCCGATGCGCTGGTGGCGGTGTGGCGCAGCGGTGGCATGCCTGCGCTGATCCAGGCGATCGAGGTTGCCCGCGCGCCGGGCGACGAATCCCTGATCCTTGCCGTGATTGACCGGTCGGGCCGCCGCATCGGCGGCATTGGACCCGACCGAGTCACGCTCGAAGGAGACGGCACCTCGTTCCAGATCGGCCGAGCAGGAGCATCTCCGCCCTGGTCGGATCGCGACGCGGGCTATGCCGTGCGCACCATCGGCAGCAACCGGCTGATCAGCGGGCGGCTGCTCGACGATTGGGAGCAGGAGCAGCGCGACCTGGAAGGCGCATTGGCGCTCGCGGTGTTGCTGTCGCTGGCACTCGGGATCGGCGGCGGGCTGGTGATTGCGCGCTATGTCGGGCGAAGGCTCAACGGGGTGGCGAGCGTGATCGAAGGAGTCGCGGATGGCGACCTGTCGCGCCGGGTAGTGACGCTGACCGGCAGCGGAGACCCATTCGACCGCCTCGCCAGTCAACTGAACGCGATGCTCGACAAGCTCGAACGGCTGATGGGTGAACTACGCCTCGTCACCGACAGTCTCGCGCATGATCTGCGCTCGCCGCTGAGCCGGCTGCGCAGCAAGACCGAAGGGGCGGTGCTGATGGAGGATCCGGCGCAGCGCGAGGCGGCGCTGGGCGGGTTGATTGCCGAAACCGATATCGTCATGCGCATGCTCACCACGCTGATCGAGATCAGCCGTGCCGAATCCATTTCGCGCGACCGCTTCAGCCTGGTCGATCCGGCGGAACTGATCGAAGAAATTGCCGAGCTTTATGCGCCAGTCGTCGAGGATGCCGGCATGCGCATGATCGTCGCGCTCGATGCCCGCCCGCCCGCGCTACTGCTCCATCGCGAGCTGATATCGCAGGCGGTCACCAATCTCGCCGACAACGCCCTGCGTCATGGTGCGGGCGGCGGATCGATCACGCTCCGCCTGTCGACCGGTGCGGATGAGGTGCGGCTGCAGGTCGAGGATCATGGTCCCGGTATCGCCGCCGAAGACCGTGCCCAGGCGCTGCGCCGCTTCGGTCGGCTCGATAGCGCGCGGACCACGCCCGGCGCGGGCCTCGGCCTGGCATTGATCGAAGCGGTCGCGCGGCTGCATGGCGGGCGGTTCGATCTGGACGACAATGCGCCCGGACTGATCGCGGCGATCGTGCTGCCGGCCTAGCGACGGGCCGCGTCCGGTAAGGCGCGCAACGGGACGGCATGTCGGATGACACGCTGTCCCGGTCGATGTCGCTTTCCTGTCAGGCTGCCGCACTTTCCATCGATCCCTGGGCTGACCGGGATCGGAACTCGAACACTTTTGTCATCCGCGCTGCGCGACCGGCATGGGCGACGGCCGGCAATCGGCGTCGCCCCCGCCGCGTCGCCCCTGCCGCGTCGGTCACGCCGCGATCGGTTCGCGATAGCGGTCGGCGACGTCACGGCGGCTGAGGTCGCCCTGCATCGCCAGACGCTGCGCGTTGAGCGCCGACCATTGACCTTCATCGGCCAGCGGCGGGATGGTCACGGTTTCGCGCCGGTCGAACCCGGTCAGCGCCGCGTCGACCAGGTCGTCGACCTCCATCACCATTTCTGCGGGGAAGGTGTCGACATCCTTGCCGGAACGCTCCCAGATCTCGGTCCGCGTCGCGCCGGGCAGCACCGCCTGGACATAGACGCCCTCAGGGGCGAGTTGATTGGCGAGCGACTGGCTGAGGTTGAGCAGGTGCGCCTTGGATCCGCTATAGACGCCGTCGAACATCTCCGGCGCGAGTGCAAGGACCGACGCGATGTTGACGATCGCGCCCGTCTTGCGCGCAACGAACGCCTTGGCTGCCGCACCGGCGAGGCGGGTAGGAGCAGTGATGTTGAGCGCGATCAGCCGCTCGATCTGATCGGGTTCATTGTCGAGCAGCGTACCGTTGAGCGACATGCCGGCATTGTTGACCAGCAGCGTGATCGCCGGGTCGCCGGCGAGTCGGGCTTCGATCGTCGCGACGTCGGTGCGGTCCGTCAGATCGGCGCGCAGCACCTCGATGGTGCGCTCGGTTTCGGCGCGCAGCCGCGTGGCCAGCCCGTCCATCCGCACCGTGTCGCGCGCGACCAGGATCAGGTCATAGCCGCGATGTGCAAGCCGGTCGGCATAGACCGCACCGATGCCCGATGATGCGCCCGTGATCAGCGCGGTTCCCTTGATGGTCGATGACATTCTTCGTCTCCAGGACCGGCCCGATGCCTAGTCACTTGCATTTAGATAGTAAGTGACTATTCTTTTGCAATGGACATGAAAAAAATCAGTGAGGGCACTTGCCCGGTTGGGCGTGGCCTGGCGCGGACGGGTGATGCATGGAGCATGCTGGTCCTGCGCGACGCAGCGCTCGGCCTGACCCGGTTCGACGAATTCCAGCGTAGCCTGGGCATCGCGCCCAACATCCTGACGCGCCGCCTCGCGGCGCTGGTGCGCGACGGGGTGCTGGAGCGCCGTCGCTATAGCGAACGGCCGCCCCGCGATGAGTATGTGCTGACGCAGTGCGGGCGCGACTATTTGCCGATCCTGTCGGCGCTCGGTGCCTGGGGGGCGCGCTATTTTGGGGAGGGCGATGTCTCGCAACTGGTCGAGGCCGGTAGCGGCCGCATCATTGATCCGGTGGTGGTCGACCGGGCAACGGGGCGGCCGCTTGACGAGATCGACTTGCGCACTGTGTTGCCGGGCGGGGCGGTTTAGAGCGACGCGGGCCCGGATGGACTCACCTTATTCCGTTCGTGCTGAGGTTGTCGAAGCACCGTTCTTTTTATCCTGCGTCGGAAAGAGAAGAACGGCCCTTCGACAAGCTCAGGGCGAACGGAGGGAGGTGGGGTTCTCAGTTTCAGCCGGCGATGCGCCCCCCGCGATCAGCCACCCATCGCCAGGATCGCGGCCCATTGCGCATCGGACACCGGCGAGACGGAGAGCCGCGACTGCCGCAGCATTTCCATGCCTGCCAGTTTCGGCTCGGCCTTCATCGCCGCCAGCGTCACCGGTTTTGCCAGCGGTTCGAGCGGCTTGACCGCGACCGATACCCAGCGCGCCTCGTCGCCATCCTGTTGTGCGGTGCGCGTCACCTCGACCGTGCCGACTGCGGCCTTGTCCTTGCCCGAATGATAGAAGAACGCGCGGTCACCGACTGCCATTGCTTTCAGGTGCAGTGCGGCGGCGGCGTTGCGCACGCCGGTCCATTCGGTCTGCCGCTCAGCGAGCAGGTCATCCCAGCTGTAACTTTCGGGTTCGGACTTGAGCAACCAGTACGCCATGCGATCCTCCAGAGGTTTGCCGTAAGCTAAACGCCCGCTTAACATGTCATTCCGGCTCAGTTCAGCCCGACTCGAATATTGCGTGAAACAAGCTGGCATGGTCCCGCGTTTCGGCACCAGCGAATTTGCTTTCCCGACTGAGGAGGTCGACATGAAGAATATGATGAAGAAGGCCGTGCTCGGGGCGACGCTTGCCGCAACCGCGCTTACGGTCGCAGCGCCTGCCGATGCGCAGCGTTATCGTCGCCATTATCACCGTGGCAACGATGCGGGTGTGGCCGTTGTCGCCGGTATTGCCGGCCTGGCGATCGGCGCCGCGATCGCGTCGGACGGCCGCCGCGATCGCGACCGTGAAGTCTATTATCGCGACCGGGGCTATGACCCCTATTATGACGATAATTACTATCAGGAACGCGGCTATTATCCGAACGACGGCTATTACGCCTGGCGGTATCGCGACCGCTATGCCAGCTGCCATATCGAACGCCGCTGGGATCCCTATTATCGCCAGCCGGTACGGGTGCGGGTCTGCTACTGATCCGGATGCAGTGACGATGACGGCGGCGCGGTTAATAGCCGCGCCGCTTTCATATGGGCTGGCATCGAGCGCAATTTTGCGTCAAAGCGCGGCGCTATGACCGATACTCCTCCCGACCGCCTGTCCTCCAATCCGCGCAGCCCGTTCTTCGACGAGGAAAAGCTGTCGCGCGGCATCGGCATCCGCTTCAAGGAGCGTGAGCGCCATGACGTCGAGGAATATTGCATTTCCGAAGGCTGGATCCGCGTCGCGCTCGGCAAGAAGGTCGATCGCAAGGGCAATCCGCTGACGCTGAAATATAGCGGCCCGGTCGAGGCCTGGTTCGAGCGCCCCGCCGAGGGCGCTGAGGAAACGCCCGAGGCCTGATCCGGCCGGTCGCAAGCGTCGCTTGCAACCGCATCGCGTTCGACAATCATTTTGTTGGGTCTCTGGCCGTAATCAACCGCGATATGTCGTGGTTGATGCAAAATAGCCACGCCCGTAACGAAATCGCGCCTGGCGAAGTTGCCACATATTCCCGGTCCTTTTAGGCTCTCCATTCTGATGCTTCATAACGAAGACAGTATGCGTTTCAGGAGAGGAAATAACATGATCGGTCGATCGGGAAATAGACTGAAGGCGCGGCTCGCTATTGGTACCGCTGCAATTGTTATACTTACTAGCCCAATCTATGCACAGGAAGCGCCCCAGGATAGCAGCGATATCATCGTCACCGCGACCAAGCGGTCGACGACGATCCAGAACGTGCCTTTTTCGATCAACGCCCAGACCGCCGAAGACATTGAGCGCGCTCACGCGAACTCGCTCGAGGACGTGTCGCGCAATGTCGCGGGTCTCGCGGTGCAGAATCTCGGGCCGGGCCAGAGCCAGGTGGCAATCCGTGGCGTTTCCGCCGGCCAGGTCGCTCGCGACCAGCCCGGCGTGAAGGAGCAGGTCGGCGTCTATCTAGATGAATCGGTGATTTCGCTGTCGCTCTTCACCCCCGACCTCGACCTGTTCGATCTCAACCGCATCGAAACACTGCGCGGGCCGCAGGGCACGCTGTTCGGATCCGGTTCGGTCGGCGGCACCTTGCGCTACATCACCAATCAGCCGCGCACCGATAAGGTCGAGGGCCAGGTCGAGGGCAATATCAACATCGTCGACGAGGGTGACGTCGGCGGCTCGATCAAGGGCATGATCAACCTGCCCTTGTCGGACAAGGCGGCGCTGCGCGCGGTGGGCTATTATACCCGCTATGCCGGCTTCATCGATGCGCGGCGGCCGGGCGGCAAGGTCGACGAGAATATCAATGATGGCTGGCGGGCCGGCGGGCGTGTCTCATTGCTGCTGGAACCGGTCGACGACCTCAAGATCACGCCGCGCGTGGTGTATCAGAAGATCCACGTCAACGGGTTCAACCGGCAGGAAGTCTATAACCTGTTCGCCAATCCCTATACCACCACGGCTGCCGGCCGGCCGCCGGTGACTCTGGATGAGCGCCAGCAATATCTGATGCTCGATGAAGAGTTCGAGGATCGGGTCCTGCTCGGCGACCTGACGATCGAGGCCACGCATGGGCCGGTGACGGTCACCTCGGTCACCAGCTATACCGATCGCAACATCCTGGTCAGCCGCGATGCCAGCGCACTCACCAACAGCGTGTTCATCGATGTCGGTTTTGCGCCCGCAGGCCAGGCGCTGCCGGCCAATCTGGTCGATACCACCAAGGTGAAGCAATTCACCCAGGAGCTGCGCTTCGCGTCGGCCGATACCGGCCCGTTCCAGTGGCTTGTCGGTGGTTTCTATTCGTCGGTGGATCGTAAATATTCGCAGCGCCTGCCCACGCCGGGGACCGATGCGTTTGCCGATGCGCGGTTCGGCGCCGGTTTCTCGCTGTCGCAGCGCAACGGATTTGGGGCGGATTCGCCGTACAACGCCGATATTCCCTACAAGCTGAAACAGCTCTCGATCTTCGGCGAAGCGAGCTACGAGCTGACCGAGGCGCTCAAGGCGACGCTGGGCGGCCGCTATTATACCTTCAATGAAGAGCGCGTGTTCCACTCGGGCGGCTTCTTCACCAATCTCGACAATAATCGCGACAAGACATCGTCCGAAGGCTTCTCGCCGCGCGCCCTGTTGAGTCTGAAAGCATCCCAGAACGTCACGTTCAACGCGCAAGTCTCCAAGGGCTTCCGGCTCGGAGGCGTGAACGATCCGCTCAATCTGCCGCTGTGCAGTGGCGGTGCCACCGGCCCCGATGCCCGGACCTTCGGCAACCGGCCGCGCTATGACGATGAATCGCTGTGGAACTATGAAGGCGGGGTCAAGACGCACTTCGGCGGCATCACCTTCAACGCGGCCGCTTTCTATACCAAGATCACCAATCTCCAGGTGACGGCGGATGCCGGAAGCTGCTCGTCGCGGGTCGTGTTCAACGTGCCCAAGGCGCATACCATGGGTATCGAGGCCGAATTCTCGCTGACCCCGGTCCATGGCCTTGATCTGTCGATCTCGGGCAGCCTGCTTCAGTCCGAGTTCGATTCGACGCTCACCCGGCCCGATGGTTCTGTGATCGAGGGGATCCGGGACGGCAATCGCTTGCCCTCGGTGCCGAAGTTCCAGATTTCCGCCAGCGCGACCTATAACTTCGCGCTGGGTGCCGAAACCGAGGGCTATGTCGGTGCGTCGTTCCAGCATGTCGGCAGCCGCTTCACTCAGCCCGGCGACCAGGAAAACAACCCGCGCAGCTTCGTGCATGGGCTGCCCTTTGGCGGTGCCCCGGCGAACGCCACCACGGTGGTCGATCTGGAATTGCCCGAATATGAGCTCGTTGGCCTGAGCGCAGGCGTCAACCTGCCCAATGACCTGGGCGTGTCGGTCTATGTCAACAACCTGCTCGACGAAAACCCGCTGCTGTCGTTCGATCGCGAACGTGGCGGCCGCGCCCGGCTCGGCTTCGCGGTCGGCCAGCCGCGCACGATCGGGATGACCGTTCGCAAGGGCTTCTAACGGGGGAGATCGAGGCCGGTATGAGGTGACGCCGTTGCCCCTGGGCGCGGCGTCACCACCAGGCGGACGCCGTCTGCACATCGGCCTCGATCGACTTCATCGCCGATTGGATCGTTGCGTCGATCCTCACTTTGGCAGGCGTGCCCTGTGCTGATCGCAAACCAGGACTCATCGACCAGCTCGGGGGTGCTTCCCTGAGATTTTGCTTCCTGTCTCCGAGAATGACCGGGAGGATTCGGCAAGCATCTTCATCGTGCCCAGGTCGCAAGGCGACGTGCCGGGGAGCTACGGAAATGCGGACCGAAGCTCATAATTTAGTATTGCGTCCCCGAAATGCTCGGGGCGATGGCCAGAGATATGTTACATTCCTGGTGTAACATATCTCACCCGCCGGTCCGTGCGTGCCGCTGACCGGAGCCAGAGATATGCGACATTTCTGGTGTAACATATCTCTGGCCTCGTGCCCCCGCAGTGTCGCTGACCGAGGCCCGAGATATGCGACATTCCTGGTGTAACATATCTCTGGTCACCTTATCCCAGCGGCGCCATCGCCGGCGACGATTCAACCATCACACAGGATCGGGCATGCACCGTGTGCCGGACGGATGCCGGCGCGCTCTTTCTCAGTGTTGAAACCAGCATTGCCACAGCGCCGCCAGCGCTTGGGCTTCGCCTGTCGTCAGCCAGCTTGGATCGGCGTCACCGCCAGGCGAACACCGCCTGCGCATCGGTCTCGATCGACTTCATCGCCGAGCGGTAGGGCCCTGGCCCATAGCTGATCCGCGACACCCCGGCATCGGCCAGCGCCGAGGTCGAGGGCACGCCCGGAAAGGCCATGATATTGACCGGCAGTTCGACCGCATCGCACAGCCGCGCGATCAGCTTGGCGTCGGCGAGTCCGGGCGCGAAAAAGCCGCTCGCACCCGCTGCGGCATAGGCGGACGCGCGCTTGATCGCGGCATCGACCATCGCCTTGTCATGCGTGTCCTGCGCCGCCTGCAGGAAGATGTCGGTGCGTGCGTTGATGAAGAAATCCACGCCTGCACCGACCCGCGCCGCGGCGATGCGGCTGACCTGTACCGGGATCGGGTGCAGGCTGTTCTCGCCGACCACCTGGTCCTCGAAATTGCAGCCGACCGCCCCCGTGGCGGCAAGCCGCGCGATATTGGCGGCGACATCCTCCGGCTCGACGGCATAGCCGCCCTCGAAATCGATCGTCACCGGCAGCGATACCGCGCCCGAAATCCGCGCCGCGCCGGCGAGGGCGAGTTCCAGCGGGAAGGCTTCGCCATCGTCGAACCCCTGCGCTGCGGCGACCGACCAGCTGCCGGTCGCGATCGCCTTGGCGCCGGCGCCGGCCACTGCGCGCGCGCTGCCGACGTCCCACGCATTATAGAGGATCAACGGGTCGCCGGCGACATGCAGGGCGGCAAAGGCCAGTGCCTTGGACATCGGTATTTCTCTCCGTCGCTTGCGCTCAGTCGTTCGAAAATTCGCGGAAGGGCGAATTTAAAAAGGTGGCACCGGCCCGCTTCCCCTCCCGGCCGCCCACAGAATATTCTGAACGGGTGGCCGGGAGGGGAAGCGGAGCGGTGCCGCGCAAAATGCGCCGGAGCGCCTGCTGAGACAAGCCCCTAGTGGACGAACCGTGCGACCACATCGCGATAGCTGCGGCTCACCTTGACCTGTGCGCCCGATCCAAGCACCAGGAAGCATTCGCCATTGGTGTGCGGCTTCACTTCCTTGACCAGGTCGAGATTGACGATGGTCGAACGATGCACGCGCTGGAAACGGCGCGGGTCGAGGCGCTTTTCCAGATCCTTCATCGTCTCGCGCAGGATCAGCGTGTTGTCGCCGGTATAGATGCACATATAGTCGCCGGCCGCGTCGATGCGCTCGATCGTATCGACATCGACACGGAAGATCTGGCCGCGATCCTTGATGTTGATCAGCTTCTCGAAGCGGTTCGACGATACCTGGTCGCCGCCATCGGTGAGATTCTCGACCGAATCCGGCGCCACCTCGGCCAACACTTCCTTCAGCCGGTCGACTTCCTCGACGCCGCGCTTCTCGGTCAGGCGTTGACGCACCCGGTCGAGCGTGTCGGCAAGGCGGCTCTCCTCGACCGGCTTCATCAGATAATCGACCGCCTGCGCCTCGAACGCCTTCACGGCATGGTCGGAATAGGCGGTGACGAACACGAACAGCGGCGGTTCGACCTCCATCAATCCCTGTACGACGGAAAAGCCGTCAAATCCGGGCATCTGGATGTCGAGAAACACCAGGTCGGGCTTGTGCGTCTTGATCGCGCGGATCGCCTCGCGGCCATTCTGGCATTTGTCGATGATTTCGACATCATCATGCGCCTGCAGTCGAAGTTCGAGGCCCTGGATCGCCAGTGGCTCGTCATCGACCAAAATCGTTCTAATCGTCATGCGACCTCTCTAGGTTCTCGCGCCGGCTCACCGAGCTGGAACGGTATTTCGATCTCGACCTCGAACCCGCCAACGGGCAGGGACCGGGTCTCGAAACGGTGGTCGGGGCCATAAGCCTGCACCAGCCGCTCCCTGATATTGGCAAGGCCAACCCCGGTTGAAAGGCTTGGACGTGCTTTCATTTCATTCAACCCCGGTCCGGTGTCGGATACGGCGATCTGCACCCGATCCCCGGCGAGCCGCGCAACCACCGCGATTTCGGCGCCCTCTTCCTTCGGTGTGACGGCATATTTGATCGCATTTTCGACCAGCGGCTGAAGCAGCAAGGAAGGCAATCGCGCCATCGCGACGCGCGGATCGATTTCGAAATTGGGCCGCAGCCGATCCTCGAAGCGCATCTTCTCGATCTCGAGATAGAGTTTCAGCGTTTCGACCTCCTGCGCGATCGTGACATGAGCGGTCGGCTCGTTGGCGAGCGTGTAGCGCAGGAAGGACGACAGGCGGCTGAGCATCGCATTCGCCCGCTCGGTCTGTTTCAGCAGCACCAGGGTGGAGATCGAATTGAGCGTGTTGAACAGGAAATGCGGATTGAGCTGATAGCGCAGCATTGCGAGCTGCGCTGACGAGGCCTGATTGCCCAGCGCTTCGAGCTGGTCGATCTGTTCCTCGACGATCAGGTAGAAATTGATCCCGAAATAGAGCGCCGACCAGCCCGCCAGCACAGTGAAGTTGAGGAATACCGTTCCAAGTACGAGGTTGAGGTTGAGCCCCGGATTGGCGAGTTTGATGAACGAGAAGGAGAAGGCGTCGAGCACCGAATACAGCAATGTCGCGATCACCAGCGTCACGATCGTGAGCAGGATCCCGCTGATCCGCCGCAGCCCGCGGAAATAGCCGTAGAGCGTGGAGAGCAGCAGGGTGATGCAATAGCCGACGATCGATTCGATGATGACCGGGATGAGCACGTCGAGCGACGGTCCGTTGGAAATGCTCGAGACGCTGCGCAGGATCAGATAGCCGGTCCAGCCCGCCGCCTGCAGCGTCCAGAAGGCGCGGCTTTTCTCCTCGAAAAAGGGTCGCGAGAAGATATCGGGCTTTTTCAGCGCCGGAATCGCCGGGATGGGAAGGGCTGACATTCGACCTGTCCTACTATGGCTGGGATGCCAGTGCAAAATTGTGTATGATGCGTGCCGTAGGAGAGACGCCATGAACGTGACCCCAGATCGCGCCCAGTTCACCGCCATGACCGAGGGCACCCAGCAGGACTGGAGTCTGATCGGCAGCCATTTTCGTGAATTTTCAAAGGGGTTGCCGGCGCGGGTCCTCACGCATCTCAAGTTGCTCGACGGCGATTATGGTGGTTTTCCGGTCGATCGCCTGGAACATTCGCTGCAGACCGCGACGCGCGCGCATCGCGACGGTCGCGACGAGGCCTATGTGGTGATGGCGCTGCTCCATGACATTGGCGACACGCTCGGTTCGTTCAACCATCCCGAGATCGGCGCGGCGATGCTGCGGCCGTTCGTCTCGGAGGAAGTGCACTGGATCGCCAACACGCATGGCGTGTTCCAGGGCTATTATTTCTTCCATTACATCGGCGGCGACCGCGACATGCGCGAACAATATCGCGGCCATCCGCATTTCGAGGCCTGCGCCGAATTCTGCGAAAAATACGATCAGTCCGCGTTCGACCCCAATTACGACAGCGCGCCGCTTGAATTCTTCGAGCCGATGGTCGGCCGGGTGATGTCGCGCCCGATCAACAGCATCTATGCCAAGGTGAGCGAAGCGGCCTGATTCTGTACGCTGGTAGAGCGGACCCATTGAAACCAGGCTGTTTCCCCAACTGGGCCCCGGCCTTCGCCGGGGAGGCAGCCTTTTTTGCCTAATCGGACCTCACCTTGCCGCCACGATGGACCAAATGTCCACTTGCCGATCCGGTGCGGCTGATCCAAACACGCGCGGCAATGGGGGGCATCATTCCATCAGCGCCGCGCGGCGCAGCCTGATTCTCGCGATTTTCGCGTGCGCGATTCTGGTGCGTGCGCTGGTCCCGGCGGGATGGATGCCGACGATGGGCGCCAATGGCGGCATCGTCATCTCGATGTGTACCGGCATGGGCGCGGTCGAGATGGTGCTCGCACCCGACGGTTCCCTGCATGAAAAAGCGCCGGTCAAGCATGACGGCGCGACCGATCACCCCTGTACTTTTGCCGGCCTGGGTCAGGCCTTTGCCGCCGCTGATCCGGTGGCGATGCCGGTCCCGCTCCCGGTGGACTTCATTGACCGGCCGCTGGCGCCGCAACTCGTGTCGATCGGTCGTGGTCTCGCCGCGCCGCCGCCGCCGCAAACCGGACCACCGATCCTCGTCTGAACCCATTCGCGCCTGAGGGCGCACCCGTTCGGACAGGAAAATTTCAATGCCAATCACCGTGCGCGCCCTGTTGCGCGCGTCATTCTGCGCGTTCGCCGCCGCGACCGCGCTTCCCGCCCATGCCGCCGATGAAGATCAGAGCAAGGATGACATTCTGGTCGTCGGGCAGAAGGATGCGCCGATCTCGATCGAGCCGCGTGGCCTGTCGGTCAGTCTGGGCCAGGATCAATTCGACGGCGTCAATGCCTTTAACACCGAGGATCTGATCAAATATGCGCCCGACTTCTTCGTGCGCACCCGCTATATCGGCGACAATAACGCCGTGCCCGGCTTTCGCGGTACGCATAGCGCACAAAGCGCCCGGTCGCTGGTAATGGTCGACGGCTTCGTCGTCTCCAACTTCCTCGGCAATTCGTTCGGCTTTCCGCCCGCCTGGGGCATTGTCAGCCCGACCGAGGTCAAGCAGTTCGACATTGTCTACGGCCCCTATTCGGCGCGTTATCCGGGCAATTCGATGGGTGGCATCGTCAATATCACCACCCGCGCGCCCGACCGCAACGAAGCGTTCGGCACCGTGCAGGCCTTCGTCCAGCCTTATCGCCAATATGGCACGCGCGACGATTTCTACGGCTATGCCGCCGAAGCCGGCTTCGCGCTGAAGGCCGACAACAGCCCGTTCGGCTTTCGCGCCTCGGTGCGGCGGCTGCGCAACGACAGCCAGCCGATGCAATATTATCAGTTCGGCTATTCCGCCGGGCTCTACGGCAGGCCCAATGCCGGCACGCCGGTCGCCGGCGCCTATGCCGATCCGGCGCTGATCCCGGTTGCGGGCACGAAAGTGGTCGCCCCGGTGATTGGCGACTACAGTTCCGTCGCCACACGCCAGGATCAGGTCCGTGCGCAACTCCGCTTCGACCAAGGCGAGTTCCATGCCGAAGCGCTGTTCACCTATTGGTGGAACCGCGAAGAGACGCTCCACCCGAAAACCTATCTGCGCGATGCGGCCGGTAATCCCTTTTATGGCGATGCGACCGGGCAGGTGAGCTTCGCCGGACACACCTACACGCTCAATCCAGCGACCAGCTTTCGTCTCGGCCTTGCCGCCAAGGACGAATGGCTGGCGGGGCTGAAGCTGGAAGGGCCGGTTGCCGGCTTCGATGTGCGCGCCAATCTCTCGACCCTGCGTTTCGACCGGCAGGAAAGCCGCAGCTCGAACGGCTATGCTGCCGGCATCGCCAATGGCGCGGGGCAGGTGACCGAGCAGGGGCCGACTGGCTGGTATACCGGCGACCTGCTCGTCACCCGGACACTGGGCAGCCATGACGTGGCGTTCGGTTTGAACGGCAATCTCTATGAGACCGACCAATCGGTGTTCGACACGACCAACTGGCGCGCCGCCAGCGGCCGGACTCAGCGCACCCGCACCTTTGGGCGGACGCGCACGATCGGCGTCTTTGCCGAGGACGCGATCGCCCTCGATGTCGATACGCTGCTGATCCTTGGCCTGCGCGCCGATTGGTGGCGCGGCTATGATGGCGGCCTGACGGCGCGCGCCACCAGCGGAGCGCAGGCCGGGCAATTGGTCATGCAACGGTATGCCGCGCGGACAGAAACCGCGTTCAGTCCCAAGCTCGCGCTCAAGCGCGGCCTGGGTGATGGCTGGGCAGCCGAACTCAGCCTTGCGCTGGCGACCCGTTTCCCGACCGTTGGAGAGTTGTTCCAAGGATCGCTCAACAGCGATGGCAGCTTCAATCAGAACAGCTTCGATCCGAACCTGAAACCGGAGAAGAGCCGCGACGCGAATTTCCTGCTGCGCAAACGCTTCGGTCCGGTCACGCTGACCGGCAGCCTGTTCTATCAGCGCATCCGCGATGCGATCTTCAGCTATGTCGGTTTCAATCAGGCTGGCGTGTCGACCTCCAACTTCAAGAATATCGACCTGACTCGCCAATTTGGGGCGGAGCTGATCGCGGAGGTGCGTGACTGGCCGGCACAGGGCCTGGATATCGATGCCAATGCCGCCTGGATCGATGCCGAAACTGTGCGCAATCGCGCCGATCGCGCCTCCGAAGGGGTGCAATTTCCGCGCATCCCGAGCTGGCGCTTCAACGGCAATCTGCGCTGGCGGCTCGCACCGTCGCTGCAGGCGGTGGTCGGCGTGCGTTATGCCAGCCGGCCCAATACCGATCTCGACGGGCTGCAGCGCGGCGACGCCTATGGCTATACCTCGGAGCTGTTCGCGCTCGATGTGAAGGCCAACATCGATCTGGCGCACAACCTGAGGCTGTCGGCCGGGGTCAATAATCTCACCAATGACAGCGCCTGGGTCTTCCATCCCTATCCGCAGCGCACCTTCGTCATCGAAGCGGGGATCAAATTATGAGCGTCAAACCGCCCGGAACGCGCTGGTATAATGCCGTGTGGCGCTGGCATTTCTACGCCGCGTTGCTGTGCGTGCCGTTCGTCATCTGGCTGGCGCTGACCGGTACGATCTACACCTGGAAGCCGCAGATCGAAGGGTGGATCGACCGCCCTTATGACACGCTGGCGGTCGCGCCGGCGGCGAGTGTCGAGGCGCAGGTCGCCGCCGCGCTTGCGGCGGTGCCGGGCGCGCGGCTGCACAAATATGAACTGCCCGAAGGACCCGGCCATGCCGCGCGCGTGATCGTCAGCACAGGCAAGATACAGACGCGCGTCTATGTCGATCCGGCAACGCTTCACGTGCTGAAACAGGTCGGCGAGGAAGAGCGCTTCATGCGCTACATCTTCCGCCTGCACGGCGAACTGATGGCGGGCAATCCCGGCAGCTATCTGGTCGAGCTTGCCGCATGCTGGGCGATCATGATGATCCTGACCGGCCTGTATCTGTGGTGGCCGCGCGGCGCGACCGGGCTCGGCGGGGTGCTTTATCCGCGGCTGCGCCAGGGGCGTCGCCTGTTCTGGCGCGACATCCATGCGGTGTCGGGGATCTGGGTCTCGTTGCTTGCGCTTGGCCTGATCACGACAGGACTACCCTGGGCCAAGGCGTGGGGCAGTTATTTCAAAGAGGTACGCGCGGTTACGGGTACCGCCGATGGCCCAGTCGACTGGCCGACCGGCGCCGCCTCTGTCGCCACCCCGCCCGCCGTTACGCCGCCCGGCGAACGCGCGATGCTCGACGAGCATGCCGAACATATGGGCATGTCGATGGCGCATCTTGCACCGCGTGCCGGCGATCTCGACCGCGTCGTGCGCGCGATCATGCCGCTGCGCATTGCGCCGCCGGTGCTGGTCGCACCGCCGGCGGACGGCGCGCAGGCCTGGACGGTCACGTCGGACGCCGACAATCGCCCGCTGCGTACGCAGCTGACCATCGATGGCCGGACCGGAGAGGTCCTCGCCCGGCGCGATTTCGATCAGCGCCACTGGATCGATCGCGCCGTCGGCTACGGCATCGCCGCGCATGAGGGGGCGCTGTTCGGTATCGCCAACCAGTTGCTCGGCACGCTCGCCGCCGTGCTGCTCGTGACGCTCGCGGTATCGGGGACAATATTGTGGTGGCGCCGGCGACCGGTTGGGCTGGTCGGCGCGCCGATCCCGCTGTCACGCCCGCGTTTCGGGGCATTGCTGATCAGTGTGGTGATCGTGCTCGGCCTTTTGCTGCCGCTGTTTGGCGCATCGCTGATCGCCGTGCTGATGATCGAGCGTTTCGCGCTGCGACGGGTTCCGCCGGCTCGCCGCTGGCTCGGGCTGCGCGCGGTCTAGGAAAAACCGTTCGTGCTGAGCTTGTCGAAGCACCGTCCTTCTTCTCTTACACCCGAGAAAGAAGAACGGCCTTTCGACAGGCTCAGGGCGAACGGGGAGGAAAGCCCCCTCAGCTTACCAGATGTGAACGCGCTTCTCAGGCGGCAGGTACAGTTTGTCGCCCGGCTTCACGTCGAACGCCGCATACCAGGCATCGACATTGCGCAGGATGCCGTTGACCCGGAACATCGCCGGCGAATGCGGATCGGTGAGCAACAATTGCCGCGCCAGGGCCTCGCGACGCTTGCTCTGCCAGGCCTGGGCATAGGCAAGGAAGAAGCGCTGGTCGCCGGTCAGCCCGCCGATCACCGGCGCCTTGCCATGCTTCTGCTGGTAGATCTTGTACGCGGTATAGGCCGCTTCGACCCCGCCCAGATCGCCGATATTCTCGCCCAGCGTCAGCTTGCCGTTGATCTTGGTACCGGGGACCGGTTCATATTGGTCATACTGCGCGGCCAGCGCGCCGGTGCTGCCCTTGAAAGCGGTCGACGCCGCGGGCGTCCACCAATTCTCGAACTTGCCGGTCGGGCCGAACTGGCTGCCCTGGTCGTCGAAGCCATGGCCCATTTCATGACCAATGATCGCACCGATCGCGCCATAATTGACCGCCGGATCGGCATTGGGATCGAAGAAGGGCGGCTGCAGGATCGCCGCCGGGAACGTGATCTGGTTCGACAGGGGGTTGTAATAGGCGTTCACCGTCTGCGGGGTCATGTCCCACAGGCTGCGATCGACCGGCTTGGGGAAGCGCGAAAGCTGCAGCTGCTGTTCGAACTCGCCGGAGCGCATCGCATTGCCGAGCAGGTCGCCACGTTCCACCTTCAGCGAGGAATAATCGACATAGCGCACCGGGTGGCCGATGCGCGGCTCGAACGCGGCGAGCTTGACCAGTGCGGCCTTGCGGGTCGCATCGTCCATCCAGGTCGATCCGGAAATGCGCTGCTGATAGGCCTCCCGCAGATTCTCGATCAGTTCGCCCATTTGCGCTTCGGCTGCAGGCGGGAAATATTTCGCGACATAGATCTGGCCGACCGCCTCGCCGAGCGATCCGTTCATCAGCTGGATACCGCGCTTCCAGCGATCGCGCTGCACCTGCACGCCCGACAGGGTCTTGGAGAAGAAATTGAACTGCGCATCGTCGAACGCCTTGGGCAGGAAGGTCGCATGGTCGCTGACGAAGTGGAAGGCGAGATAGTCCTTCCAGGTCTGCAGCGGGGTCGCCACCAGCAGCTTGCCCATCGCGGTCAGCGCAGTGTTCTGAGTCATCAGCACGGTCGGTGACGAATCGAGGCCGGAGGTCTTCAGCAGCAGCGCCCAGTCGAACTCAGGGGCCTTTTTCTCCAGTCCGGCAAGCGGCTGCGGATCGTTCAGCTTGGCGATGTCGCGGCTTTGCTCGGGCGACCATTGCTCCTTGGCCATCGCTGTTTCCAGCGCCATGATCGCATCAGCCTTGGCGCTGGCATCGGGGATGCCCGCCAGTTCCTGGATCTGCTGGATATAGGCGCGGTAAGCCTTGCGGTAGCCGTCGTATTTTTCACCTGGCAGCAGGTAATTGTCACGTGCCATGCCCAGACCGCCCTGGCCGGCCGCGGCGGTGTAGCGCGTCGGATCCGCCAGGTCCGGGATGATCCCGATCCCGACCGGCGAGGCATATCCGACGGTTGCGAACAGCGTCTGCAGCCCGCTCAGATCGTTCACCGCGGCGATCTTCGCGAGATACGGCTTCAGCGGTGCCGTGCCTTTCGCCTCGATCCCGGCAGTGTCCATCCAGCTGGCATAGAAATCGCCGACCTGCTTGCCGGTCGCGCCATATTGCGCGGGGTTGGCGGCCATGTCGTCGAGAATCTTGCGCACATTGACCTCGGCTTCGTCGGACAGGATCGAGCCGAACCCGGCCGAGCCCTTGTCGGCGGGAATCTCGGTCTTCGCGGCCCAGCCACCGTTGGCATAGGTCCAGAAATCGTCGCCCGGCTTCACCCCTGCCTGACGCGCGGTCTGGTCGATGCCGAATGTGCCGTAACGCGCAGCCTTGGTCGCCGCGTCCTTGGATAGCGCAGGGATGGCGATGGCGATGGCGGCGGTGGCCGCGGTGAGACGAACTAGGACGGAAATGCGCATGGAGTGCCCCTATTAAGGTGTATTGCCGTGGCATAGCGGTGAGCCGGATACGAGGCAATCGCCAGAGCGGGCCACTCACAGCATAAAAGAGCCGTTTGTAATTATCGATAATATTGATAACTTCGCCGCCATGGCATCGATCGATCCGAAGGGCGACGCTCAATCGCCGGCGCGCGGGCGCTCGGTATTGCTGTTCCTGCTGCTGATGTTTCTTGTCTCGTCGCTCAACATGGCGGATCGTCAGTTGATTGGCATCGCCGCCCAGCCGATCAAGCGCGAATTCGGCCTGTCGGACACGATGATCGGCTTGCTCGGCGGGACGGCTTTTGCCCTGGTCTATCCGCCGCTCGGCCTGCCGCTGGCCTGGGTCGCAGATCGCTTCAACCGGCGCAATTTGCTGGCCTGGTGTCTCGCCTGGTGGAGTGCCGCAACGATGCTGTGCGGCGTCGTCACGGCCCCGCTCGGACTGTTGCTCTCACGGATCGGCGTGGCGGCGGGGGAGGCTGGCTACGCCCCGACCAGCCATTCTCTGATCGCCGACACCATTGCGCCGGAGCGACGGTCGAGCGCCTTTGCCGTGCTGGTTGCCGGGATTTCCGCCGGGACCTTCATCGCCATGGTCGGCGGCGGGTGGCTGACTCAGCATTATGGCTGGCGCACCGCCTTTATCGCGATCGGCGCGCCCGGCGTGCTGGTCGCGATCCTCGTCCGGCTGCTGATCAGGGAGCCGGCGCGAACCACCATGCCCGGCGGTTCGCCCTGGCCGGCCTATAAGCGGTTGCTCGGTAGCGCACCGTTCCGCTGGTGCGTGGCGGGATCGGCATTGCATCTGATGGTGACCTACGGGCTGATCTGGGCTGTGCCCTGGCTCGAACGCAGCCATGGTATCGGCCCGGCCCAGGCTGGGCTGCTGCTCGGCACAATCGGCGCGGCGGCCGGCCTCATCGGCAGCCTGGCGGGTGGCGCGATCGGCGATCGTCTTGCGCAGAGCGACCGGCGCTGGCTCGGTTGGTGGCCGGCGGTCACGGTGCTGGCCGCCGCGGCGTTCGGTGTGCCGGCATTACTGACTCAGTCGCTGACCCTCGCGCTGCTCGGGCTTGCTGCGGCGACGTTCCTTAACGCGCTGTATCAGCCATCGACCTATGCGCTGGTCCAGGGCGTCGCCGGCCCGGGCGAACGGGCCAGTGCCGCCGCGCTGATGATCTTCATCCAGAATCTGATCGGTCTGGGCCTGGGTCCGGCCTGTGTCGGTTTCGCGAGCGATCTGCTGACGCCGGAATTCGGTGCGGATGCGCTGGGCATTGCGCTGGCCGGATTGTTTCTGGTCAACGGCCTGTCGGCGGCGGCATTCTATTGCGCGGGCCGCGCGCTCGGGCCGGGCAAGATGGGAGAGTGACGATGCAGGACACACCGACCATGGCGAAGCCTGGGCTGCAGCGTCCCGGCCATGTCGAAATCTTCTCGCGCGCGCCGCAGCAATCCTATGGTCATATCCGCGTCGACCAGCTGACCCCGGCGATTGGTGCGGAGATTTCGGGCGTGGATCTCGACGCCGACATCGCGCCCGAAGTCTTTGCCGAGATCGAGCGCGCTTTTGCCGAAAACCTCGTAATCTTCTTTCGCGATCAGCATTTGTCGGCTGAGCGGCATATCGCCTTTGGGCGGATGTTCGGCGATCTCCATATCCATCCCGCCGCGCCGAGCGAACCCGGCCATCCCGAACTGATGATCATCGCCGCGGACGAGAACAGCGTGCGCGCCAATGGCGAGGGCTGGCACAGCGACGTGTCCTGCGATGCTGAACCGCCGCTCGGCAGCATGCTGTATATCCGCGAATGCCCGCCGGTCGGCGGCGACACCGTGTTCGCCAATATGTACGCTGCCTATGATGCGCTGTCGGACCGGATGAAGGTGTATCTGGCAGATCTGCGCGCGGTGCATGATGGCGAACATGTCTATCGCGGCCTTTATGCCGATCTCGGCGTGGCGGACCGGCCGAAATATCCGCGCTCGATCCATCCGGTGGTGCGCACCCATCCGGTGACCGGGCGCAAGGCGCTGTTCGTCAATTCCGGCTTCACCACCGGGCTGGCCGGTGTCGCACCGCATGAAAGCGCAGCAGTGCTGCGCCATCTGTTCGAGCACCTGGCGCACCCGATGTTCCAGTGCCGCTTCCGCTGGACGCCGGGCACGCTCGCCTTCTGGGACAATCGTTGCGCCCAGCACCATGCGATCTGGGATTACTGGCCGGCGCGGCGTTATGGCAACCGGGTGACGATCAGGGGTGACGTGCCGGCCTGAGCCGGCGGCGGCCCGCTCAAGGGCCGCCGCCTCGACGCAGAACCCTTACCAATTATAGCGCAGCGATCCGATCACGGTGCGCGGTGCGCCGTAATAGCAGCTGTTGCTGAACGGGCAGGCGCTGATGTGCGTCTTGTCGAACAGATTGGCGGCGTTGACCGCCAGCCCCCAGCCGCGCAGCGCGGGCGACGCCTGACCCAGATCGTAGCCGATCAGCGCATCGACCAGCACGAACCCCTGGGTGTGGAAACGCTGGAAGGTCGTGACGTTGTTGATCACGGCATAGGTGGTCGTGCCGTCCGATCCCGCGACATAGCGCACGCCGCCGCCAATGCTGAGGCCAGATAACGGCCCGGACACGCTGCTGCCCTTGCCCAAATCATAGGACAGGAAGGTCGAGGCCATATATTTCGGCGTGCCGAGCTGGCGCGTGCCGGTGGTCGTGGGCGTACCGCTGTTGATCGCGGTAGGTGCGATTGCCGCTGTGCCTTGAGTAATGATGGCGTCGGTGTAGCTGGCGGCGGCAACCACGTCGAAACCGGGAAAAATCTGGCCGCGCCCTTCGAACTCGACGCCGCGCACGCGGACTTCGCCGATCTGGATCTGGGCATTGGTCGGGATGCCGTTGGTGCCCGCGGCCGGATCCGATACCGGCACCTTCTGGCGGCGCAGGTCATAGACCGACACAGTGAAGATCGCATTGGTGCCGCGGGGCTGGAATTTGATCCCGCCTTCATATTGCCGCCCGGTCACGGGTTCGAACGGGACGCCGAGATAGGTCGTGCCGGCTTGCGGCTCGAACGATTCCGAATAGCTGAAATAGGGCGAGACGCCGAAATCGAACTCGTAAAGTGCGCCCAGTCGCATCGTGAAGGCATTCTGCGAGAGCTTGGTGACCGGAGCGAGGCGGGCGGCGGGCGTGACCGGATTCTTGTTCAGCGTGGTCTGGTCATAGCTGTCGAAGCGGCCACTCGCGATCAGCTGCAGCCGGCCAATGCTGATCTGGTCCTGGATATAGACGCCGGTCTGGTCGCGCTTGCCATAGGTGTTGATATAATTGGGCGACAGCTTGGTCAGGTCGAAGCTGGGCAGGGGGCCGCGATAGGTCGGTGCGAACAGGTTGAGATTGGGGATGCTGGTCAGCGGATCCGCCGTCTGGCCGGTGTTGAACTGCTGGAAATTCTCGCCGGCGATATGCTGATAGTCGATGCCGATAAGCAGGTTGTGCTGGATTCCCGCCGTCTCGAACTTCGCATTCAGGCTATTGTCGATCGTCAGAGTATCGAAATCCTCGTCCGCGCCGCCGCCGCCGCGCGTGATGACGCCGAAATTGCTGTTGCGCGCCAGCCCGGTCCCGGTCGTCGCGAAGCCGGCAACATAGAGCTGGCGGTAGGATAATTCATTGTTCTGGAACCGGAAATTGGACCGGAAGGTCAGATGCTCGTTGAAATCGTGACGGAACAGCGCCGCGATCGATTTCGCCTTGTGATTGTAGCGCTCATAGCCGGGGTCCCCGGTATTGATGTTGCGCGGCAGCACGCCCTTGGGGGTAGGCAATACCGTCCCATAAGCCGGCACGCCGGAATAGCCGCCACCGCTCGGTGCGTGCTGATAGGTGGCGATCAACGTCAGGCTGGTGTCGGGCCCTGGTGCGAAGGTCAGCATCGGGCTGACATGATAGCGCTCGCTGACCGTGCCTTTGGTCAGGCCGTCGCCCTTCTGCCAGCCGGCGACGACACGACCGAGCAGCTTGCCGTCGCTGGTGAGCGGCTGGTTGATATCGATCGCGCCGCGCCGCGTGTCGTAATTGCCGAGCTGCGCCTCGATCCGCCCGAACGCACCGGCCTCGGGCATCTTGCTGGTCAGGTTGACCAGCCCGCCCGGCGTCGAACTGCCATAGAGGACCGAAGCCGGACCCTTGACCACATCGATATGGTCGACCCGGTTGAAGTCGATCTGCGGCGTGGAATAGGGGCCGGCGATCAGGCGCATGCCATCGAGGAACACGCCGGGGGCGAAGCCGCGCAGGATGAGCTGATCGTAGCGCGTGACCATCGCTCCGCGCTGGTTGGGAGATACGCCGGCGACATAGCCGAGCGCCTGGTTGATCGACAGCGCGTTGCGGCGAGTCAGTTCCTCATTGTCGATCACCGTGATGCTTTGCGGCGTCAGCATGAGCGGCGTGTCGGTCTTGGTGCCCGATCCGGCCTGTTTGAGCCTGAGGCCGGTGACGATGATCTCTTCGCGCCCGGCCTCAGCGTCGGCATGATCGGTAACTGCATCATCGGGGGCGACAGCATTTTCGGCATGGGCGACGGCCGGAACGATGGCCAGCAGGGCCGCCAGCGCCGCCAGAGAAACGCCAAATCTGCCGGATTGCCGAGGCCGCTGAACGCTCATTGTCTGTCCCTTTGGAATTATTGCTAACGATTCGCAATTGCCGTTAGGGAAGCTTCCGCGTAGAGGCAAGCCACGACTTGAAAGGGAATGGCGTGTCGGTCGGCGGACTCTCGGGAAGCAAAAGGCGCGGATTACGCGGCCTGCAGATGGCTGTGCGCTGCCTCACCGCGCTGGTGGGCGGCTATGTCGCGGCGGCTGGGCTGGCCTCATTGCTGGCGCGGCTGCTGCCCATTGCGCGCGCCGAGGCGACCGCATGGGGCATGATCCTGTCCTTCCTGTTCTTCGCGCTGCTCGGGCTCTGGGCCTTTTACGAACCGCGGCTCACGCGCGTGACGGGAATCATCTGGGGGACCGCCATCCTGGCCATCGGCGCGCTCTGGCTGCTGGGCGTCCGCGCGTGACGACGAGCGGCGAGAAGGCAAGGGGCTTGCGCCAGGCGATGGCGTGGATCCACACTTGGCTCGGCCTGTTGGCGGGCTGGATCCTGTTTGCCATGTTCCTGACTGGCACTGCGAGCTATTTCCGCCCGGAAATCACCCGCTGGATGCAGCCCGAACTCGACCTCAAGGCCGTGACACCAGCGCGAGCGGCGGAGACGGCAGTCGCGCATATGCAGGCGACGTCGCCGCATGACGAGCAATGGTTTATCTATCTGCCCGATGAGCGGACCACCGAAACCCGCATCTTTGCGCGCGCGAAACCCAATCCGGATCCGAAGGCGCCGCCAACGCCGCGCCGTGCCGAAATCAAGCTCGATCCGGCGACGGGCGCCGAACTCGCGGCACGCGACACGCGCGGCGGCGAACATTTCTATCGCTTCCATTTCCAGCTGCAGCTGCCGCATCCCTGGGGCCGGTGGCTCGCCGGGCTGTGCGCGATCTTCATGCTGGCCGCGATCATTTCGGGCGTCGTCACGCATAAGCGGATCTTCATCGATTTCTTCACGCTGCGCTGGGGCAAGGGACAGCGAAGCTGGCTCGATGCGCATAATGTCTCGGCGGTGCTTGCGCTGCCTTTTCACGCGATGATCACCTATACCGGCCTGATCACCCTGGTCGTAATGTACATGCCCTGGCCGATCACCGCCAACTACAAGTCGCCGGCGGTCTTCGCGACCGAGGCGTACGGCGCGGAGCCCGAACGCGAGGCGATGGGCCGTGCGGTAGCGCTGACCCCGATCGGCCCGCTGGTGAGTGCCGCGGCGCGCGAATGGCAGGGCGGCCGGCCCGATCGGGTCGTCATCCGCAATCCCAATGACGCGGCCGCGATCGTCACGATTTCCCGCAGCGGCGCAGATCGGCTCAATGCCCGCAGCGCATCGATCAGCTATTCGGGTGCGGACGGCCACCGCCTGACCGCGTCCGATCCGCCCGGACCCGCAATCGCCACCGCCGGGGTGATGCTAGGCCTTCATCTCGGCTCCTTCGCCGGGCCGGTTTTGCGCTGGACCTATTTCCTGCTTGGGCTGACCGGCGCGGCGATGGTCGGCACTGGGCTGCTGCTGTGGACCGCCAAGAGGCGCAAGCCCGGCGCGAAGCCGTTTTTCGGATTCCGGCTGGTCGAGCGGCTGAACATCGGCGCGATCGCCTGTCTGCCGGCGGGCATGGCCGCCTATCTCCTCGCCAATCGCCTGATCCCGGCCGAATTGCCGAAGCGCGCCGATATGGAGGTCGCGACGATGTTCTGGGTGTGGTTCGGGCTCGCGGCGCTGTCATTGCTGCGACCGGTGCACCGTGCCTGGCCGGAAACGCTCGCGATCGCGGCAGCTGCCTTTGCGGCATTGCCGATCGTCAACGCGCTGACCACCGATCGTGGGTTCATCCACAGCATCCGGGCCGGCGACACGCTGTTTCTCGCCTTCGATCTCGCGACGTTCGCAATCGCGCTGCTGCTTGGCTTTGGCGCATGGCGCGCCAGTCGGCCGAAACGAGCGCCCGTGCGCCCGCGCCGGTCTGCGCCTGCGCGCGTCGAACGGGAGATGGCCGATGCCGCTTGAATCCGGCCTGATTGCCTATGCTGCGCTCGCTAATCTCGCGCTGGCGCGCGC